>NZ_JBSVWB010000044.1:0-55293 GCF_054071795.1 Pseudomonas sp. SDO5271_S396
GCATATTCGCTGAGTGACACTCCGCCATCGCAGGCAAGCCAGCTCCTACAAGGGGTTAGTGTTTGGCTTTACGCATCAGGTAGTACGCCGCCGGAATCACGAACAGCGACAACAGCGGCGCCGTCAGCATGCCGCCGATCATCGGCGCAGCGATGCGGCTCATGACTTCGCTGCCAGTGCCTCCACCCAACAGAATCGGCAACAGCCCGGCAATGATCACCGCCACCGTCATTGCCTTGGGCCGTACCCGCAGCACCGCGCCTTCGGTGATGGCCAGCAGCAGCTCATGGTCGTTGCGTTCGGCCCAGGCGTTCTTCAGGTACAGCAGCATGATCACGCCGAACTCCGCCGACACCCCGGCCAACGCGATAAACCCCACCCCGGTGGCCACCGACAGGTTGAAACCCAACCCGTAAAGCAGCCACACCCCCCCGGTCAATGCGAACGGCAAGGTCGCCAGGATCAGCAGTGCCTCATCCGCTCGGCGAAAGGTCAGGTACAGCAACACGAAGATGATCAGCAAAGTCGCCGGCACCACCTGCTTGAGCCGTTCATTGGCCCGTTCCAGAAACTCGAACTGCCCCGAATAGCTGAGGCTCATGCCCGGTTGCAGGTGCACCTGCTGGTTGATCGCCACGCGCAAATCCTTCACCACCGAGGCCAGGTCGCGGTCGCGTACGTCGATATAGACCCAACCGGAAGGCCGGGCGTTTTCACTCTTGAGCATGGGCGGTCCGTCACTGATCCTGATCCTGGCCACCGTGCCGAGAGTGATCTGGCGGCCCGACGGCGTGTAGATCGGCAAGTCGCTCAAGGCCGTCAACGAGTCGCGCCATTCTTTGCCGTAACGCAGGCTGATGGGAAAGCGCGCCAGGCCCTCCACGGTTTCGCCAAGGGTTTCTCCACCGATGGCACCGGACACGATTGACTGCACATCGGCGATATTCAGCCCGTATTGCCCGGCAGCGGCACGGTCGATGTCCACATCGATGTACCGCCCGCCGGTCAAGCGCTCGGCCAACGCCGAACTGACGCCGGGCACGCCTTTGGCCGCCTTTTCCACCGCCTGGGTCACCGCATCGATCTGCGCCAGGCCGGTGCCGGCGACTTTCACGCCAATCGGGCTTTTGACCCCGGTGGCGAGCATGTCGATGCGATTGCGGATCGGCGGGATCCAGATATTGGTCAAGCCGGGCACCTGTACCACGCGGTCCAGTTCCTTCACCAACTGCTCCGGGGTCATGCCGGGGCGCCATTGGTCACGGGGCTTGAACGAGATCGTGGTCTCGAACATCTCCAGCGGCGCCGGGTCGGTGGCGGTTTCGGCGCGGCCGGCCTTGCCGAACACATGGGCGACTTCCGGCACGGTTTTGATCAGGCGGTCGGTGCGTTGCAACAGCTCCCCCGCCGTTTGCGTGGACAGGCCCGGCAGCGCCGAGGGCATATACAGCAAGTCCCCCTCATCCAGCGCCGGCAGGAACTCACCGCCCAGCTTCGAGACGGGCCACACCGCGCTGGCGATCACCAGCAACGCCACGAACAGGGTCAGGCGCGGCCAGCGCAGTACCACCTCCAATGCGGGTCGATAGAGCCTGATCAGCCCGCGGTTGAGCGGGTTGCGTTGCTCGTCGGGGATGCGCCCGCGAATCCAGTAGCCCATCAGTACCGGAACCAGGGTGACAGATAACCCGGCAGCGGCGGCCATGGCGTAGGTCTTGGTGTAAGCCAGCGGGCCGAACAGCCGGCCTTCCTGCGCCTGCAAGGTAAACACCGGGATAAACGACAGGGTGATGATCAACAGGCAGAAAAACAGCGCCGGCCCCACCTCCACCGCCGCGTCGGTCATCACCTTCCAGTGTTCATCGCCCTTGAGTTCGCGTCCCGGATGAGCGTGGTGCCAGGCCTCGATTTTCTTGTGGGCGTTTTCGATCATCACCACCGCCGCGTCCACCATGGCACCAATGGCAATCGCGATACCGCCCAGGGACATGATATTGGCGTTGATGCCCTGCGCGCGCATCACGATAAACGCGATCAACACCCCCACCGGCAGCGAAATGATCGCCACCAGCGAGGAGCGCAAATGCCACAGGAACACCCCGCACACCAGCGCCACCACCAGAAATTCCTCCAGCAGTTTATGGCTGAGGTTGTCCACGGCACGGTCGATGAGTTGGCTGCGGTCGTAGGTGGTGACGATTTGCACCCCGGGCGGCAGGCTGCTTTTGAGTTGCTCAAGCCGGGCCTTGACGGCAGCAATGGCGGCCCGCGCATTCTTGCCGCTACGCAGGATCACCACACCGCCCACCGCCTCGCCTTCGCCGTCCAGCTCACTGACGCCCCGGCGCAGGTCCGGCCCCAGTTGCACGGTGGCCACATCGCCCAGGGTGACGGGCACATCGCCCGCATCGAGGCGCAGGGGAATGCGGCGAAAATCATCGAGGGTTTTCAGGTAACCGGACGCGCGCACCATGTACTCGGCCTCGCCCATGTTCAGCACCGAGCCACCGGCTTCCTGGTTGGCCTTGCCGATGGCGTCCATGACCTGCGCCTGGGTAATGCCACGACTGGCCAGGGCCAGCGGATCGAGCTGCACCTGGTACTGCTTGACCTGGCCGCCGATGGTGGCGACTTCGGCCACATTCGGCAGGGTCTTGAGTTCGAACTTGAGGAACCAGTCCTGCAACGCGCGCAACTGCGCCAGGTCGTGCTGACCGCTGCGGTCCACCAGCGCGTACTGGTAGATCCAGCCGACCCCGGTGGCATCCGGGCCCAGCGCCGGCTTGGCCGCAGCGGGCAGACGCCCCTGCAACTGGCTGAGGGACTCCAGCACCCGCGAGCGCGCCCAGTACAGGTCGGTGCCCTCATCGAAAAGCACATACACATAGCTGTCGCCAAAGAACGAAAAACCGCGCACGGTCTTCGCCCCCGGCACCGAAAGCAAGGTGGTGGTCAGCGGATACGTGACCTGGTTCTCCACGATCTGCGGCGCCTGCCCGGGGTAAGGCGTGCGGATGATCACCTGTACATCCGACAAATCCGGCAGTGCGTCGACCGGCGTATTTTGCAGCGCAAACACGCCCCAGGCCGTGACAAACAAGGTGGCGAGCACCACCAGAAAACGGTTGGCGACTGACCAACGAATCAACGAGGCGATCATGGCTGCACAACCCCGCGCAGACTGGCTTCAGAGTCCAGCAGGAATTGCCCGGACGCGACCACCTGCTGGCCCTCCTGCAAACCGCTGCGGATAACCGTCATGTCCTGGCTCTCGGCCCCGACCTCGACGTCCACCGGTCGGTAATGCCCACCCGCCTCGGCCACCATCACCAGCACGCGCTTGCCGGTACGGATCAACGCTTCGCTGGGCACCTGCACCACGGATTGCGCCGTGGAGTGTGCCAGGCGTACCTGGGCCGTCATGCCGGGACGCAACGTGCCATCGGGGTTGGGCAGTTCGACGCGAACCTGGAGGGTGCGGCTGTCGCCGGCAATCGTCGGCAGGACCGCCGTGACGCTGCCCTTGAAGACCTGTCCCGGCAGCCCGACGAAGCGGCTTTCAACCGTCTGCCCCACGGTCAATGCCGCGCCTTGGGCCTGCGGCACGGCGACCTGCAGCCACAAGCGGTCCAGGCCGTCAAGGCGGGCCAGGGTCTGCCCCGACGTCATCGTCATACCTTCGCGCACGTCGAGGGTTTGCACCACGCCGCCGATTGGACTGGTGACGGTCCACACGGCTTGCACACGACCGCTTCGTTCAATGTGCGCAATCAACCCGGCAGGCATCCCGCTGAGGCGCAAACGCTGGCGTGCCGCTGCCAACCAACCGGCATCCGCGCTGCGGCGCAGGGCCAGGAACTCTTCCTGAGCGGCCGCCCATTCGGGGATCAACAGATCGACCAAGGGCGCACCGGCCTTGAGCACATCCCCCGGCGCACGGTCATACACGCGCTCGACAAAACCATTGGCCCGGGCCTGCACCACGGCCACGTCACGGTCGTTGAAGGCGAGGATGCCCGACACCTCCAGCGTCGACGCCAGCACACCCCGTGTCACCGTGGCCAGGCGCACACCAAGGTTCTGCGCCACACGCGGGTCGACCTGCACGGTCGCATTGTCCGCCGCACTGTCGGCATAGCGCGGCACCAACTGCATATCCATGAAAGGCGACTTGCCGGGTTTGTCGAACTGTTGCTGCGGGTACATCGGGTCATACCAGTACAACGCGGGTTTCTCGGCCACGGCGGCGACCGGCGCCGGCGTCTGCGCCAGCCAGTAACCGGCGCCCATGCCTGCGCCCAACAGCGCCAATGCCAGGATTCGATTAATCATGGGACGTTTCTCCATAGGCGAAATACAGCTGCGCGCCGACCAGGGCGCGCTGTTCGATGGCATCGATCTGTTGGAAACGGGCGTCGACCAGCTCACGCCGTGCGCTGACCAGCGTGAGCAGATCCCCCTTGCCGGCCCGATAACCGGCCAGGCTCAGCGCGACCTTTTCTTCGGCCAGCGGCACCAGACTGTCCTGGCTGCGCTGGACGGCGCGGTCCAGGCGCTGGTACTGCGCCAGGTCATCCTCCAGTTGCTGGGTATGCTCGCGGGTGACCGCTTCGCGTTCGGCGTCCAGTTGATCCAGCTCAGCCTGCTTGGCCGCGATCCCAGGGTTTTGCCGGCGACCGGGAAAAATCGGCAGGTCGACCGTCACTTGCAGACTGACCATGTCGCCGTACTCACGACCACGGTGCTGGTAGTCCACCTCCCAGCTCCAGTCCGACGTCTTCTGCGCCTTGGCTTCGCGCAGACGCGCCTCAGCCTCGCGGGTACGCGGTACGAACGCTTGCAGCTCGGGGTGCTGGTGCAGGCGGTAACGCCCTTCGATCGGCCAGGTGGGAAACTGGCCGCTGGGCGCTTCGTCGGCGCCCGGGCCAATCCAGCGCTTGAGCGCCGCGCGGGCCTGGGCGCGTTGCTGGGTCAGCTCGTCTTCACGCCCGGCCAGTTCCGCCGCTTCCTGCCTGGGAATGACCGCATCGGCGGGCTGGCCACGGCCACCGGCCAGCTGTGCGCGCACGCTGTCTTGCAGCAGGCGGTTCTGCTGGTAGAAATCCTTGAACAGCGCCGCTTTACGCTCTACCGCATAAGCGCGAATCCACGCCTGGGCCGTGGCCTGGCGCACATTCAGGCGCTCGACACGGGCCTCGGCTGCGGTGCGCTCCACCGTGGCAGCGGCCAACTCGACCCGGGCCTGGCGCTTGTCGCGGCTGGGCACTTGTTGCTGGATACCGATCATCTGCTCGGTCATGTCATCGCCATACAACGTGCCGCGATTGGGCCCGCCAATGGGAAAGTTCTGCAGCCCGACCACCAGTTTCGGATCGGGCAATTCACCGGCCGGGATCGCCGACTGGGTCGCGGCGAGCAGTTTGGCCGATTCCGCCGCGAGCGACGGTGCGTTGTGTTGCGCCAGGCGCAGGGCGTCGTCCAGGGTCAGCGCACGCGCCAACGCCGGCCACGCCAACACGCCCATCACCAGGGCGCGCAGGTAGAAGGCATTCATGTTGAAAAGTCCTGTTCCGTTGCGCTGTGCGCCGCGTCAGACGGCCCACAGCCAAGCCATCCCGATGCGGGGATGAGTCTTCAGGTGCAACAGCAATCAGGAACGGGGTGGGCGCCAGACGCCGGACGGCGTGCGGTCGGGGATGAATTCAGTGGTGGCGCGGGCGAGCAGCGGATGGGCGGGGGGCGGTGGCGCCTTGAGCGCCGCCAGGGAGAGTTGCAGCAGGCCGCCGGTCTTGCACTCCTGCCCGGGCTTGCAGGCCTTGCCGTGATCAGCGCCGTCCTGGCAGCAGTCCGGGCCCATGTCGGTCATCACCTGCATGTCCGACATTTTCATCGGGCAGGGTTCTGTGCTCGACGGCACTCCCGCCATCCCGGTCAAGGGAAGCGAGAGGCTCAACAGCAGGACCAGGATCAAACGCATCAGGCGGCTCATGGGGCGCGAGTCTAGCCAAGGCCGGGTTAAGCCGCCATTAACAAATGGGGGAGCCAAGCGGCTCCCCCATTTTTCTACCGAATGAAGTTCGCGATCAGTGCATGAAAATCGCGATCAGGATGATCACCGGAATCGGCACCCCGAGGAACCACAGCAGTAATGAGCGCATGATGTTCTCCTTGAATTAACGGACGTAGTGTTCGGTGTCGACATACACCACCGCATCGCGGCGGCGACCGCCGAAGGTCGCGGCGAAGCTGGCGAAGAAGGCGCCGATCAGCAAGGCGATGAAGGTCCACAGCGAGGTGTAGGCCGCCACCTTGGCGGCGCTGTCCGCGGCTTGCTTGGCCTTGAGCTTGGCGTCTTCGACGGCTTTGCGGGCATCGCCATAGACTTTGTCGATACGGGCTTCGGCATCGGCGTGGCTGAGGTTGGTCCGCTGGCTGATCAACTGGGCCAGGTAGGCACGGTCTTCAGGCGCCAGTTGGCCGTCGTTGGCCAGGGTGCGGGTGAAGATACGCGCGACCACGGCGTGGGCGGCGTCGTCACTTACCGCCGCCGGACGGTCATCGCGAAACAGGCTGTCGACGTAATAGCCGAAGTCATCGCCTTTAACACCCTGCGCCGCGCTGCCGGCAGCCTGGGCCACGCCGGATGCCACGCTGGCACCGGCCTGTACCCCGCCGCCAATCACGCTGCTGACCGAGCCAACGACCAGCATCGCCGTGATCAGGGTTGCGACGGCCCAGGCCAGGAAGCCATGGGCGGTGTCGCGAAAATACACCTCATCACCGTGCATATTCGCCCATTTCACCTGTAGCCGGCCGGCGATGTAACCGCCCAGGCCCGAAGCGACGATCTGGGTGAAGGCCAGCCACACAACCGTGGAAATGCCCAGCCCCTTGGCGCTGATGCCGTCGTTGGCCCACGGCGACACCGCCGAAAAGCCCAGGCCGACGCCCAGCAACACCAGGATCAAGGACAGTGCAGCCGCCGCGGCGGCCCCGGCAAAAATCGCCCCCCAGGAAACCCCGGAGAGCGCGCTCGACTCTTGCAGCGTGGATGAGGATGTGATCATTGTTATTTCGCTCCAGGCGTGAAAAATGGTGTTACATGTCTCGGAAGGGACAGTGCAGTCGACGTGCCATCCGCCTGAAAAATAAATTTTGTTTCATTTCAAACAGTTAGATAAGTTGAACTTACCCGAACCATGCAACTTGCAAGAAATGGCATTCCTGAACGGGCGTTATGCACTCCTCGCCGAATGTCTCGGTTTTGCCAACATGAAGTTTTATTTAGGAAGCGTTCAGGCATTTCTTGGCAAAATGCCCCCACTTCTAGTGTGAATCGCTCACCAGGTAATCCCTATGACCCGCATTTTGACCATCGAGGATGACGCCGTAACGGCCCGCGAGATCGTCGCCGAGCTGAGCAGCCATGGACTGGATGTAGATTGGGTGGACAATGGCCGCGAAGGCCTGGTCCGTGCCGTGAGTGGTGATTACGATCTGATCACCCTCGACCGCATGCTGCCCGAACTCGATGGCCTGGCCATCGTCACCACCTTGCGCACCATCGGCGTGTCGACGCCGATTCTGATGATCAGCGCGCTTTCCGATGTGGACGAGCGGGTGCGCGGCCTGCGCGCCGGGGGTGACGACTACCTGACCAAGCCGTTCGCTTCCGATGAAATGGCCGCCCGCGTCGAAGTGCTGCTGCGGCGCAAAAGCACGGTCAAGGAATTCGAAACCGCCCTGCGCGTGGCCGACCTGGAACTGAACCTGATCAGCCGCGAAGCCAGCCGCGC
Organism: Pseudomonas sp. SDO5271_S396; assembly: GCF_054071795.1. NCBI lineage: Bacteria > Pseudomonadati > Pseudomonadota > Gammaproteobacteria > Pseudomonadales > Pseudomonadaceae > Pseudomonas > Pseudomonas sp. SDO5271_S396. The sequence continues at coordinate 7,797 of NZ_JBSVWB010000044.1, forward strand.
CGAGCAGCCACTGAGCTTGCTGCCCACCGAATACAAGCTGCTGGAATTCCTGATGCGCAACACCGGGCAAATCCTCTCGCGGATGATGATTTTCGAGGAAGTCTGGGGTTATCACTTCGACCCGGGCACCAACCTGATCGACGTGCACATCGGTCGCCTGCGCAAGAAAATCGATCCACCGGGCCTCACGCCGCTGATCCGCACGGTACGAGGCTCCGGCTATGTCATTGCTGAACCCCTCTAAGGGCTGGCGTTCTTCCAGCAGCCGTTTGCTGGCACTGTACAGTTCGCTGTTCGTGGCGTGGAGCTGCATCCTCATGGGGGTGCTGTATTACGAGGTGTCGGGTTACCTGGGTGACTTGTCGCGCCACTCATTGATGCAGCGCCAGCACCTGTTCCAGCGCTTCGACGGCGAAGAACTGGTGGAAGCCCTGACCACCAGCATGACCTTCGACATGAAAGGCGTGGACGCCTACGGCCTGTTCGATGAGCAATTCCAGCCGTTGAGCGGGCCGATCCGCACGGTGCCGCCGGACCTGCCCCTGGACGGCAAGATCCATGCGCTGGCCAACTGCGTGGAGTCCAACGACCCCAAACTGCCCAAAGACAGCTGCGACGCTGTGGCCACCCACACCGAGGACGGTCGCTGGCTGGTGCTGGTGCGCGCCAACGGTTCGCTGTTCGGCGTGACCCGGATCATCTGGCATGCCCTGTTGTGGGCACTGTCGCTGACCATCATTCCCGGCGCCGCCGGCTGGCACCTGCTGCGCCGACGCCCGTTGCGGCGGATTCGCAGTATCCAGGCCAGTGCCGAAGCCATCGTCGCCGGCGACCTTACCCACCGCTTGCCGCTGTCCAATCGGCGTGACGAGCTGGACATGCTCGCGGCCATCGTCAACGCCATGCTCGACCGTATCGAGAAGCTGATGAATGAGGTCAAGGGTGTGTGCGACAACATCGCCCACGACCTGCGCACCCCGCTGACGCGCCTGCGCGCGCAGTTGTACCGGATCAAGCAACAGGCCGAGGAAGACTCGGCCCACGCGGTGAAACTGGACGACGCCATCGCCGAAACCGACACCCTGATGGCGCGTTTTCGCGGGCTGTTGCGCATTTCGGAACTGGAAGACCACCAGCGTCGCTCGGGTTTCCTGGTGATGGACCCGTTGCCGCTGCTACGCGAACTGCACGACTTCTACCTGCCCCTGGCCGAGGAAGGCGAAATGCAGCTGGTGCTCGAAGTGCCGGAGTCTCTGCCATGGATCACCGGTGACCGCGCGCTGCTGTTCGAAGCCTTGGCCAACCTGCTGAGCAACTCGATCAAGTTCACCCCGCCGGGGGGCATCGTGATCTTGCGCGGGCTCAATGACGCCGGCAGTACACGTATCGAAGTGCACGACTCCGGGCCGGGCATACCGGCGGCGGAACGGCATGCGGTGTTCCAGCGTTTCTATCGCGTGGATGAAAACGACCAGCAAGGCGGGTTCGGCTTGGGCCTGTCGATCGTGGCCGCGATCATCAACCTGCATGGGTTCAAGCTGGAGGTGGGCAGCAGCGAGCGCGGCGGCGCGCGGTTGGTACTGGAATGCCGTCAGCAACTGATGCCCGAGTAATCCAGTCACCACAAAACCCTGTGGGAGCGGGCTTGCCCGCGATGGCGGCGTGTCAGTCAACTAGAGCTGGCTGACCCACCGCCATCGCAGGCAAGCCAGCTCCCAAATTGGATATGCTGTGTGTCAAATCAGGCCGGGAAATTGGCCCGCAACGCCTCAACCCCACCTTTGTAGACACCGGCAAACAGCTCTTCCACGGCCGCATCCGTCACACCGTCCACCGGCGTGAACACCCCCGACCAAGTCACTTTCGCCGACGCATCGGTCAGCGCTTCAACCTGCAACGTCGCCAGATAGGCGCTCACCGGAAACGGTGATTCTTCAATGGTGTAGCTGTAGGTGCGCACCACGTTATCAAAGGTCTGCAAACGCTCCACGATCTCACCACCGTCGGCGGTCGTCAGGTGACGCAGGCGGCCGCCTTCGCTCGGTTCGCTCGTGGCGATCAACGGCAGCCACTTGGGCAAGTCGTTGAAGCCACCGACCAATGCCCAGACTTTGTCAGCGGATACCGGAATTTCAATTACTGCGGATGCTGTTGGCACGTTAAATCTCCAAAAGTCGTAGGAAAACGTCGCCCAGCCTGCCACGCCCGGCGCTTCAATGCATCAACTCCCGCAACCGATACCACAACATCCCCAATGCCAGCAGCGGCGAGCGCAAGGCCTTGCCGCCGGGAAACGTCATATGTGGCACCTGGCTGAAAACATCCAGGCCGTGGCTATGCCCGGCATCAATCGCCTCGGCCAGCAGGCGCGCGCACCAGTGGGTCACGTTCAAGCCGTGGCCTGAGTAACCCTGGGCGTAGAACACGTTGGGATACTGCTGCAATCGCCCCACCTGGGGAAAGCGGTTGGCGGTGATGCCGATCTTCCCGCCCCACTGGAACTCGATGGCGGTATGGGCCAGTTGCGGGAATACCTTGAGCATTTTCGGTCGCATGTAGGCGGCGATGTCCGCCGGATCGCGGCCGGAGTAATGGCACGCGCCGCCGAACAGCAGGCGTCGGTCCGCGGACAGTCGGTAATAATCCAGGCCGACTTTCTGGTCGCACAACGCCAGGTTCTGCGGGATCAATTGCTGGGCCATGGCCGGCGACAACGGCTCGGTAGCGATGATGTAACTGCCCGCCGGCAGTACCTTGCCGCTCAGGCGCGGTTCCAGTTCTTCGAGGTGCGCGTTGCACGCCAGCACCAGGCTGGCGGCGCGCACGGTGCCGCCGGCGCAGCGCACCTGCACCGTGTCGCCGTGGAGCAGTTCCAGCACTTCGCTGCGCTCGAAGATCCGCACGCCCAGGGCTTCGGCCACCTGCGCCTCACCCAGCACCAGGTTCAGCGGGTGCAGATGCCCGGAGCCCATGTCCACCAGGCCACCGGCATACACCGTCGAACCGACGACCTGCGCTAACGCCTGCGGGCCGACCAGGCGGGTTTCATGGGCATAGCCCAGTTCCGCCAGGTGCGCCTGCTCGCCCTTGAACGCTGCAAATTGCGCCGGTGTATTGGCCAGTTCGCAATAGCCCCAGCGCAGGTCACAGTCGATGGCGTGCTCACGAATACGCTCGCCCACCAGGGCCACCGACTCGATCCCGGCCTGCTCCAGGTAACGCACGCCCTCCTTGCCCACATACTTGGCAAACCCCGACACCTCATGGCCGATGCCACGAATCAATTGCCCGCCATTGCGCCCGCTGGCGCCCCAGCCGATGCGCCGGGCCTCCAGCAGGACCACAGAGAGCCCGCGCTGGGCCAATTCGATAGCGGTGTTGACGCCGGTGAAACCGCCGCCGATCACACACACATCGGCGCTCAGGTCAGCGTCCAGTGACGGACGCTCCGGCATCGCGTTGGCCGTGGCCCGGTAGTAGGACCGGGCGTGGTCGCTGGACTGCATCATTTATTGGTCTTCACTTTGCTCCACGCGCGGGTCATCAGGCGCATGGTCGCCGGGGTGGGCGTGGTGGAAATGTAGAGTTTGTCGAGTACGGCCTGTGGTGGATACACCTCGGGGTTGTTCACCAGTTCCGGGTCCATGAACGCCTTGGCCGCCGGGTTCGCGTTGGCATAGCCCACCGAGGCGCTGACCTTGGCGATCACTTCGGGGTCGAGCAGGTAGTTGATGAACGCATGGGCTTCTTTCGGGTTGCCCGCATCGGCGGGAATCGCCAGCAGGTCGAACCACAGGTTGGAGCCTTCCTTGGGAATCGAATAGGCGATGTTCACGCCGTTCTTGGCTTCCTTGGCGCGGTTGGCGGCCTGGAACACGTCGCCGGAATAACCGAAGGCCACGCAGATATCGCCGTTGGCCAGGTCCGAGATGTACTTGGAAGAGTGGAAGTAAGTGATGTAGGGCCGCAGCGTCAGCAGCTTGGCCTCGGCTTGCTTATAGTCCTCGGCATTCTCGCTGCGCGGGTCTTTGCCCAGGTAGTTGAGGATCGCCGGGAACAGCTCATCCGCCGAATCGAGGAAGGCCACGCCGCATTGGTTGAGCTTCTTGATGTTCTCCGGCTCGAACAACACCGCCCACGAGTCGATATGGTCGATGCCCAGCACCTGCTTGACCTTGTCGACGTTGTAGCCGATGCCATTGGTGCCCCACAGGTACGGCACCGAGTGTGCGTTGCCCGGGTCGTTTTTCTCCAGCAGCGCCAGCAGCTTGGGGTCGAGGTTCTTGAAGTTGGGCAACTGCGCACGGTCGAGCTTGAGGAACGCCCCGGCCTTCACCTGGCGCGCCAGAAAGTGGTTGGACGGCACCACCACGTCATACCCGGTGCGCCCCGCGAGCAACTTGCCCTCCAGGGTTTCGTTGGAGTCGAACACGTCATAGATCGGCTTGATCCCGGTCTTGGCCTGGAAGTCGGCCAGGGTGGTCTCGCCGATATAGTCGGTCCAGTTGTAGATGCTCACAGTCTGTGCCGCTTCGCTGGTGCTGCTGAGTGCGGCCATCAGGGCCAGCGGGAGAAGCTTTTTCACGAGACGCATATCGACACCCCTTTTTTTGGTTTTTTAGACGCTCAACAGCAGGAACTCACGCTCCCAGGAACTGATCACTCGCTTGAAATTCTCGTGCTCGGCGCGTTTCACCGCGACGTAGCCACGCACGAACTTGTCGCCCAGGTAGCGCTTGACCGTGTCGCAATCCTCCATGCGCGCCAACGCATCTTCGAGGGTGAACGGCAGGCGCAGGTTGCGACGCTCGTAGGCGCGGCCTTCCACCGGGGCACTGGGCTCGATCTGCTCGACCATGCCCAGGTAGCCACACAGCAGACTCGCCGCAATGGCCAGGTACGGGTTGGCGTCGGCACCTGGCAGGCGGTTTTCCACGCGCATCGCATCAGGGCTGGAAGTGGGCACGCGCAGGCCGACGGTGCGGTTTTCTTCGCCCCACTCGACGTTGACTGGCGCCGAGGTGTCCGGCAGAAACCGGCGGAACGAGTTCACATTGGGCGCAAACATCGGCAGCAGCTTGGGGATGTACTTCTGCAAGCCGCCGATATGGTGCAGGAACAGTGGGCTCTTGTTGCCGTCGGCATCGACGAACACGGGTTTGCCGGTGGCGATCTCCACCACGCTCTGGTGCAGGTGCATGGCGCTGCCCGGCTCGTCGGCCACCGGCTTGGCCATGAAGGTGGCGGCTACGTTGTGCTTGAGCGCGGCCTCGCGCAGGGTGCGCTTGAACACGGTGATCTGGTCGGCCAGGTCGAGGGCATCGCCGTGGCGGAAGTTGATTTCCATCTGCGCCGGGCCGTCTTCGTGGATCAGCGTGTCGAGGTCCAGGCCCTGGGCTTCGCACCAGTCATAGACGTCTTCGAACAACGGGTCGAATTCGTTGGCCGCATCGATGGAGAACGACTGGCGCCCGGTTTCGGCACGGCCGGAGCGGCCAATCGGGGTTTTCAGCGGCAGGTCCGGGTCTTCGCAGCGCTGGGTCAGGTAGAACTCCATTTCCGGCGCGACAATCGGCTGCCAGCCTTGGTCGGTGTACAGCTGCAAGACCTTTTTCAGCACATTGCGCGGCGACAACTCGATGGGGTTGCCCTGCTTGTCGAAGGTGTCGTGGATCACGATGGCGGTGGGCTCGATGGCCCAGGGCACCACGTAGGTCGCGTGGGACACCGGACGGCAGACCATGTCGATGTCGGCCGGGTCCAGCAGGTCGTAGTAAATGTCGTCGTCGACAAAGTCCCCGGTTACCGTTTGCAGCAACACACTTTCCGGCAGGCGCATGCCTCGCTCATGCAGGAACTTGTTGGTGGGCGCAATCTTGCCGCGGGCGATACCCGTCAAATCACTGATCACGCATTCGACTTCGGTAATCTTGTGTTCTTTCAGCCAGGCGGACAGCTGATCGAAGGGGGCGTTCATAGGAACCTCGTCATGGGTTGGATGCTGCGCCGGCTTGTACTGCCGGGGCATTGAGGTCTATCTTGGGCCAGCCTTCACAGGGCATCTATCCACTTTGCACCGACCACAACGCACCAATAGAGTGCGTACGGATCACCCATGACACAGGCAACAGCTTTGCGCGTACAGGCCTTCGCCACCGGTGATGTGGCCGCTCAATGCAGTGCGACCCCCGGTTGGGTACAGCAATACCAGCAAATGTCCCCCGGGCACTTTGCCGGGCGTATCCGCTACCTCGACCTGCAAGGGGTCGAGGTCTACGAAGAAAGCATGAACACCCGCGTCGAACAGCATTTCAATGCACCCGCCGGCTCGCTGGCGTTCTGTTTCGACGACAGCGACCACACGCTGTACCTGCTCAACGGCGAAAGCCGCAACACCTGGATCACCCCGGAAAACTACCGTGAAGTGGCGGTGGTGTTCGGGCCGCAATTCGTGCAGCGCCATGGCCTGGACGTGGCAAAACTCGACGGCCTGTTCATGGCGCCGCTGACCGGCCAGCAGAACGCGCTGTTCATCCGCTGGCTCAGCAGCACCCTCACCCGCCTGCAAACCATCACCGACCCCGTCAGCCGCGACGCCCTCACCCAGCAACTGCTCGACGATTGCCTGTTCATCCTCGACAACGCCTGCGTGTGCCTGGACCGCAGTTCGCTGCAGCGGCGCAGTGAAGAACGCCTGCTGATGGCACGCATCGGCGAATGGGCGGCGGATGCGCCGGACGAAACCGTCAATCTGCTGGAACTGGCCCGAATTGCCGGAGTGCCGCTGCGCCAGTTGCAGCAGGGCTTCAAGACCTACACCGGGATGAGCCCGGCACAATGGCTGCGCCTGCGCCGCTTGAATGGCGCCCGTCGCGAGCTGCTGAGCAACGCCGACACCACCGTGGCCGAGGTGGCGATGAACTGGTCGTTCTGGCACTTGGGGCGGTTTTCCAACAGTTACCGGGCGTTGTTCCAGGAGTTGCCCAGCGAAACCCTCAAGCGCTCCACCTGAACGGCAATCACTCTGGAGAGTGCACGCCCCCTGTGGGAGCTGGCTTGCCTGCGATGGCGCTCTGTCAGTGACAGGTGGACTGCCCGACCTGCCCCTATCGCAGGCAAGCCAGCTCCCACCTTTGGCCCTGCGCCGCAACAGAACCACTCTCAACAACTTGTAAATCCTCGTCGATCCACCTAGCTTATGCGCCCCCCCGCCCCGCGCTCTAAGGCTCCGCCCCATGGTTTTGCGTTTTCGTCCCGCTGTTCCTTCACGTTTAGCCCTCGGCCTGCTGCTCAGCGGCGGTATCGGCAACAGCCTGGCAGCCGAGCTGGAATTGCCCGCCGTGAAGGTCCAGGGCCAGGACGCGTCCGGCTATCGCACTGACACCGCCTCGGTCGGCGGTTTCAATGAAGCCCCGCTGCTGGATACCCCGGCCTCGATCACCGTGATCAACGACGCCATGCTCAAGGACCAGCAGGCCCGCCTGCTCAGCGAAGTGCTGCGCAACGACGCTTCGGTGGGCGACAGCTACGCGCCGATCGGCTATTACGAAAACTTCGTGGTGCGCGGCTTCTCGCTGAACGCGGCGAGCAGCTACAAGATCAACGGGCGCACCATCACCGGCGAACAGAACGTCGCCCTGGAAAACAAGCAGCAAGTGGAGGTGCTCAAGGGCCTGGCCGGCCTGCAAAGCGGGATTTCCGAACCCGGCGGCGTGATCAACTACGTGACCAAGCGCCCGGAAGACGTGCGCTCGGTGACGGTGTCCACCGATGACCGGGGCAGCGGTTACGTCGCCACCGACGTGGGCGGCTGGTTTGGCAGCGAACAGCAATTCGGCCTGCGCGCCAACGTGGCCCACGAAGACCTCAATGCCTATGTGGAACACGCCAACGGCCAGCGGGATTTCGTGTCCCTGGCCTTCGACTGGAACATCAGCCCCGACGCCGTGCTGCAACTGGACGCCGAATACCAGAACAAGCAACAGCGCTCGGTGCCAGGCTATCAATTGCTGGGCGGTACCGAAGTGCCCCACGACGCATCCCCGAAAAAACTGCTCGGGCACCAGACCGGTGGCCGCCAGGTGGGCATCGACTCCCTGAACCTCAACGGCAAGTTCGAATACCGTTTCAGTGACCAGTGGAAAGGCAGCGTCAGCGCGGCGCGCAGCAAGGTGGTGATTGATGATTACAGTTCGTTTGCCTATGGCTGCTTCTACGTGACGGATTGCGGTACGGCCACCTTCAGCCCAACCGGCGACTACGACATCTACGACTACCGCAGCCCCGACGACACCCGTCGCGACGATGAAGTGCAGGCCGCCATGACTGGGCTGTTCGACACCGCAGGCCTGAGCCACGAACTGACCTTCGGCACCAGCGCGTTTCATCGGGTGGTCGATAAGCGCGAATCGGTGAACGAATACATCGGCAGCGGCAATATCCACCAGGACGCACCGAGCTTTACACCCACCGACAAACCGCTGAACGCCCGCCAGCGCAACCTCGACAGCCGCCAGTACGGCCTGTTCGTCACTGACCGCATTCGTTTCAACGAGCAGTGGCAGACTATCCTGGGTGGTCGCGAAGTGCGCCTGGATGAAAAAGCTTACGACGGCATCACGGGCGATCAGACGCGCCACACCCAGCAGTACGTGTTCCTGCCCCAGGCCGCATTGATCTACAAGCCGGTGGAAACGATCTCGCTGTACACCAGCTACAGCAAAGGCCTGTCTCTCGGCGGCCAGGCGCCATGGACAACCACCAACCGCGGCGAAACCCTGGCCCCTACCCCCTCACGCCAGATCGAAGCCGGGGTGAAATACGACTGGCGCCGCATCAGCTTCGCCGCCGCCGTGTTCCAGACGCGCCAGGCTTACCAGTACGCCAAACCGGATGGCACGGGTAAATTTGACTACGTGCAACAGGGCGAGCAAAAGAACACTGGCCTGGAACTGTCGGCCAATGGCTGGGCCACCGACCGCCTGCAGGTCGCAACCAGCGTGGCCGCGATCCGCGCGCGGGTGACCGGCAGCGGCACGCCGGACTATGAAGGGCACCAGGCAATCAACGTGCCCAAGCTGCGGGCCAGTGTGTATGCCGATTACGCGTTGCCGTGGGTGAACGGGTTGGCCGTGCTGGGCGGTATGCAATACAGCGCCAGGAAGTACGCCGACCGCACCGGCAATGTGGAAGTGGGCGATTACGCGGTGGTCAATGTGGGCAGCCGCTACACCACCAAAGTGGACGGCTATGAAACGGTGTTCCGCCTGAGCGTCGACAATGTGTTCGACAAGCGCTACTGGCGCGACGTGGGCGAATACCTGGGCGATGACTACCTGTTCCAGGGCGCGCCGCTGACGGCCCGGTTGAGTGCCTCGGTCAACTTCTAAAGTCTCCAGCGAAGAGCCCTGTGGTGAGCAGGCTTGCCTCAGAAGTTACTTGGGCATCTTGCGAAAGCCGATCGCCAGGCGGTTCCAGCTGTTGATGGTAGCGATGGCCAGGCTCAGGTCCACTTGTTCCTTGGGGCTGAACTCGGCGGCCAGGGTGTCGAAGTCTTCGTCCGGGGCATGGGTCTGGCTGATCAGGGTCAGGCTTTCGGCCCAGGCCAGCGCAGCGCGCTCACGCGGGGTGAAGAACGGGGTTTCACGCCAGGCCGACAGCGTCGCCAGACGACGCTCGGTCTCGCCGCCCTTGCGCGCATCGGTGGTGTGCATGTCGAGGCAGAAGGCACAGCCGTTGATCTGCGACACGCGCAGGCGGATCAGTTCCAACAGCGGCAGCTCGATGGACAGCTTACTGCCGGCGGCCTCAACGGCCATCATGGCTTTCATGGCTTCCGGGGAGGCAACGTAGAAATCGGTACGGGCTTGCATGGCAGTGCTCCAGAACAGTGGGGATTGGTGACTAGGTTAGTCACCGGCCCGTTCGGGAGAAATAGCCAATTCCGGCGAAGAACAGGTAGCCAATCCGCGCCCTTTTCGGGCTCAGCCCGGCAGCGGAATCACCCGCAGCGGCCGCACCGACTTGTAGGAAAAGCTCGAATAGATCTCCTTGACGCAAGGCAGGGTCTGCAACACCTCCCGCGCAAACTCGCCGAAGGACTCAAGGTCCCTGGCCACCACCTCGAGCAGGAAGTCATAGCGCCCCGATACGTTGTGGCACGCCACGATCTCGGGGATTTCCAGCAGGCGCTGTTCAAACGCCCGGGCGATCTCCTGGGTATGGCTTTCCATCATGATGCTGACGAAAGCCGTCACCCCGTAGCCCAGCGCCTTGGGCGACAGAATCGCCTGATACCCGCTGATCACCCCGCTCTCTTCCAGGTTGCGCACCCGCCGCCAGCACGGCGAAGTGGTCAGGGACACGTGCTCGGCCAGTTCGGCCACGGTCAGTCGAGCATTGCCTTGCAGGGCGTTCAGCAGGGCTTTGTCGGTGCGGTCCAGCCGCTCGGGCATGGCTTGCCTCTCTTTATTGTTTTTTGTGGACTTTCATGCCGCCGAGGTGATTTTCGCAGCACATATGGCAACGTTCATCTGCGGTTATGAGCATAGCATTGTAGGAAATAAGGAGCGTCCTACATGAACAATAAACAGCATGCCTTCGGCTTTTCCACCCGCGCCATCCACCACGGCTACGACCCCAAGGACCACCACGGCGCTCTCGTGCCGCCGATCTACCTGTCGGCCACCTTTGCTTTCCCTACCGTCGAATACGGCGCCGCGTGTTTTGCCGGTGAAGCCGCCGGCCACTTCTATACGCGTATTTCCAACCCGACCCTGGCGCTGCTCGAATCCCGCATGACGACCCTGGAGAACGGCGAGGCCGCCGTGGCGTTCGGTTCCGGCATGGGCGCGATTGCCGCGACGTTCTGGACCCTGCTGCGCCCGGGCGATGAGGTGATCGTCAGCCAGACCCTCTACGGTTGCACCTTCGCCCTGTTGCACCATGGCCTCGGCGAGTTTGGCATCCGCGTGCGGCATGTCGACCTCAGCGATCTCGACGCCCTCGACCAGGCCCTCTCCCCCGCCACCCGCCTGGTGTATTTCGAAACCCCGGCCAACCCCAACCTGCAACTGGTGGATATCGCCGCGGTGGCCGAACGGGCCCATCGCCATCCCGGTGTCACCGTGGTGGTCGACAACACCTACTGCACGCCCTACCTGCAACGCCCCCTGGACCTGGGCGCCGATGTGGTGGTGCACTCGGCCACCAAGTACCTGAGCGGCCATGGCGATATCACCGCCGGCATCGCCGTGGCCAGCCAGGCCCTGGCCCAGCGCATTCGCCTGCAAGGGCTCAAGGACCTGACCGGCGCGGTGCTGTCGCCCCAGGATGCGGCCCTGTTGATGCGCGGGCTTAAGACCCTGGCCCTGCGCATGGACCGCCATTGCAGCAATGCCCTGGCCGTGGCGCAGGCCTTGCAAGCGCACCCGGCCGTGGCTCAGGTCATCTACCCGGGGCTGCGTTCTTTCGCGCAGTATGAATTGGCCACGCGGCAGATGCGCCTGCCCGGCGGCATGATCGCCTTCGAACTCAAGGGCGGCATCGACACGGGACGACGCTTCATGAACGCGCTCAAACTGTTCAGCCGCGCCGTCAGCCTGGGGGACGCCGAATCCCTGGCCCAGCACCCGGCGAGCATGACCCATTCCAGCTACACCCCGCAGGAGCGCGCGGCGCACGGCATCAGTGAAGGGTTGGTGCGGCTGTCGGTGGGGCTGGAGGATGTCGCCGACCTGCTGGCCGACGTGCAGCAAGCCCTGGCCAGATGCACCCGGACCGCGCCGCGCCGTGCGCCGAGCACCGCCCACGCATTGAAATAGCGCTCAAGCACGCCCCTCTCCCGCCACGGCGGTCGGACAGGTCCGACCGCCGTTATGTCGTTTTAATCTATTTTTTTAGCAATTGGATCCCCATCCTGCCGCCAGGCTGTACTAGCATACGTGCCGACGGGACGTGTTATCACTGTGGGTTATTCAGCCTGATTATTTATATAGATCCCGTTGTTATAACGTTGAATACCTGCACTCGAAATTCATGGACGAACTGATGAACTCACACCTGTTCCCACATATAGGCAAGGTCATCGCCAGCACTGGCAGTCGCCATTTCCCACGTATGCTGCATGACCTGATCCTCACACAACTGGCAGTGGACGCCACGCACATCACACAGCTGCAAGTGAGTTCCGCAGGCCATACCCGCCGCAAGATCAGCCCGGTCTACACCGATTCGGTAGTGGCCATGGGCGAAGAACAGCCGGCGGCGCAATTGCACCTGACCCGCCGCAAGGACGATGTGCGTTATGTGCTGTCGGTGTATCGCTCGCACCAGTCGCAAAGCTTCTCGCCGCAGGAGCGCAGCATGCTGCAGGACTTCTCCACCATGCTGTTGCCCCTGGTGGAAAAACACATCACCGCCCTGCAGCCCTGCCGCAGCGAAAACGATACGACAACCCCGCAAAGCCAGGGCCTCGACACCCTGCGCCGGCGCATCGAGGAACGCCTGGTGCAGTCGGGCCTGACCCTGTCCAACCGTGAGCTGGAGGTGTGCGTGGGCCTGCTGGCCGGACGCACCGCGCCGGAGTTGGCCGAGCAGTTGGCGTTGAAGGTCAACACGATTGAAAGCTACCTCAAACGCGCGGCGATCAAGCTGGGGATCAGCGGGCGGCATTCATTGCTGCGCTGGATGTATTCCACCGACGAAACCACCCGTCTTTAAGGCCACGCCACTCTAAAAAGTCAATGTGGGAGCGAGCCCGCTCCCACATTGACTCTCCAGTGTCCGGAAGCAATCAATCGCGGGCCAGCGCCTCGATCGGATCCAGTCGCGCCGCATTCCGCGCGGGCACGAAGCCGAACACAATGCCGATCATTGTCGAACAGGCAAACGCCGTGATGATCGAGCCCAGGGAAAACACCATCTCCCACTCCTTCACGAACAACGAAAACAGATAACCGATGGCGAATGACAGCGAGATGCCGATCATTCCGCCGATCAGGCACACCATCACCGCCTCCACCAGAAACTGCTGGCGGATATCCGACTGCCGTGCCCCCACCGCCATGCGAATGCCGATTTCACGGGTGCGCTCGGTAACCGACACCAACATGATGTTCATCACCCCGATACCGCCCACCAGCAGCGAAATCACCGCGATCAGCGACAGCAGCAACGCCAGGGAGCGGCTGGTTTTCTGCACCGTCTGCATGATGCTGTCGAGGTTGTTGGTAAAGAAGTCCTTGGTGCCATGGCGTTGCAGCATCAGCTTGTTGACGTTGTCTTCCACCACCTTGCTCGGCTGACCATCCTTGATCCGCACGGTGATGCTGTCCAAATGGCGCTGCCCCAGCAGACGCCCCGCCGCCGTCTCGTAAGGCACCCACACGTTCAGCGCCTTGCTGGCGGCAAACATGTTCTTGTTGTCCGCCGTCACCCCGATCACCGTGCACGGCAGGTTGCCCACCAGGATCACCTGGCCCAGCGGGTCGACGTTCGGGCCGAACAGGCGCTGGCGCGCGTTGTGGTCGATCACCACCACCTGGGCCTGACGCCGCGCATCGCTTTCGCTGAAAGTGATTCCGGCCTCCATCTTCAAGCCTTTGACCTTGAAGTAACGGTCGCTCACGCCATTCACCTGGGCGTCCAGGTCGATATTGCCAAAGCGCAGCAACAGGTTGCGGCCCACCACCGGGGTGGCGCTGTCGACGTAATACAGCTGGTTCAGCGCGTCCACGTCCGAAGGCATCAGGGTCTCGATGGCCGAGGCGCGGCTGTCGCCAAAACTGGTGCCGGAAAAGATATCGATGGTGTTGCTGCCAATCGCCTGGATGTCCTTGAGCACATAACGCTTGGCCCCTTCGCCGATGGCCGAGATCGACACCACCGACGTGATGCCGATCACAATGCCCAGCATGGTCAGCAAGGTGCGCATGCGGTGGGACACCAGTGCGACCCAGGCCATGTTGAACGCTTCCTTGAACAGCCCCAGGCTGGCCACCAGACGACGGGCGCCGCTGCGCTTGGGCTCGATGGGCGCTTCGCCGGGCAGCTCCAGGCCGACGCTGTCGTTGGCCTTGTCACTGACGATCTCGCCGTCGCACACCTCGACGATACGCTGGGCATTGGCCGCCACCTTGGGGTCGTGGGTGACGATAATCACCGTGTGCCCGGCGGCGTGCAGCTCGGCAAGGATGCGCATGACTTCCTTGCCGCTGTGGGTATCGAGGGCGCCGGTGGGTTCGTCGGCGAGGATCACTTCGCCGCCGTTCATCAAGGCGCGGGCGATACTCACCCGCTGCTGCTGCCCACCGGACAACTGGCTGGGCCGGTGGGTGGTGTGCCCGGCCAGGCCCAGCCGTGCCAGCAATTCCCGCGCCCGCCCATGCCGCGCGCTTTCCGGTGTACCGGCATAGATCGCCGGCATTTCCACGTTGTGCAACGCGCTCAAGTGCGCCAGCAAGTGGTAACGCTGGAAGATGAAGCCGAAGTAGTCGCGGCGCAACTCGGCCAGCTGTTCATCGCCCAGTGACCGGGTTTCGATGCCGTTGATCTTGTAGCTGCCGGCGGTGGCGTAATCCAGGCCGCCGAGAATGTTCATCAGAGTCGACTTGCCCGACCCCGACGCCCCGATGATCGCGACCATTTCCCCGGCCTGAATACTCAGGTCGATGCCCTTGAGCGCAATGAACTCGCGCTCGCCGGCCATGAAACTGCGGGTGATGCCCTTGAGTTCCAACAGTGGCTGGCTCATCCGTCAGTTCCCCGCCACAGCGGGCATTGCGTCGCCGATCACCACCTTGTCGCCTTCAACCAAGCCCTCCAGGATCTGCACCTTGACGTTGTTATTGATACCGGTCTTCACCTCGCGGGACACCGCCTTGCCCTTGGCATCCAGGACCCGCACCGGGTAGCTGCCGTCGTTGTTGCGCGCCCCCAATGCCGCCACCGGCACCATCAACGCGGCCTGGGCGGTGTCGAGCACGATGCGCACCTGGGCCGTCATCGCGATACGCAGGCGGTGGTCCGGGTTGGGCACGTCGAACAACGCGTTGTAGAACACCGCCGTGTTCTGCTTGGGCGTACCGGCGGTCTGGGTCTCGAGGAAATTCTGCGGCGCCGGCTCGGTGCCGCGCAGCTTGGCGTAGTAGCGTTTGTCGGCCTCCCCCAGAATGGTGAAATACACCTGCTGGCCGGGGCTGATGTGAATCACGTCGGCCTCCGACACCTGGGCCTTGACGGTCATGGTGTCCAGGTCCGCCAGCTTGAGCAGCACCGGCGCCAGTTGGTTGGCGATCACGGTCTGGCCTTCCTGGGTGACGATGCCGACCACATCGCCGTCGATGGGCGCGACGATGCGGGTGTAGGCCAGGTTGACCTTGGCGGTGTCGATCTGGATATGCGCGCTCTTGATCTGTGCATCCAGAGACAGCAGATTGGCCTGCTGCACCTGGAAGTTCGATTCCGCGTCCTCGAAGTCCTGGCGCGACACCGACTCATCGATCTGCAAGCCCTTGTAGCGCTCGTATACCGAGCGGGCCTGCTTGAGTTGCGCGGCCGTGGCGCGGCGTTGGGCCTGGAGGTTTTCTTCGTCGACCTGGGCTTTGCGCAGGGTGTTCTGCAGGACCAGAGGGTCGATTTCGGCCAGCCATTGGCCTTTCTTGACCTTGTCGCCGACCTTGACCTTGAGGGATTTGAGCTGGCCGGAGACTTGGGCGCCGACGTCGACCTGTTTGACGCCTTCGAGCAGGCCGGTGGCCAGGACGGCGTTTTCGATGTCACCGCGCTCGGCGGTGGCGGTGAGGTATTGGGGGGCGTCGGCGGGGGCCTGGACCGTGTAGATGAGTAGGCCAACGGCTACGGCTAATACCGTTAGCATTCCCAGTTTGCGTAACTTTGACTTTTCCATGGATGGCCTTTGATCGAGTACATATCCGTTATTTGGGTAACGGCTGATAAGGGTTCCGCCCTTACGGCGGGTCACTTTTGGAAAAGAGCCGGAATGCCGGCCCAGCCAAAAGTAACCAAAAGGGCTCTTGCACCAACACTCGGCACCTCGCTCGGGCTCGGTGTACCCGTAATCCGACGGGAATTCGGGCCGGCGTGCTTGATGGGGCGCCTCAGATCAAAAGCAAGATCAAAAGCCAGAGCACGGCGGCCTGAGAGCCGGCCTGAGTGGTGAAAAGCGCACGCGCTTGTCTGTGGGAGCTGGCTTGCCTGCGATGCAGTCACCTCGGAACACCAGACAAACCCAGTGGATGCCATCGCAGGCAAGCCAGCTCCCACAGGGCGGTGTACACCAGACCCGCTTTTGATCTGCTCTTGATCTGCTTTTGATCTTGAGCGCCCCGTCAAACACGCTGGCCGAACGCAGGCTTGAATCCGTGGGCAACCCGGCAGGACGCCGGGTTAGCCGCCCCGCGCCAGGGATGGCGCGTGGCGGCGGCCCACGGATTCAAGCCTGCGTTCGGGCACACCGAGCCACGGCGAGGTGCCGAGTGGTGGGGCAAGAGCGTTTTGCTTACTTTTGCGCTTTTCAAAAGTGAGCCGCTGTAAGAGCGGAACCCTAAGTGGCCGTTACCGCAGCAACGGATATGTACTCGATCAAAATCAATCACGAACCGGCACCGCCCGAATCACCGCCCTCGGCCCACTCCCCGGAATCGCCTTCTCCACCGAAGGCAACTGCGGCGCCTGCACATCCGGCAACGCCCAGCTGTGTTCCGGCTGCAACCCCGCCTGCGAGCGCCGCATGAATTCATACCGGTTCAACGTAATACTGCGCCCCGCCCCACTGTCCCGAATGATGTAAGGCCGCAAAAACACCATCAGGTTGGTCTTGTTCACGCTGCGCCGTTCATTGCGAAACAACGCCCCCAAGCCCGGGATCTCCGACAGCCATGGCACCGCGTCATTGCTCTGGCTGTAGCCGTCCTGCAGCAACCCGCCCAGCACCATGATCTGCCCGTCATCGAGCAGGATGCTGGTGTCGATCGCCCGTTTGTTGGTGACCGTCCCCGCCTCCACCGACGCCCGTGCGTCCACGCTGCTGACTTCCTGGTAGATATCCAGCTTCACCGTGCCGCCTTCGGAAATCTGCGGGCGGACGTTCAGCTTGAGCCCCACTTCTTCACGCTGCACCGTCTGGAACGGGTTGTTGCTGTTGCCGCCGCCACCGGTCACATAACTGCCGGTGACGAACGGAATGGTCTGGCCCACGAAAATACTCGCCGCTTCGTTGTCCAGCGTCAGCAGGTTGGGCGTGGACAGCACGTTGGTGCCGCCCTTGCTCTTCAACGCGCGGGCCAGCACCTTGAGGTCGAGGACCTTGCCGATGCCAGGGATATCCACCGTGCCCTTGACCACGCCGACGTTCAGCCCGGCCGGCAATACATCGATGCTGGTCTTGCTGGTGGGCGTGGCATTCACACCGCTGCCGCCCAGGTTGGCACCACCGAAGACGCCCTTGCCTGCCAGGTTGCCGGTCTGCCATTGCACACCGAACTCGCTGGCGTCGTCTTCGCCCACTTCCACGATCAGGCTTTCGATCACCACCTGGGCACGGCGCTGGTCAAGCAGGTCGATCACTTCCCGCAGGTTGCGGTACAGCGGGTCCGGTGCGGAAATCAGCAAGGTGTTGGTGGTGGCGTCGGCCTGGATAGTGACCCCGCCGGCGCTGAACGCGGTGTTCTGGTCGCTGGTGGCGCTGGCGTTGCCGGTCGCCGGGCTGCCCGACTGGCCATACCCTGAATACCCCGACTGCACGCCGCTGCCGGTGGGTGTGCCGCTGCTGTTTTGGGGTGTGCTGCTGCCCTGGAGATTCTGGCCGTTGCCGCCCATGCTGCTGAGCTTGCCCCGCGCATCGTCGCTGGCGCCGGACTCGCTTTCGCCGGTGAGCAAGCCGCGCAGCGACTGGGCCAGCTTGCCCGCCTGGGCGTTGCGCAGGTACACCACGTGCATGTTGCTGGGGTTGCTCTGGGCGTTGTCGAGTTTGTAGATCAGGTTGCGCGCCAGTTCCGTGCGCTCGGGACTGCCGGAGCGAATGATGATCGAGTTGGAGCGCGGGTCGCCGACCACGTTGATCTTCTGGGTCTGGTCGGCGCCCTGGGTTTCCAGCAGCTCGGCGACCATTGCGGCGATGTCCACGGCGATGCCGTTCTGCACCTTCACCACATCGGTGTCAATGGCGCTGGGGGTGTCGATGCCGCCGATGATCTGCGCGACCCGCGCGAGGTTTTCCGCGTAGTCGGTTATGACGATGCTGTTGTTGCCCGGGTAGGCATTGATCGGGTTGTTCGGTGAGACGATGGGGCGCAGCACCGGGATCAGGTTCACCGCGTTTTCATATTGCAGGCGAAAGGTGCGGGTCTGCATGCCACTGCTGCCGGGGCTGTTGATCGGGCCACCGAGCAACTTGGCATCGGCCTCGGGCACCACCTGGGCCACGCCGCCCACGTCCACCACGCTGAAGCCTTGCATGCGCAGCGCCGCCAGCAGCATGTCGTAGGCCTGGTGCGCCGGCACCTGGCCTTCGCTGACCAGGGTCAGGTTGCCCTTCACCCGCGGGTCCACCAGGAACTGTTGGCCGGTGGCGCGGGACAATGCGCGCACCACCGCCTGGATGTCCGCATCGACGAAATTGAGTTGCACCGGCTGGTCGCCCAGCGGGTTGCGCGCCTTGATCGGCGCCGGGGCCTGGCTGCGGGCGCTGCTGGTGACCCGGTGTTGTACGGGTGGCGCAGGCGCAGGCGCGCGTTGACGGTCAAGCAGCGTATCGCCGCTGCGGCGGGTGTCGGCCAATGGCTGGCCGAGCTCGCTGTCCACCAGCAGCGGCTTGTGGGCCTCCTGGGTGCTGCACGCACTCAGGGCCAGCATCAGCAGCGGCGCGACCTTGCGAAAAGGGGGAACTGACCACTTCATGAAGCTTCCTTAGCGCCAGGCGCCTGATCCATGCGAACGGTCCCGGACACGGTGCCGGCCGAGTTATCAACGGCATCCACGGCACGCTGCAAACGTGCTTCGGACACCTCCAGGGAAAACGAACGGGGGGTTCCCAACAGCCAGCCCACCACCGCATCGGCGGGGGCCTTGTCGAACGCCAGTCGCCAGCCGCCGGAGGCCTGCGCCTGCAACTGGTAATGCCCTTGCAGACCGGCACCGTCGAGGGCCTGGCGCAGCGCGCGTTCATCCGCCTGGCGCGGCGCGGCCACGTCCTGCAATAACACCAGCAAGGCTTCGGCCTGGGAGCGCAACCGGGGCGTCTCGGCTTGCCAGTAATCGATCTTTTTCAAAGCAGGCTGGACCAGCACCAGCCAAGTCAACAGGCCCGCCAGCACCAGACCCGCCCCCATCACCATGCGTTGTTCACGCAAGGCCAGGCCAGCCCATAACAGCCGGGCCTGGCTGCGTGCCCGTTGCCACTTATTCATCGACGGCCTCCGGGGTATCCGTGGCCTGCGCCGGGCCGATGGACCAGCCGTGGTCTTCGCGCGTGGCGATAAACCCGGCCTGGGCCAGAGCAGCCTGCCATTCACCTTCGACGGCAGGGTTGCGACTGTCTGCCAGCAACGCCAGATGCAGACGACCCTGTTCGAAGGTCAGGTGGTCGACACTGCCGACCATGAACGGCAGGTTGCTGCCCGCCAGTTGCAACAGGCTGATGAAGCGCTGGCCGGGATCCCCCGCCACCCCGCTCTGCCGCGCCGCCAGTTGCTGACGGGCCTGCTGCAACGGATTGAGGACCACCGGCAGTTCCGGGAAGGCCTGCCGCACTTGCTGGCTCATCAGCGCCTTGAGTCGCTGTCCCTCGTCCACTTGCCGGGCGGCGTAAAGGTTCAGTCCCAGGGACCAGACCGCTACCGCCAGCGCCACACAGGCCAGCGCACGCCCCCAACCGGCGCTGGCTGGTTGAGGCAGACGCCCGTGCAAGCTCCAGGCGGGCACCACGCCATTCCAGCGCTGCGCGGCTTCGACCTGCGGGGTGTCCAGAGCTGGCACGCCCAATGGGTGCACAGTGCCTTGTTGCAGGCTGTCGCGCGTCAGCCAGAACCCGTCTTCCAGAGTGCTCGCGCCCACCGGCAAGGCATACGGCGCGGGATACAGGCCGCGCAGTTTGATTGGCAATTGCGCCAGCCGCTCCAGCCCGGCCCTGGGCACCCAGGCAACCGCCACCCCGCCATCGCTTTCGCGCGGGCCATGGGCCACGTGCATCTGCTCCAGCGGGCCGAGGATCAATGCCTGGGCGGCGCAGGCCACCGCCGCCGAGGTTTTCGCGGCCGGCAGCGGCGGCAGTTCCAGGCGCGTGAGCAGGCTGTCGCGCGGGTGCAGAAAACACTCCACAGCCAGCGAGGGCCTGCACACCTGCGACAGGCGCGCGCGCCCCTCTTCGACCACCGCGCCGCGCTCCAGCCAGGCGTAGCTGACGTGGCTGTCGGCGGTCAGTTGTTCGAGCAGCGGCAAGCCGATGCGCAAGCGTTTCATACGCCCACCCGCGACCAGATCACGCGGGGCTGGCGGTCTTCAGGGCGATGCAGCAACGCGTCGAGGGTCACGCGCCGCTGTTCGCGTCGGGCCTGGCCCTGCACGCGAAACCACTCGCTGGTAATGCCCACTTGTACCGAGTCCACCGCTACCTGGGGCAAGTGCAGACGGTTGACGAAATCCCCCCGGTTGATGAACCAGTGTCCGCTGTCACGCTCGGCCACCAACCCTTGGGCCTGGGACAGGCTGAGCTGCGGCACCACGGCGCTGAGCACTTCAGCGCTGGCGGTGTTGCCGTTGACCCAGGTCATGCCGGGCAGGACGCTGAAGTAACCCTGCAAGCGATGCAGCAACTGCGGATCGAGCCCCTCGAGGCCGCTCAGATCCTCCACGCTGCGCAGCACCGGGTAGCGCGCAGGCGCGTCGAGCCGGTCGTAAGAGGCAATCACCCGTTGGCTGATGCGTCGGCTCAGCGCCGGAGCGACGCCGATCAGCCGGCACAGCCGTTCGAAACGTTGCAATTGCTCGTTGTCCAGTTGCTGACGGTTGACCAGGTTGCGCAGGTTGAACTTGCCTTGCTCGTCGACGATCCGCGCATCGAACGCGCCGGACTGGGCACGGGCCCAGGGCTGGTCGAGGCGCGTGAGTACCTCATGTTGACGCGCCTCCCAGAGGATCTGCCGGCTGCGCTCGAGGCCGCCCTGCAACACCCATTGGCCCTGCACCCGCGACAGCTCGGCCTCAAGGCCCCGGGTGAAGAGGCTCTGGCGGGTGAGCATGGCGCCCGCCATCACCGCCACCACGGCGGCGATCAACAGCGCGCTGATGATCGCCATGCCGCGCTGCTTCGCCACGCCGGGCGAATACCGTTTCATGGCGCGCCTTACAACTGCCAGGAGCCGATATCGGCATTGACGCCATCACCGTCCGGTTGGCCGTCGGCACCGAGGGAGAACACGTCGACCTCACCGTTCGCGCCCGGGTTGAGGTAGTGATAGGGATGGCCCCAGGGGTCGTTGGGCAAACGGTCGAGGTAGGCGCGCCAGTTGCTGTTCTTCGCGTCCGCCGGGCGCTCGACCAGCACCTTGAGGCCCTGGTTCATGCTCGGGTAACTGCCATGGTCGAGGCGGTACAGCTTGAGGGCTTGCATCAAGCCGCCGATGTCCTGCTTCGCCGCCGTGGCCCGCGCCTGGTCCGGACGATCGAGCACCTTGGGCACCACCATCGCGGCCAGGATCCCGAGGATCACCACCACCACCATGATCTCGATCAGGGTGAAACCGCGCTGGCCGCGAGGGCCTGGCAACCGGGACGTTAGGGGCGCGATATCCATCTCGACATTCCTTGGCTTGAGTGCATTTCGTGGCGCAGTGTTGCAAGAACATATGTCAGTCGTATTGAAAATCCTCGGGTGTTTCGGTCGCCAATCAGTCAACTGCGGGCGCTAGTCTGCGGGCCTGTTTCCGAGCTTCGAGAGCGCCATGGCCGGCCGTCGCAACGCGCAAGGTTTCACCCTGATTGAAGTGCTGGTGGCGCTGGCGATCATCGCCGTGGCCATGGCCGCCGCCGTGCGCGTGGCCGGGTTGATGACCCAGAGCAATGGGTTGTTGCGCGACAAATCCATCGCGTTGCTGGCGGCACACAGCCGCCTGGCGGAGCTGCGTCTGGAAGGCCACCTGCGCAGCGGCAGAAAGATGTTCGACTGCGACCAGGGCCGCCTGAAACTGCGTTGCGAGCAAACCATCAGCGCCGAGGGGCGCCTGTTTCAGGTCACGGTGCAGGTGCTGGACGCCAGCCGCGAGGCGCCGCCCCTGGCCCGCCTGGACACCCAGGTCATGGCCGAGTGAGTCGCGGCAAGGCAGGCCCGTCCGGCAATTTGTCGAGGTTGACGCGCAGCGTTTCACCGCCGCGCTCGATCTGCACCCCATCGCCTTCGATGGCAGTCAAACGCACGCCCGGGCTCAAGCGCTCGCCCACCTGGAAGCTGCGTGGCGCACCGTCATTGAGGCTGAGGATGGCCACCGCGCCCCGCGCGCCCGCCAGCACCCCCGTGACCTTGACCTGCAACGCGGTGGGCACCGTGGAAAACCACTGCAACGCCGGGTTGTCACTGCGCGCTGCCAGTGCCTGCGGGGTGGCCTGGGGCGTATGGGATTCGGCGGACGTCAGCAGCAGCGGCGTCCACACCGCCACGCCGGCCACTGCCGCCAGCAGCCCCAGCGCCTGCACGCCGTGGGCCAGGGTAAAACGAGGGGCGAATGCCATGGTCGGGACCTCCTGTTTGTCCGTCGCACCAGCCTACAGGTCAATTCGCACGCTTTTATTTCACACACTCCCCAGTTCTCCAGGTAGCCCGCGATGAAACAGCAAGGCTTCACCCTGATCGAGTTGATGGTGGTGCTGGTGATCATCGGCATTGCCAGTGCAGCCATCAGCCTGACCATCAAGCCCGACCCGCTGCACCTGTTGCGCAAGGACGCCGAACGCCTCGGCCAACTGCTGCAAGTGGCCCAGGCCGAAGCGCGTGCGGACGGCCGCCCGATCACTTGGCGCGCCGATGCCAAGGGGTTTCGCTTCAACCGCCCGCGCGACGATGGCCAGGGTATGGAAGCCTTCCAGGACGATGCCCAATTGCGCCCGCGCCGCTGGGAAAGCCCGGCGGTGCAGGTGCGGATCGAGCCTCGGCAAACCCTGGTGCTCAATGCCGAATGGATCAGCCCGCCACTGCGGGTGGAGCTGTCGGATGGGCAGCACCGCCTCAGCCTGCAACGGGACAACGCCGGCCTGATGCGCGTAGTGAGCCAGCCATGAGCAGGTCCCAGAAAGGCTTCACCCTGATCGAAGTGATGATCGCGATCCTGTTGATGGCGGTGGTCAGCCTGATCGCCTGGCGCGGCCTTGACAGCGTGACCCGCGCCGACCAGCACTTGCAGGCCAGCGCCGAGCAGACCGAAGTATTGCTGCGCGCGCTGAACCAGTTGCAGCGCGATGTCAGCCTGCGGGCCAGCGTCGAACTGATGGCCCCGCCACCGGCCCCGGATGAAGTGGCCAAGACCGATGGGCTGGCCGCCGTGACCGTGCGCAGTTCCGACAGCAAAGGCTTTCGGCTCGATGTGATTCGCAGCGCGCCACTGGCCGGCGACGGGTTGCAACGGGTGCGCTGGTGGCTCAAGGGCGACAGCCTTTACCGCGCCGTCGCCCCTGCACGGGACCGGTTTCCGTTGCCGGCAGCCAAAGACGGCGTGGAGGTACTGACGGGGGTCAGCGATCTTCAGGTGCGGGTGTGGGAAGCGGGCAAAGGCTGGCGACAGTTGAGCGGCAACCGACGGGAAGACCCCGAAGGGTTGGAGGTCAGCCTGGTGCGGCAGACGCCGCAGGGGATTGAACGCTATCGCCAGGTGCTCGGGCCGTTACGCTAGGCGGGCATGGCTAGCTCAGCAGCACCACGCCGCCCGGCAGCTCGGTGCACTTGGCACCGTAGGCATCGCGAATCAACAACGCGACGCCCGCCAACTGTTGCAGGTTGAACCGCGCCTGCACCCGTCGCCGCCCCAACGCTTTGTTCAGCAGCACCAGCATGCCTGGCCGGTAGCGGTTGATCTCATCGACCACCGTCGCCAGCGTGGCGTTGTCGAACACCAGCACCTGCTCGCGCCAGGCCACCACGGCCTGGGTATCCACGCCCACCGGCTCACCCACACCGGCAGCGCCATAGGTGAGTTGCCGCCCGCTATCGAGGCGCACGGTGCGCCCGGCCACCTCGACCGACAATGAACCTTCGATACAGGTCACACACACCTGGTGGTCCGTGTTGCGCACATTGAAGCGGGCGTGCGCTGCGCTGACCCAGCCCGCGCCGGCCTGGACTTTCAGCGCTTGCGCCGTGCGGGTGACGACTTCCACTTCGCCTTCGAGCAACGTGATCCCTTCGCCGACCCGGCTGATCCGGGTCTGGGTATTGAGTTCCAGGCTCACGCCGTCCGCCAGCAGCACTTGGCGCTGCTCGCCGACCTCGGTGCGGTAGTCCGCCGTCAACCCGGCGAAGCCGCCAGGCACGCCGACGCGCACCATGACCACCGCCGCCGAGGCGGCAATGGCCGCGCCCAGGAAGGCGCGCCGGCCAAACCGGCGCGGCGCCGACAGTTGCTCGACCGCCGGCCCCAGTTGCTGCCACAACACCTTGGCCTGCTCGAACGCCTGGGCATGCGCCGGGCTCTGGGCACACCAGGCACGCAGGGCGTTGGCGTCGGCCACGGTGGCACGACCCGAAGTCAGCAACAGCAGCCAGTCGCGGGCTTCGTCGTGCAGGGGGCCGTTGGTGGTGTCCCGGGTGGAGGGGAAGCTAAAGATATTCAAGCGCGCACATACTCACGGATTTATCAGGGACTCGACACTAAGACGGTTTTCCGGCCCCGGGACCGAACCGCTGAATCACTTTTCTTTCCAGACGCTTGGCACAGTGCCCCAGAGCGGCCTTGATTTCCTTCTCGACCATGCGCGTGGAGATGCCGAAACGCTGGGAAATTTCCAGGTGTGGCGCTTCTTCCAGGCGAGCGGCGATCAGGATCTTGCGCCGACGCGCCGGCAACTCGTAGAGGGCCTTGACCAGGGACTGGATTTCTTTCTGGCCGCTCACCACCCGTGACGGGTCCTGGGCTTCGTCGGCGCTTTGCAGCAGCTCTTCGACTTCGCTGCCGGTGAGCAAGCGCGCATCGGCCTGGCGGCGGTCGGCGGCAATGTTCAAGGCCATGCGATACAGGTAGGCATTGGGTTGTGCCAGGTTCGGCGGCATTTCCATGCGGTCGACCCGCAGGTAGGTTTCATGCAGGACATCGTTGGCCAGGTCCTCCGAGCCCAGGCGCTTGCGCAGCCGCACCTTGAAGTCCTGGTACGACGCCAGGAACAGACTGACCATCGTACTGTGCCCGGTCTCTTTCATCCGTCCGAGCCTCCGTTCCCTGCTGTGCATTCCATGCGCATTCCTGTTGTGTCAGGCATCAAAAGTAAAGTCACCGGCTGGCGCAGCGAACTGGGAGCCGGGCGTTCGACCCGTGCAGCCCCCAGCCTGCGGACCAATGCTTCATCGCGTTGTTCGTCACCGGTGGAACTGACCAGCCGGCTGTGTTCGATCACGCCATCACGGTTGACCCACACCTGCACCAGCGCGCGAAAACTGCCGGGGCGGGTCAGTGGCGAACCGCACAGGCTGGTCTCGACGGCGTGCTGCAAGGCCGTGGCGTAGCTGTTGTTGATCCGTGCCGTCGCCCCTCGTGTCGGCGCCGACCGGCTGACGTCAGGCACTTGCAAGGTGAACGCATCGCTGCGCGCATAACGGGCCATCAGGCCACTCCCTGTCAGCAACATCGCCAAGGCCTCTTGCGCCGTGAAGCGCCCGTGCACCCCGATGGAGCGCCGTCCGCGTGTGAGCTCGCGGTCCACCAGCACCGCCATGCCGGTGGCACGGCTGTAGGCTTGCAGGGCGTGCTCCAGGTCCTGGGCGGGCAGGTCCAGCATCAGGTCAGTCTCTGCCTGCGCGACGCGACCGCCGACCAGCAGCAACAGCAAGACCAGGGCACATGCGACATGCCTCCAGGCGCCTTTCTTATCCCCTGCTCTGCATCGCTGCACGGCCGACGCGTCCTAGAAAACCGTCATCCTGAGGCCAGTTTATGAACCTGATGTTACGGTGATGGCAAAAAAAAGATCACGCTGTCGACATGCCCGCTGCACTACACTTTCCAGCCTTACCGGCCCACTTCCCAGGGCCTGCCAGGAGGCCTCGATGATGCGGTTCCCGACCCTTGCCAGCCTGTTGCTGTGCACTGCCCTGCCCTTGTTCGCCCACGCCGAAAGCACGGCCAGCGGCTGTGCCGAAGTCACCGTGGACGGTTACAAGGCGCCCGACTATGGTTGCCTGAGCCAACAGATGGGCAGCAGCCCGGAAGCGACCAAAGCTGCGCAAAAAAACCGCGAAGCCCGACAAATCCCTGTGGAAAAACGCCCGCCCAACAGCGTCGGCCTGTCCACGCCGGCGGCGACCAGCATTCGCATGGGCAATACCTTCGGCAATGCGGTCAAGCCACAGCGGCCTTGAGGCTTTTGACGGATTTTTCATCTCATGGCGTCTATGATCGCCACCTTCGTTGGGGAGTAACCGGCTTCTGACCCGCTCAGAAGCGTTCGTATCAACATATTCGGCAACCTGCCGTGGTGCGAACACCGTTGTGGTTGGTGAGACCAGCGACATATCCATGCCTGAAGTCGGGCGTGTGGGTGTGTCGTTGACTCATGCAGCCCGACTGGAAACCTTGCCGTGAACCCCATTTCTCTGATCCTGCTCGCCCTTGCCATGTCCACGGATGCCTTCGCGGCCGCCATCGGCAAAGGCTCCAGCCTGCACAAACCACGCCTTGCCGAAGCCTTGCGCGCCGGTCTGATCTTCGGCGTGATCGAAGCCATCACGCCGATGATCGGCTGGGCTATCGGCCATGCCGCCACCCGCTGGGTAGAGCATTGGGACCACTGGATCGCCTTCACCCTGCTGGTGGGGCTCGGCCTGCACATGATCTACAACGGCTTCAAGACCGATGACGAAGAAGCCGAACCGCCGACCCGCCATTCCTTCCTGATCCTGGCCGTCACGGCCTTCGCCACCAGTATCGACGCCCTCGCGGTGGGCGTGGGCCTGGCATTCGTCGACGTGAATATCCTGGTGGCCGCCGCCGCCATCGGCCTGGCGACCATGACCATGGTCACCCTCGGCATGATGCTCGGCCGCGTGCTCGGCACGGTGGTAGGCAAGCGCGCCGAAATGGTCGGCGGCGTAGTGCTGATGCTGGTGGGTGCGACGATTTTGTATGAGCACCTGTCGGCGTAACCAGGCCCATTGCCTGCCTTGAAATTTCCCCGATGGGCGCCTACCGTCGTCACGCGGTCGGCGCCTCGTGCCCCATCAACCGAGCACACCCGTACAAGCCCGGTGCCGGGTTTGGCGCAATAGTGACGCCCAGACTTTTTTGCCCACTTTCAAGGAGATGTTCATGAGCACTTTCGTTGCCAAAGACGGTACCCGGATCTATTTCAAGGACTGGGGCAGCGGCAAGCCCGTGCTGTTCAGCCATGGCTGGCCACTGGATGCCGACATGTGGGAATACCAGATGGAATACCTGAGCAGCCGCGGCTACCGCACCATCGCCTTCGACCGCCGTGGCTTTGGCCGCTCGGACCAGCCCTGGACCGGCAACGACTACGACACCTTCGCCGACGACATCGCCCAACTGATCGAACACCTGGACCTCAAGGACGTGACCCTGGTGGGCTTCTCCATGGGCGGCGGCGACGTGGCCCGCTACATCGGCCGCCACGGCAGCGCACGGGTCGCCGGCCTGGTGTTGCTCGGCGCAGTCACGCCGATCTTCGGCCAGAAAGATGATTACCCCCAGGGCGTGCCGCTCGATGTGTTCGCCGGTTTCAAGGCCGAGCTGTTGAAGGATCGCGCGCAGTTCATCAGCGATTTCAACGCGCCGTTCTACGGCATCAACAAGGGCCAGGTGGTGTCCGCCGGCGTGCAGACCCAGACCCTGCAAATCGCTCTGCAGGCGTCCCTCAAGTCGACGGTGGACTGCGTCACTGCGTTCTCGGAAACCGACTTCCGCCCGGACATGGCGAAGATCGACGTGCCGACCCTGGTGATCCACGGCGATGCCGACCAGATCGTGCCGTTCGAAACCACCGGCAAGGTGGCCGCCGAGCTGATCAAGGGCGCTGAACTGAAGGTCTACAAGGACGCGCCACACGGCTTCGCCGCCACCCACGCGCAGGCACTGAACGAGGATCTGCTGGCATTTCTCCAGCGCTGATACTCACTCCCCCGTGCCGGCAAACGCCGCGACGATCTCATCGATCACCACCCGCACCCGCGCGGTGTGGCGCAAGTCGGCATGGGTCACCAGCCAGACCTCGTAGGGCAGTGGCCGGGTACGCTCCGGCCACAAACGCACCAAGCCATCCAGCTCGCCGCTGTGTACCGGGATTTCGCCGATGCCAATGCCGGCGGCGATGGAGCGGCGCACCAGCAAGCTGGAACTCAAGGTGGCCACGATGCGCCCACGGCCAATGGGCTCGCAGGCAAGCGACAAGTCCTTGTGTTGTTGCAGATAGGGTTGATAGACCACCAGGTCGTGCCCTTCGAAGAGGCTGCCCGGCTTCGGCGCTCCGTGACGGTCGAGGTAGCCTTGCGCGGCAAACAGCCCCACCGGCCAACGGGCGATACGCCGGGCGATCAGGTCCGGGTTGTCTGGCCGGGTATTGCGCACAGCGATGTCGGCTTCGCGCTTGGCCAGGCTGAGGATTTGCGTCGAGGCGTCCAGTTGCACGCGCACATCCGGGTGCTTGTGGTGCAGGTTGGCGATGGCCGGGATCAGGAAGTCGATGGCCATCGAGTCGGTGGTGCTGACCCGTACAGTGCCGGTCAGGCGGTCGTCCTGGCCTTGTACCTGGCGCTCCAGGTCCAGGGCCGAACGCTCCATTTTTTCCACCGAAAGCAACGCGGCTTCGCCCACGGCGGTGAGCGCGTAGCCTTCGGAGGTACGCAGAAACAACGTGGCGCCCAAGGACTTTTCCAGGGCGTTGATACGCCGGCCAACGGTCGCCTGATCGACCCCCAGCACCCGCGCGGCGCCACGCAACGTCGATTCGCGACACACCGCCAGAAACACCCGTGCATCGTCCCAATTCATGCGCACCTCTCGTGATGCAAAAATGCATCCGTATGACGATAAATCGCAGCATTATTGCATCACAAAACTCCGATAAGCTGGGCACCAGAGAAAATTCCTCAGGATCGCCATCATGCCCATCCCGTCTTCCCGCTACATGAGCTGGCCGTAGTGGCCGTCATCATCGGCACCTTCGCCCCAGGCTCAGTGCCCCTGGCAGGCTTATTGAACCTGCGCCCTGCCCCGCATGCCCAATCGACTTGCCCTGCTGCATAACCGAACCGACTGGAAAAGGTATTTGCCATGAACCTGCCTACTGAAATGACCCTGATTGAAATCACCACGCCCGGTGGCCCCGAAGTGTTGCAACCGCGCCAGGTGACCCTGCCGGTCGCGGGGCCCGGCGAGATCCTGATTCGCGTGCACGCCGCCGGGGTCAACCGCCCCGACGCCCTGCAGCGGGCGGGCAAGTACCCGATGAAACCCGGCATGAGCCCGATCCCCGGCCTGGAAGTGGCGGGTGAAGTGGTGGGGTTGGGTGATGGCGTGAGCGACTACTCGCTGGGTGACAGGATCACCGCACTGACCAATGGCGGCGGCTACGCGCAGTACTGCGTGGTGCCCGCCAGCCAGGCCTTGCCGGTGCCTGACGGCATGGACTGGATTCAAGCGGCGGCGATCCCGGAAACGTTCTTTACCGTGTGGGCCAACCTGTTCGGCATCGGCGGTGCGCACAAGGGCCAGCGAGTGCTGATCCACGGCGGTACCAGTGGCATCGGCACGACGGCGCTGATGCTGTGCCGCGCGTTTGGCATCGAGGCCTTTGCCACCGCCGGCAGTGAAGACAAATGCGCCGCCATCCGCGCCCTGGGCGCCGAAGCGATCAACTACCGCGAGCAGGATTTCGCCGAGGTGATCGCCGAAAAAACCGGTGGCCAGGGCGTGAATGTGATCCTCGACATCATGGGCGGCTCGTACCTCAACAACAACCTCAAGGCCCTGGCCATGGACGGCCGCCTGGTGATGCTGGGGTTCCTCGGCGGGGCCAAGGCCAATGACGTCGACCTGCTGACCATCCTGGGCAAGCGCGCGATTGTCACCGGCTCGTTGTTGCGGGCGCGTACCCGGGAGGAGAAAGCCGCGATTGCCGAGCAACTGCGCGAGCACGTCTGGCCCCTGCTGTCAGCCGGGCGCTGCCTGCCAATGATCGACCAAGTGTTTGATTACACCGAGGCCGACCAGGCCCATGGCCGGATGGAAGGTGGTGAGCATATCGGCAAGATTGTGCTGCGGGTGGTCTGAGTACCGCCGCCCGCAAGCACGCTGATTTAGCGAGCGGGGTTCAACCCCTGGTCATTGCGCGTAGGCAGGGTAATCGGTGTATCCCGCCTCTGCCCCGCCATACATGCCCTCGGCCCGCAGCGGGTTCAATGGCCAGCCCTTGAACAGCCGCTGCGGCAGGTCCGGGTTGGCGATGAAGGGCCGGCCAAACGCGATCAGGTCCGCCAGCCCTGCGTCCAGCAATTGTGCGCCGCGCTCGGCGGTGTAGCGGCCGGCGTAGATGATCCGACCACTGAACGCGTCGCGCACCGCCCGGCGAAAGGTGGCGGGCAAATCGGGGGCGTTGTCCCAGTCGGCTTCGGCGATGGAGACATAGGCGATGCCCGCCGCTTCCAGCAGCTTGATCGCTTCGAGGTAGGTGTGATGGGGGTCATCTTCCACCAGGCCGAGGTAGACCCGATCCTGCTCGGTGCTGCTGAACAGCGGCGAAAAACGCACGCCCAGGCGTTCCGGGCCCACCACCGCACTCACCGCTTCGACGATCTCGCGCAGAAAACGCAGGCGGTTGGGCAACGAGCCGCCGTATTCGTCCTCGCGCCGGTTGGCCTGCACCGAGATGAACTGGTTGACCAGGTAACCGTTGGCCGAATGAATCTCCACCCCGTCAAAACCGGCCTCCAACGCATTGCGGGCGGCCTGGGCGTAGAGCCCGACCAAGTCCTTGACCTCGGCGGTCTCCAGCGCACGGGGTTGTGGCGGCTGCACCAGTTCACCGGCGCCCGGTGCAGTCTGGATAAAGGCCTTGACCTGCTGCGGCTGGATCGCCGACGGCGCGACCGGCGCAGCTCCTTCAGGTTGCAAACCAGGATGTGACACACGGCCGACATGCCACAGCTGGGCAAAGATCACTCCGCCTTCGGCGTGCACTGCATCGGTAACGGTGCGCCAGCCGTCGATCTGCGCCTGGGTGTAGATACCCGGTGTCCACGCGTAGCCCTGGCCACGGGGTTCGATTTGCGTGCCTTCGCTGACCATGAACCCGGCGCCGGCACGCTGGCGGTAATACTCGGCCATCAAGCCACTGGCGATATCGCCGGGCTGGGTGCTGCGTTGGCGGGTCAGGGGCGGCAGCACAATGCGGTTGGCCAGGCGATGGCGGCCCAGTGTCAGCGGGGTGTTCAGGGTAGTTGTCATGGGGCGTTTTTCCGAATTCAAGGCGAACGGAAGCCTTGGCGACGCTTAGAGCGTCGTCAGGCCGTCATTGCGTTTTATGAGGTTATGGAGTTATGCGGTGAGCTTCAGCAGGGCCTTGGCCACATCACTGGAGCTGGCGGGGTTCTGTCCGGTGACCAGTTGCCCATCTTCGAGGACGAAGGACTGCCAGTCGGCGCCCTTTTCATAAAGGCCGCCCAGTTGCTTGAATTCATCTTCAATCAGGAACGGCACCACATCGGTCAATTCCACGGCGGCCTCTTCCGAGTTGGAGAACCCGGTGACCCGACGGCCCTTGATCAGCGGTTGACCGTTGGCCGCCTTGACGTGACGCAACGCGCCCGGTGCGTGGCAGACGAAACCGATGGGCTTGCCGGCGCGTTCGAACGCCTCGATCAGGGCAATCGAGGTCGGCGACTCGGCCAGGTCCCACAGCGGCCCATGACCGCCGGGATAGAACACTGTGTCGAAGTCGGCGGCGCGAACCGTGTCCAGCTTGACGGTGGTCGCCAACGCTTGTTGGGCGGCCGGGTCGGCAGCGAAGCGACGGGTCTGTTCGGTCTGGAAGTCCGGCAGGTCGCTCACCGGGTCCAGTGGCGGCTGGCCGCCCGCCGGAGAGGCCAGCACCACCTCGGCGCCGGCGTCCTTGAACGCGTAGTAGGGAGCTGCAAACTCTTCGAGCCAGAAGCCGGTCTTGCGCCCGGTATTGCCGAGCTGGTCGTGAGAGGTCAGTACCATTAATACTTTCATTTTCCAGTGCCTCGATAGGTGTGAGTGTCGGTGTGTTCCGGATGGCCCAACAGCTGTCGGGTCAGTTGCAGCGCCTCGTCGAAAGGCGCGGATGTACGGGTGATCTTGCCCATGACGCTGGTCCCCAGCCACAACGCATACAGGCGCCGGGCCAGGCTTTCGGGGTGTTGCGTGACGCTGACGGAGCCGTCGTCGATGCCGCGCTGCAAGGCCTCGGCGAGCAAGGCGATGGTGCGTGCCGTGCCGCGTTGCAGGGCCAGGCGCATGGGCTCCGAAAGGTCTGACACCTCGGCGCCGAGTTTGACGGCCAGGCATTTGCCGGCGTCGGTGCAGCCGGTCTGGTTGTCGATCCAGCACTCCCAGTAGCGCATCAACTTGGCGTGCTGGGTGAGGCCAGGCTGGTCGAACAGTTGCTGCATGCCCTGCACGTAGTGGTCGAAGTAGTGATCGAGCAAGGCCACGCCGAATGCGTCCTTGGACGTGAAGTAGTGATAGAACGAGCCCTTGGGCACCTCGGCGGTGTGCAGTATTTCGTTGAGCCCCACGGCCGAAAAACCCTTGCGACCGACGATCGACTGCGCGGTATCCAGAATGCTCTGTCGTGCGCTTTTGGTTTCGTTGTGCATGTCGGCTCCCCCGCGATTAGACCAGTCGTCTCGCTCGTTGAGGGAATGTTAGGAGTCGCTCAAACCTTGCACAATGTCATATCCGCGAGGATTCCGGACATGACGCAAAGGCGTTGCCGTTTGCCCGGCACGCGCCGACAATCGCCTCTCCTGCGTCTCCCGGAGAACGACAATGCACAGCGTTGCGCTGATGGTTTACCCGAACTTCCAGTCCCTGAGCCTCAGCCTGGGTTCGGTGTTCGAATGCGCGAACCTGCTGCGGGGCGAACCGGCCTATGAGTTTCATCTGGTGTCGGAAAGCGGCGGCGCGGTGATGACATCCCAGGGGTTCTCGGTGAACACCACGCCGATCCGCCAGGCCGGTTATGACACGCTGATCGTCAGCGGCTATCTGGACTTTCGCCTGCCGGAAGCGGGCCTGCCGGAACTGGTCAAGGCGGCGTCCGTACAGTCGCGCCGCGTGGCGTCGTTGTGCATGGGCATCTTCGTGCTGGCCGAGGCCGGTCTGCTGACAGGCAAACGCACCACCACGCACTGGATTCACGCCCCGGCATTTCGCAAACGCTACCCGGACATTCAGCTGGAAGACGACAAGTTGTTCGTGGTCGACGGGCAGGTCTGGACCGGTGCCGGCATGAGCGCCGGGGTCGACTTGGCGCTGGCCATGGTGGAGAACGACCTGGGCACCGACCTGGCCCGACGCATTGCGCGCAAACTGGTGATCGCCCAGCGTCGGGGCAGCGAGCAATCGCAGCTGTCGGCCCTGCTGGAACTGGACCCCAAGTCAGACCGGGTGCAACTGGCGCTGGCCTATGCCCGCGAGAACCTGACCCATGACCTGTCGGTGGAAGCCCTGGCCGACGTCGCGCGGCTCAGCCCGCGCCAGTTCAGCCGGGTATTCCGCGAAGAAACCGGACAGACCCCGGCCAAGGCCATCGAAGCGCTGCGGGTGGAAGCGGCGCGGGCAATGATGGAAACCAGTCGTCACCCGGTTGAAGTGGTGGCCCGCGAAACCGGCTTCGGCGACCGCGAGCGCCTGCGCCAGGCCTTTTTGCGTGCATTCGGCCAACCGCCCCAGGCCATGCAGCAGGCGCTGTTCAACCCAGGGGCCGCGCGGGTTCAGTCCGAAAGCTGAGTGACCGGAATACTCTGCTCGATGGCCAGCGTGCCGACCTTCTTTTCCCGACGCTCATTGATCCAGCGACCGACCTGGGCCGGGAACTCCGTGGGCGACTTGCGCCCGACCTTTCGCGCCAGGTCCAGGATGGTTTGCTGGGCCAGCGCCTCCTCCATGCGTTTTTGTGCCGTCATCATCGCCGCGTGCACCGAGCAAAGACCGTCGAGCGCCCAGGCCGGTGGCGCACCATCAAACAGCGCACAGCGGCCACGAATCTCGCGGCACTCGAAAATCAGCTTGCGACCATCAATGGCCGTGACGATATCGAGGATGCTGATTTCATCGGACGGCCGCGACAGCTTGAACCCGCCGCGCACGCCTTCGGTGGCCACCACCAGTTTGGCCTTGGCCAGCTTGGTGAAAATCTTCGCCAGATAGTCCAGCGGTACGCCTTGCAGTTCCGCCAGATCCCGCACGCTGGCCTCACGGCTCTCGCCACCATCGCCCACCAGAAACAGCAGGCAGTGAATACCGTACTCAACGCCCGCGCTGTAAAGAGACATCACGATCTCCGACTTAATTGGTCGCACATACTAACAGTGACGGACGCGATGGAGCAACGCGCGTTGTCTGCTCTCTTCAGCTGAAAGCCCCTGAAAACGCGGGATTTCGCGCATTAAAGCCGGCAAAACGCATCCTGCCTCTCCACCAAACCCGCTTTGGTCTACACAAAAAAACGCTTGCCGGTATAAACTACGACCAATATAGTCGCCGTTCAAATTCAAACCGCGACTCTCTTCAGGGGCTAAACATGAAACAGCAGATTCTGATCATCGGCGCAGGCTTCGGTGGCTTGTGGACAGCCTTGAGCGCCACCCGCCTGCTCGACACCCATGGTCACCAGGATGTTGACGTGACCGTACTGGCCCCTCAGGCCGAATTGCGTGTACGTCCGCGCTTTTATGAGCCGAATGCCCACCGCCTGGCCGCGCCGGTCGGCGAGCTGTTCGATGCAGTCGGCGTGCACTTCATCAAAGGCTCCGCTGAAACCATCGACGTGCAGCAGAAAAAGGTCAGCTACACCGACGCCTCGGGCGCGCGACAGGTATTGGGTTACGACAAACTGGTACTGGCCACCGGCAGCCGCCTGGCAACGTCCAACACTCCCGGCGTGGCGCAATACGCCTTCGATGTGGACCAGATCGAAGAAGCCATTCGCCTGGAAGACCACCTCAAGTCCCTGGCCAACCTGCCCGACAGCAAAGGCCGCAACACCGTGGTGGTGGCCGGCGGCGGCTTCACCGGCATCGAAACCGCGACCGAAATGCCGGCGCGCCTGCGGGCCATCCTCGGTGAACAGGCGAATATCGATGTGATCATCGTCGACCGCGGTGAAAAAGTCGGGATGTCCATGGGCGTTGAAATCAGCCAGTTGATCGCCGAGGCCAGCGATGAACTGGGGGTCAGCTGGCGCTTGAAAGCCTCAGTCGTCGCCGTGGATGACAACGGCGTCACGCTGGACGATGGCCAGCACCTCGAAGCCAAGACCGTGATCTGGACCACGGGCGTACGGGCCAGCACCCTGACCGAGCAGATTCCGGGCGAACGCGATGCCCTGGGTCGCCTGCACGTGGATGCCAACCTCCAAGTCATTGGCCAACCGGACATCTTCGCCACGGGCGATGTGGCCTATGCCGCCACCGACGACCTGGGCAACCACGCCCTGATGACCTGCCAGCACGCCATCGTGCTGGGCCGCCATGCAGGCAACAACGTGGCCGCGCAAGTCCTGGGCGTGGACCCGATCCCCTACCGCCAACCCAAATACGTGACCTGCCTCGACCTGGGCGGCTGGGGCGCGGTCTACACCGAAGGCTGGGATCGTCAGGTCCAACTGACCCGGCAGGAAGGTAAAACGCGCAAGACGGAAATCAATACCGTGTGGATCTACCCACCGGCCGCCAACCGCGAAGTGGCATGGGCAGCAGCGGATCCGTTGATTCCGATTGCCTGAAGCGTTTAGCCAAGAACAGCCAGGGTGGCGAGCAACTCGCCACCCTGTTACAGGCCGTCAATGCAACGCCGCACGGGTGATCAAGTAGTTCATCAGTTGCGGGTCATCGTCCAGTTCCAGCGTCTGCACCGGGCGCGGCAGGTTGTCGAGCACCGTGCGCCAGAACGCCTGGGACACCTCATCCTGATCATAAAACCGCACCAGCCAATTGGCCTCGCCACTGCACAGCACCTGGCTGGCGACCGCACGCCCAATGCCTTTGCGGCGATAGCGCTTGAGGATGAACAGGTCGGCCAGCTCCAGTGCATCGATCCCCGGCAACTCGCTGCCTTCTATCAGCAGGAATCCGGCGATGTAGCCATCGACCAGCAACAGGTTGGCGCTCCACTGCGGGTCTTGCCAGTAACGCGCCAGGTGTTCGTCATGGATATAGAAACGGCCATCGGCGTCGACATCTTCCTGTTCCCAGTCCGACGACTCGTAGGCGTAGTACTGATAGAGGTTGCGGATCAACTCGGCATGTTCCGGGCCGGTCTGGATCAGTTCGACGGTGGTATCGGGAATGGCAGGCATGAATCTCTCGGTCAAAAAACGCAGGGCGCCATTGTTCACAAAACCCCTTCCCAGGCCAATACATCGCCCAACCTTTCTGTTTGCTGAACCGATGTTGGATTTGTCTTGCCTCGGGCAAATTCCTGAAACATTTAGAATAAACTTCGCCCACCTCTCCCCTTTTTCTCAAGGACACGCATTTTGACCAACGTCTGTACCGCAGGCCTGGATGTGGGCTTTGCCTCCCTGGATTACCTGCAAATCTTCATCCTGGGCGTGATCCAGGGCATCACCGAGCTGCTGCCCGTGTCATCCACCGCCCATATGCGCGTGGTGCCTGCCCTGCTCGGCTGGCAAGACCCGGGCTCGGCGTTCTCCGCGGCCATGCAACTGGCGGCGCTGGCGGCGGTGGTCAGTTACTTCTGGCGCGACGTGCACCAGGTCACCACCGGCAGCATCGGCGCAGTGCGCCGGGGTGACTACAACGACCGGTGGTTCAAGCTGGCGGTGGCCATCGTGCTGGCGACCCTGCCCATCGGGATCGCGGGCCTGGCGTTGTCGTCGACCCTGAACGCATGCAACTCGCCGTTGCGCGGCCTGATGGTGATCGGCATTTCCTGTGTGGTGATGGCGGTGCTGCTGGCCGTGGCCGAAGTGCGTGCCCGGCACACCCGCGAGGTGGGCGAAATGCGCCTGCGTGACGCACTGATCGTCGGTATCGCGCAAATCGGTGCGCTGATTCCCGGCGTGTCGCGCTCCGGCTCGACCTTGACTGCCGCGCTGTTCCTCAACTTCAAGCGCGAAGAAGCTGCACGTTTTTCCTTCCTGCTCGGCCTGCCGGCCATCGCCCTCGCCGGTTTGAAAGAGCTGTGGGTGCTGCTGCACGCCGACCTGCCCGCGCACGCCTGGCCCCACTTGCTGTTCGGGCTTGTGGTCGCCAGCGTCTCGGCGTTCTTTGCCATCTGGGGCCTGATGAAGTTCCTGGAGCGTTTCTCCACCTGGCCGTTCGTGATATACCGCGCGTTGCTGGGGGTGTTTCTGATCGTGGCGGTGAGCACCGGGTTGCTGGGCTGATCGGCACAGGGCAAGCCGTTCATTCCATCCGCATTGTGAAGCCCGCCTTCAAAGCCTGAGCAGGTCTGGCCCGATTGTGCACCCGGGATCAAAGGAGAAAGATTCCAGGCACTATCACAGGAGGTTCCCATGCCCGCAGACCTGCTCATCCACCCGCAAAAAACCTGGCTTGTCACCGGCATCAGTTCCGGCTTCGGCAAGGCCCTGGCCGAGGCATTGCTGGCCGACGGCGAGCGTGTCGTCGGCACCGCCCGCACACCCGAAGCCGTCGACGCCTTCGATCGGCTCAAACCCGGCTTTTCCTTCGGGCGCCTGCTGGACGTCACCGACAGCCTGTTCGTGCCGGCGGTGGTCGCTGAAATCGAGAAGCAGGTCGGCCCCATCGATGTGCTGGTCAATAACGCCGGCTATGGCTTCGAAGGCGTGCTGGAAGAGGCGCACCTGGACGACGTGCGCCAGCAGTTCGAAGTGAACGTATTCGGCGCTGTGGCGGTGATACAGGCGGTGCTGCCGTTCATGCGCGAGCGCCGTCGCGGGCATATTCTCAACATCACGTCGATGGGCGGCTTGACCACCTTCCCGGGCCTCGGCGTGTACCACGGCAGCAAGTTTGCGCTGGAAGGTATTTCCGAGGCCCTGGGCAAAGAGCTCAAGCCGTTTGGCATCCACGTCACCGCCATTGAGCCGGGGGCCTTCCGCACCGACTGGGCCGGACGCTCCATGGTGCGTGCCAAGCGCAGCGTCGCCGACTACGACGAATCGTTCGACGCCATACGCGCCGCGCGCCAGGCCCGCAGCGGGCAACAGCCGGGCGATCCGGTAAAGGCCGCGCTGGCAATGATGCAGGTCGTGGCCAGCGCCGAACCGCCGACGCACCTGTTGCTGGGCAACGATGCGGTGGACCACGTGACGGCGAAACTGGACGCGCTGAAAGCAGAAATCAGCGCCTGGGAAGCGGTTTCCCGAGGCACTGATTTCTGAGATTGAACAGCAGAAGCCGAAGAGCCGGCTTCTTCACGCGCGGGTGATCAGTCCAAATCACTCGCGTCATGCCGCTCGCGCAGTTGTTCGGCGGGCTCGCCGGACACGCGGTTGACGCGACGTCCACGCTGCACTGCGGGCCGCGCTTCGATGGCGTCCGCCCAGCGCAGCACATGCTTGTATTCGTGCACCGACAGAAACTCCGCCGACTCCCCGTACAAACGCCCCTTCACCAAGCCGCCGTACCAGGGCCAAATGGCGATGTCGGCGATGGTGTATTCGTCCCCGGCGATGTACTCGCTGATGGCCAGACGCTGGTCAAGCACGTCGAGCTGACGCTTGGTTTCCATGGCAAAGCGGTTGATCGCGTACTCCATCTTGGTCGGCGCATAGGCGTAGAAATGCCCGAAGCCACCGCCCAGGTACGGCGCGCTGCCCATCTGCCAGAACAGCCACGACAGGCATTCCGCACGGGCCGCCGGCTCGGTGGGCAAGAACGCGCCGAATTTTTCCGCCAGGTACTGCAGGATCGCGCCCGACTCGAACACCCGGATCGGCGCGGCGCCGCTGCGGTCCAGCAAGGCGGGGATCTTCGAGTTGGGGTTCACCGACACGAAGCCGCTGCCGAACTGGTCGCCGTCACCGATCTTGATCAGCCACGCGTCGTATTCGGCGCCGCTGTGCCCCAGGGCCAGCAGCTCTTCCAGCAGGATGGTGACCTTTTGCCCATTGGGCGTGGCCAGGGAATACAACTGCAAGGGGTGCTTGCCGACCGGCAGTTCCTTGTCATGGGTGGCGCCGGCGATGGGCCGGTTGATGCTGGCGAAGGTGCCGCCGCTTTCGGTGTCCCAGGTCCAGACTTTCGGGGGTACGTACTCGGTCATGGTGACTACTCCTTGGTTTCAATAGGGTTCGACGCGGTCAGGCGGGCGACGTTCCATCCGCCGCCCAGTGCCTTGATCAGGCCTACGTTGGCGCTCAGTTGTCGGGTTTGCAGTTGCAGCACGCTGCGCTTGGCATCCAGCGCCGCGACTTGGGCGGTGACCACATCCAGATAGGCCACG
The DNA here is from genome assembly GCF_054071795.1 of Pseudomonas sp. SDO5271_S396. Lineage (NCBI taxonomy): Bacteria > Pseudomonadati > Pseudomonadota > Gammaproteobacteria > Pseudomonadales > Pseudomonadaceae > Pseudomonas > Pseudomonas sp. SDO5271_S396. Next base: position 47,663 of record NZ_JBSVWB010000044.1, read on the forward strand.
GCGCCCTGGCGATAGCGCGAGGTCGACAGATCTTCGGCGTATTGCGCGGCCGCTGCGGCGTCGCGCTGATCGTTCAGGGCATCGCCCAGACCGGCGATCTGCGACAGGTTGTCTTCCACCTGCGCGAACGCGCCCAGCACCACACCGCGATACTTCGCCGCCGCTTCATCGGTGGCGGCCTTGGCGATATCCACCTGGGCCTGGCGCGCGCCGCCGTCGAACAGTGTACCGACCAGCGACGGGCCGATGGCCCAGAACAGGTTGGGCGCACTGAGCAGCCGCGCAAACTCGTCGCTCTGGTAACCCCCCTGGGCACTCAGGGTGATCTGCGGGAACCACGCGGCCTTGGCCACGCCGATCCGCGCATTGGCCGCCGCGATACGACGCTCGGCGGCAGCGATGTCAGGCCGACGTTGCAGCAAGGTTGAAGGCACACCGGTGGGCACGTTCGGCAAGCTGATCGGCGCGACATTCACCGCAATCCGGTAGGTCGATGCCGATTCGCCGAGCATGGCCGCGATCCCGTGTTCCAGCAGCGCGCGCTCCACCTGGCTCTGGCTCAATTGCGACTTGACCGTCGACAGCTGGGTGCGCGCCCGCGCCACGTCGAGGCCGGAGACGATGCCGCCGCCGTGCAAGCCTTCGGTCAGGCCCAGGGCCTTGGCGTAGGCGTCGCGGGTCTGTTCGAGCAACTGGTTCTGCCAGTCGATGCCACGCAGACGGATGTAATTGTCGGCCAACTGCGCCTGCAAGCTCAGGCGCACCGAGGCCAGGTCGGCCCTGGCAGCCTCGGAGTCGCTGGTACCGGCGGCGACGGTATCGCGCACGCGGCCCCAAAGGTCGACTTCGTAATCCACCTCCAGGCCCAGGGTCGCGGAGTTATAGACGTCCGGCGAAGTGGCCGAGCGCAGCGGTCGCGTGTCCGATTGGCGTATGCGCTGGCCGTTGCCGATGGCCGAGACCTTGGGGAACAGCCCGGAACGCGCCTGCGCGACATAACCCTGGGCTTGCTGATAGTGAGCGAGCGCCGCGCTCAGGTCCGGGTTGTTGCGCAACAACTGTTGCTGCATCGCATCCAGTTGCGGGTCGTTGTAAACCTGCCACCAGCCGTCGCGGCTGGCCTGGTCGTTCGGCGCGCCAAGGGTCCACGGGCCCTGGGTGTGGAACTGCGCCGGCAACGGGGTTTCGGGCACCTTGAGCGGCGGCGCCAGGGAGCACGCGCCCAGGCTCAGGGTGGCGAGCAAGCCCAGAAACGTGCGCTTAGCCATGGGGTTTGACCTCAGCGGCAGCGACGCGCAGTTGCACCGCGTCGTTATCGGCCAGGCCGTCCGGTGGCGTGTCGATCACCCGGTCGGCGGCTTGCAGGCCGCTGGCGATTTCGACGCTGTCACCGAAGTCGCGGGCAATGCTCACGGTCTTGAATTGCACGTGGTCCTGACTGTCGAGGGTGGCGACCCGCATGCCATGGTCATCGAACACCAGGGCACTGGATGGCACCCGCAGCACATCGGCCTGCACCGGCAGGTCGAATTGCACGCTGGTGTAACCGCCGGGCAGCAGGCGACCGCCGGGGTTGTCCACCAGCAATTGCACCAGGGTGCTGCCCGAGGCGGCGTTGACCGCGTCGGCGGTGGCGATCACCTTGCCGGTGAAGGTCTCACCGCGATATTCCGGCACGCTGAGGCGCGCGGTGGTGCCTTCACGAATCTGTGGCGAAAAGGTCTGCGGCACCTGCACATACACGCGCAAGCGGCTGACGTCGGCCACGGCGAACAACTCCTTGCCGGCGCTGCCCCCGGCGCTGATCAGCGCGCCCACATCGGTACTGCGCGCCGTGACCACACCGGCGAACGGTGCGACCAGGCGCTGGAACCCCTTGGTCGCCACCAGTTGCTCGACATTGGCCCTGGCCGCCGCCACCCGCGCCTGCTTGGCGGCCAGGTCGCCGGTGCGCTCGTCCACGTCCTGGCGCGACACCGAGTCATTGGCCAGCATGGCCTGCCAACGTTTGGCGGTGGTTTCAGCCAGGTGCGCATCGGCCTGGGCCGAGGCCAGCGTGGCGCGGGCCTGCAACAGTTGCTGGTCGAGTTCCGGGGTGTCGATTTCGGCCAGCACTTGCCCGGCCTTGACCCGGGTGCCGATGTCGACATTCCAGGACTTCAGGTAGCCGTTGACCCGGGCGAAGATCGACGCGCGGGCATAGGCTTCCATGCGCCCCGGCAGATTGAGCACCGGGCCCTGGGCCTGCACCACCGGCTTGATCAGGTTGACGCTGGGCAATGCCTGAGCGTCGGTCCAGGTCTTGAGGTCGCGGGACTCACTGGCGCGCACGCCCAGGCCGACACCGACGATCACCACCACCGCCACCCCGCCCACGATCAGCCAGAGCAGGCCACGGGAAGACTTCGGTTGAGAATTGGAAACGGACATGTCAAACCCCTACGCTAACGGTGGTCACACGCGTGGCGTGCTGACGACGCCCGTGGACAAGACTGAAAATCAGCGGAACCAGTATCAAGGTGGCGATGGTGGCAAACATCAGGCCGCCGATCACCGCACGCCCGAGCGGCGCGTTCTGCTCGCCGCCCTCGCCGAGGCCCAGGGCCATGGGCGCCATGCCGATGATCATCGAGATGGCGGTCATCAACACCGGGCGCAGCCGGGTGAAGCCGGCTTCGAGCGCGGCCTGCACCGCATCGCCGTGCACCGCCAGGCGTTCGCGGCAGAAACTCACCACCAGGATGGCGTTGGCAGTGGCCACGCCCATGCACATGATCGCCCCGGTCAGGGCCGGGACCGACAACGGCGTGTGGGTGACGAACAGCATCCACACGATGCCCGCCAGGGCCGCCGGCAACGCGGTGATGATCACGAACGGGTCGCTCCAGGACTGGAAGTTGACCACGATCAGCAGATAGATCAGCACCACCGCGCCCAACAGGCCGAACAGCAAGCCGCTGAACGCCGCGTTCATGGTTTGCACCTGGCCCTGCAACAGCACTTTGGAACCGGTCGGCACCTCACCGGCGTGGGCGGCGATGATCCTCTGGATGTCGGCGGCCACGGCACCGAGGTCGCGGTCCTGGATGGCCGTGAGCACTTCCACCACCGGCTGGATATCCGACTGGGTAATCACCGAGTTGCTGTGGCTGCGCTGGATCGTGGCCAGGCCGCCGAGGGTCTGGTCTGCCGCCGCCCCGCTGCCGCCGCTCAGTGGCAGGTTATGCAGCGCGGCCAGGCTTTCCAGGCTGTATTGCGGGGTTTGCATCACGATCGGGTAGGAAATGCCGTTGGCCGGGTTGAGCCAGAACGTCGGCGCCACCTGGCTGGAACCGGCCAGGTTGACCACCAGGCTGTTGGTCACATCGCGCTCGGTGAGGCCGACCAACTGCGCGCGGGTGCGGTCCACGTCGATATTGAAAGTGGGCAATTGCCGCGACTGCTGGATGCGCGCATCCACCACCCCCGGCACCCGGCGGATCTCGCGCAGCAAGGTGCTGGCATAGGTGAAATTGGCCGCCAGGTTGTTGCCGGTGATTTGCAGATCGATGGGCGCCGACGAGCCGAAGTTGAGGATCTGCCCGACGATGTCCGAGGCCGGGAACGAAAACACCGCGCTCGGGAACTCCCGGGGCAGGCTTTCACGCAGTTCGCGCATGTACTCGGCGGTCGGGCGATGGCCTTCGTTCAGGCTGATCTGGATGTCACTGTCCTGGGAGCCCACGGTGCCGGTGTTGTTGTACACCACGTTGATACCGCTGATGGACAGGCCGATGTTATCCACCAGCGCCTTGAGCTCTTGTGCGGGGATCTTGCGGCGGATCGCGTCTTCGATCTCGGCGATCAGGTGCGCATTGCTCTCCACCCGCGTGCCCACCGGCGCGCGCACGTGCAGCAGGATCAGGCCGGAATCGACCTCGGGGAAGAAGTTGCGGCCCAAAAACGGCACCAGCGCGAACGACAGCGCCACGAACGCCAGCAGGCCGATCACCACCGTGCGGCGATGGTGCAAGGCACTGTCGAGCACGCTGTGGTAATGGCTGCGAAAGGCTTCGAAACGCCGCTCGAAACCGCGCTGGAACATCACCAGCGGGTTGCGCGACGGCGCATGCCCGTCTTCGCCGTGCACGTGGGGTTTGAGCAGGTAGTTGGCAAGCGTTGGCACCAGGGTCCGCGACAGGATGAACGAGGCGATCATGGCGAAGATCACCGCTTCGGCCATGGGCACAAACAGGAACCGCGCCACGCCGTCGAGGAAGAACATCGGCACGAACACGATGCAGATACACAGCAACGACACGAACGCCGGGGTGACGATCTGCGCGGCACCGTCGAGGATCGCGGTTTCCACCGGCTTGCCCTGTTCCAGGTGCCAGTTGATGTTCTCGATGGTCACCGTGGCGTCGTCCACCAGGATGCCCACCGCCAGGGCCAGGCCGCCAAGGGTCATGATGTTGAGGGTTTCGCCCAGCGCCGACAGGGTGGCAATCGACGCCAGAATGGCCAGGGGAATCGAGGTGGCGATGATCACCGTCGAGCGCCAGCTGCCGAGGAACAGCAGGATCATCAGGCTGGTCAGCGCCGCCGCGATCAAGCCTTCACGGGCCACGCCGCTGATGGCCGAGCGCACGAACAGCGACTGGTCGCCGATCAGGTCGATGTTCAGGTTGGGCGGCAAGGCGGCTTTGTTGTCCGCCAGTTTGTCCTTGATGCCGGCGATCACGCCCAGGGTCGATGCCGAACCGGTCTTGAGCACCGGCAGCAGCACCGAGCGGTTGCCGTTGACGTGCACGATGTTGCTTTGCGGCGGGTTGCCGTCGCGCACGGTGGCCACATCGCGGATCAGCACGGTGGTGCCGTCGGCGGTCTTGATCGGCAGGTTTTCCAGGTCGTGGAAGTCCGACGGTGCATTGTTGAGTTGCAGGTTGAACTCGTAGCTGCCGATCTTCTGGGTGCCCACCGGGGTGATCAGGTTCTGGGTGGCCAGGGCGGTGGCGACGTCCTGCGCCGACAAACCGCGCGCCTGCATGCGCGCTGAATCGAGGTCGATCTGCACCTGGCGGCTCTTGCCGCCGAACGGGTATGGCAAGGCCGCGCCGGGCACACTGGTGAGCATCAGGCGCACCTGGTTCAGGCCGATGTCGCCCAGGCGCTGCTCGCTCAGGCCCGCCCCCGACAGCGCCAGTTGCACGATCGGCACGGTGGAAGCGCTGTAGTTGAGCACCAGCGGCGGCACGGTGCCGGGCGGCAATTGCCGCAGGATCGCCTGGGACACCGACGTCACCTGGGCGTTGGCGGTGCTGATGTTGACCCCGGGCTGGAAGAAGATCTTCACGATCCCGTAGCCCGTCAGCGACTGCGCTTCGATATGGCGGATGTCGTTCACGGTGGTGGTCAGCACCCGCTCGAACGGCGAGGTGACACGCCCGGCCATCTGGTCGGGCGGCAGGCCGGTGTACTGCCAGATCACGGCGATGACCGGGATACGGATCTCCGGAAAGATGTCGGTGGGCGTTCGCCAGGCGGCGAGCGGGCCGATGATCAGGATGAAAATGGCCAAGACCAGAAAGGTATAAGGGCGCCGCAATGCGATGCGCACAAGGCTCAGCATAGGGTGGGATCCAGACAGGGAGTTGAACGATCAAGCCGGCAGGCCGCCCGGGACGGCGCCTTGCCATGTTCCCGCCTCACCCCACGCGCAACCCGAGGGAAACCACTGCAACGACGTCCCGGTCACAAAGAGGCATATGCCACGATATCGATTTTAGAGGCATACGCAACTATTTTGTTTCAAGCTGTCTCAGTATTCATCTTCGGTCTGAAAAGCCTTGTCCCGAGAGGCTTCGCAGGCATAATCATCCCGTCGTTTTTTTGTTTCAGAGAGTATCGCCCGTGAAATCTGCTGCACCTTGCACCGAGAGCCCCAGCACCTGCGTGAACGGTGCCGTGCGCCGCACATCACGCCGCCTGGGCCAGATCTATGACGAGGCGTTCGCGTCCTGCGGGCTCAAGGCAACCCAGTGGGCGGTGCTCAACCACATCGACAGGGCCGGCGGCACCCCCAGGATGGGCGAGTTGGCGCAAAGCCTGGTGATGGACCTGTCCGCCCTCGGCCACACCCTCAAGCCGCTGGTGCGCGATGGCCTGGTGGCGTTGCAGGTGGACGAACTGGACCGCCGCAGCCGCCGCGTGCTGCTCACCGAAGAAGGCTTGCGCACCCACGCGGCGGCCAAGCGCATCTCGAAAAAAATGGCCGAACGCTTCGATCAGGCGTTCGGCCAGGATGCGGCCCGACAGTTGCGCCAGACCCTCGATTTCATTGCCTCCGATGACTTTGCCCAAGTGCTGCTGGCCAAGGACGATCAGGCCAGCGGCTGATGGCTGGTCACGCAGTGGATGCCGCCGCCGCCCGCTGCAATCGCGTCGATGTTCAGTTGCACCACTTTGCGCCCCGGGTACAACCGGGACAGCAGCTCCAGCGCCTTGCGGTCGGCCACCGGGTCGCCGAATTCGGGCGCGATCACCGCGCCGTTGATCACGAAGTAATTGATATAGCCCGCGGCGAAGTCCGGGTTGCCCCGACTGAATTTGCTGTTGCGCGGGTTGAGCGGCGGCGACACGGTGTGTACCTGCAATGGGCGGCCATCGGCGTCGGTAGCCTTTTTGAGGATCTCCAGGTGCGCCAGGGTGACCTTGTGATCGTAGGACGCCGGGTCGGTATCCAAGTTGGCCAGCACCACGCCGGGTGAGACAAAGCGTGCGTAGAAATCCACATGGGCGTCGGTGATGTCCTTGCCCTTGATGCCCGGCAACCAAATGATTTTGCGCAGACCCAGGCGCTCTTTGAGTTCGGCCTCGACCTCGGCCTTGGTCCAGTCGGGGTTGCGATTGCGGTTGATCCAACTGCTCTCGGTCATGATCCCAGTGCCCAGGCCGTCCACCTCGATGGCACCGCCCTCGCCCACCAGTTCGCTGCGCAGGTGACGCACCCCGGTGTGTTCGGCGACCTGCCCGGCCAGCAACGCATCGTCGGCGTGCTGCTGCTTGTTGCCCCAGCCATTGAAATTGAAATCCACCGCGCCCTCGCCCCCCGTGCCATCGATGACGAAATTGGCGCCGGTGTCGCGCATCCAGATGTCATCCAGCTCGGTTTCCACAAAGGTGATATTGCGCGTGCCGCAGTGCTGCTCCGCCAGTCCGCGATCGTCCTCGCGGCAAAACACCGTGACCGGCTCGTGCTCGGCAATCGCACGGGCGATCCGGCCCAGAGCGGCTTGCACGTCGGCGGTGAAGTCTTCCCAGATGGCGTCCTGGGCACCAAAGGCGATAAACGCCTGGCGATGTGTTTCGCCCTCGTCGGGCATGTAGAAACGGCCTTTGACGGCGGCGCGTACCGGGGTCGAAAGAAGGGTCATGGCGCAGACCACGCTGGCGTGTTTGAGGAAGGTGCGACGGGTTGGCATGGTGTTCTCTTGCTAGGGGCTGGATCAAAAGGGGGTTGATTGGAGTGACTGGATTTTCTGTGGTGAGCGGGCTTCTGTGGTGAGCGGGCTTCTGTGGTGAGCGGGCTTCTGTGGTGAGCGGGCTTGTCCCGCGCTGGGTTGCGTAGCGACCCCAAAAAACGGGAGCGC
>NZ_JBSVWB010000045.1:0-52808 GCF_054071795.1 Pseudomonas sp. SDO5271_S396
CTGCAGATCATCGCCAGAATGGCTGGCGCAGCCTGCCAAAAACAGGCTGGCACAAAGGTATAAAACAAAACGCATCATTCTTCTTCTCCCGCAGGCTCGCGCCCCGGTTTACTTCAGGCCTTGCCCGGAAAACATCAGAACTTTGTCACCGGCGTATTGCACGCTGATAAAGCTGTTTTTATCGCCCCAGGTACAGCTGGACATGCCCAGTGCGCCGGAACAATCGGTCGGCTTGCCCAACAGCGACTCCACCTCGGCCTTGGCCATGCCAGCCGAAAGCTTCGCGTAATTTTCCTGATTGACCTTGCTGCAGGCGCCCAACAGCACGCAAAAAGCCAGCAGGGCGAGACGGCGTAACGACATGGAATAACTCCTGGAGAGACAAAGCAGCGTGGGTATCTGCCAGAAGCTTAGAAGGGAAAACAGGTGTCTGGTTCCCGATGAACAAAAACAAAAAAGCCCCGAAAACGCTGAAACGTTTCGGGGCTTCTTTAAGGGTGATCCGGCTCACAACCAGGCCAATCACCTATCGCATCGACTTACTGCTTGTGGTACGCCGTCACACGCTCGACTTCTTCCTTCGAACCCAGGAACACCGCCACACGCTGGTGCAGGCCTTCAGGCTGGATGTCGAGAATGCGCTGGTGACCATCGGTGGCCGCGCCGCCAGCCTGTTCCACCAGGAACGACATCGGGTTGGCTTCATACATCAGGCGCAGCTTGCCGGGCTTGGACGGCTCGCGGCTGTCGCGCGGGTACATGAACAGGCCACCACGGGTCAGGATGCGGTGCACATCGGCCACCATCGCCGCCACCCAACGCATGTTGAAGTTTTTCTTCAGCGGGCCTTCCTCGCCTTCCATCAACTCGTTGACGTAGCGCTTCACCGGTTCTTCCCAGTGACGCTGGTTGGACATGTTGATGGCGAATTCCTGGGTGGTCGCCGGGATGGTCAGGTCTTCGTGGGTCAGCACGAAGCTGCCCATTTCACGGTCCAGGGTAAAGCCCTTGACGCCATCGCCCAGGGTCAGCACCAGCATGGTCTGTGGGCCGTAGATCGCGTAGCCGGCCGCGACTTGCTGGGTGCCCGGCTGCAGGAAAGCCTTTTCGTTCAGGGCTTCGTTCTGGCTCAGGTACTCGTTCGGGCAACGCAGTACCGAGAAGATGGTGCCGACCGGGGCGTTGATGTCGATGTTGGACGAGCCGTCCAGTGGGTCGAACACCAGCAGGTAGGCACCTTTAGGGTATTTGCCCGGGATCTGGTAGGCATTGTCCATCTCTTCGGACGCCATGCCGGCCAGGTGACCGCCCCATTCGTTGGCTTCCAGCAGGATTTCGTTGGAGAGCACGTCGAGCTTCTTCTGGACTTCGCCCTGCACGTTTTCAGTGCCCATGCTGCCCAGGACACCCCCCAGCGCGCCTTTGGAAACGGCATGGCTGATTTCCTTGCAGGCACGCGCCACCACTTCGATCAGGAAACGCAGATCGGCAGGAGTGTTGTTGCTGCGGGTCTGCTCGATCAAATAGCGACTCAAGGTAACGCGGGACATGTAAGGCTCCGGAGAATGGGGGGCTGAAAACCCGCGCAGTTTAGCGCGAGTCGGGGCGTATTTCCTCTAATCAGAGGATTTAACTCCAATAGAGTTCACGGCGTTCCCGCAGGCCGGCGCAACAAACTGTAGGCCATGGCCCCCAGCGCTGCCACACCCAGCAGGAGCACGGCCCACAGGCCGAGTTTCTTCCAGTCGGCGCCCGCCTCGGCTGTGGCGACTACGGCGGGCGTCTGGACCTGCGCCTCCCCGGACACCTTGGCCTGCCCCAGGGTTTTCAGGCGCTCGGCGCTGTAGTCCGGGATCAGCGTCGACAGCGGCAGGTTTGCCGCCTTGACCGAGGCACTGCCCAACGCCAGGGTGAACGGTGGCTCACCCCGCGCCAGGAACACCAACTGCGTGGTGCGCACCGCAAACCGCAACGCCGGGGCATCGACGCCCAGGTCGCCGCCACGCTCATCCACCTGCAATTTAAGCTCGGTGATCACTTGGCCGGGCAACGGCAATTCATCCTGCACCACGTCCTGGCCATTCTGCGCCAGGCGATACAGCACACCCTTGCTCAACGGCTGCCACGCCTGCTTGGCGTCGCGACGCCCCGACAAGGTCACGGGGGCCAGCGTGTTCGGCTGCTTCAGTTCGACGCGCAGGCGTTCGACACTCAAGCCCGCCGGCAGCTGCCAGCTGTATTCCCCGGCCTTGAGCCGTGTGCCCGCCAACGGTGGCGACCACACCAGCGGCAGCGGCAGACTGCTGCTGGTGGCGCTGGTCAATTTGGCTGACGTCAACATTGGCGCCGCCTGCCCTTGCCAGAGCAAACGCAGGTAACGCGCAGGCTGCCCCGGCAGGCTCACGTCATGCTGCTCGACCCGCTCGTCGGCGAACGACAGGCGCGCCACCTGGCCATCGCCCCACGCCTGCCAATGCTGCAAGTCATCACTGGCTTCGATGCTGAACCGCTGGAAGCCATCACGTTCGCGGCTCCAGTCCAGGCTCAGTTGCTGCAACGGCGCCTTGATCGCGCTGGCATCCAGCACCCACCCGCGCCGCATTTGCTTGCCGGGCTTGGCCGCACCGGACGGTTTGACCTCCAGCAACGTGCCATCGGTGGTGGTCTTCATCACCACGCCGGGCAGGGCTTCGCGGGTGTCGGCGGCGTATAGCGGGAACCACTTCACGTCCGTGACAGTGCGACTTTCGGAGCGTTGGGCCGACTGACGCGACAGCGCATACGCCTGTGGCTCGCCCGCAGCGTTGAATATGCGTACGTCGCCGAGGTCTGCCTGGCGCGCATTCAGTTGCACCGCCAGTGGCAACTCCAGCCGATACCACGGGCCGCTGCCACTGACGCTCAGCGGCACCTGGGTGGTGAAGTCGGCAGGCGTTTCCTGCGCCCACACGGATAAAGTCGTACACAAGCCCAGCACAACCACGCTCAACTGACCGTTCAAGAGGATGCTCCTTCCGTTTCCAGCACCGGCTCGACACGCTTGGGCGGCAATGGCGCGAAATAGCCCACCACCAGCAGCAGCCCGCCCACACCGATGAACGACACGATCCGCGCCAGGCCGCCACGGTTGCTCAGTTCCACAAAGAACAGCTTGGCCACCACCACGGCGATCAACGCCGCACCGATCAGCCACACCTCGCGACGATGGCGCAGGTGGCCGCCAATCATCAGGCCCAGGGCGATCAGGGTCCAGACGATCGACAGCCCGGCCTGCACCAGCATCGACTCCAGCAACGCATCCAGATGGAACGGCACGCCGCCCCAATGGTGGGCCGTGCGCATGACCAGCGCGGTAAAGAACGCAAACAGCGAAATACCTGCCACGCCCTGCGCCAACAACTCGATGCGCAGCCCGCGCTGCGGCGCCACACTGCGCGACCACACGTAAATCCCCAGCAACGCAAACAGCAGGCCCAGGTCGAGCGGGTTGAGCAACGGTACATAGGGCAACGGTTCGGCTGCACCGTCGCTGAACATGTTCGCCAGCCAGAACCAGCCCAGCATCAGCACCGCCAGCGGCAGTGCGACCAGCACACGGTACTCGCGCGGATACGCCGACACCGGCCACGGCCATCCGCGTGGCGCAGCCGCCAGCACCAGGTACAGACTCGGCAGAATCGCCCAACCCAGCCAACGCCACGCGTTGTATTCGCTGGACAGCATCATCAGACCGTAGCGCAGCTCCAGTGCCAGCACGCCGATCAGCATCCAGCAGCCCAGCACATGGGCCGCGCTCAATACGTTGGCAGGTACCAGCAGCGCCAAACGACGCAGCGAAATGAAATGCAGGGTGAACACTGTCAGCCACGCCAGCCAGCCGAACTGCGCCGCCGGGTGGTAAAACTCAGTCCACGTGCCCCACAACACGAGACTCGCCGCAGGCATGAGCAACGTACTGGCGATACCCAAGGCGACCCAGCGCAAACGAAGCGCTAGTGCCGTCCAGATCACCACGCTCAGCGCAGCCGCCAGCAACAACAGCGAAGCATGCAGGGTCGCAGGCGCCAAACGCCACACTTCTATGATCACCGCCAAGGCCCACCAGGCCACGCCCCAGGCCAGCAACGCTGTAGACAGCCGGCCGCGGGGCAGGCGCCACGCGCCGACCATTGCCGCCACGGCGATGATCAGCGGTGTCCAGGCGTTGGTCACGGGGTCGAGCGCAAATAGCGCGCCGCCCAACACCTGCCCGACAACGCCACAACGCACGACCACTGGCGAACCGATACGCTGGCCCGTCCACAGGATCGCCAGGCCAGCAACGGCCCAACTGACGATGCTGCCTTGGGTCGAAAACAACAGCGGCGCCAGCAAGTAAACGCAGCCCAGGCCGAGTACGGCGAGCCAGGGTGCACCCAGCCGTTCCCAGCGCAGGGTATGTTCCGGCGCAGCGGTGTGCAATTGATAAAAGCTGAACAACAGCGCCGCGCCCAACAACAACGCGCCCAAGGGGGGGCCCTGCAGCAAAGTGTCCTGGCTGTCGCGCAGTTCGCCGAGGAAAGCGAGCGACGCTCCCAACTGCAGCAACAAGGCGAACGCTCTGGCCACGGGTCGCTGCTGGCGCATGCCGAGCCAGAAGATGCCGGCCCCCTCCACAGCCCACGCCGCTGCCGTCCAGCGCGCATCGAGCCCCAGAGGAATCGCGAGGCTGGCAAAGATCACGCCCAGCGCCAGGCAGGTTTCGGCCAGCAACAAGGCACGCCCGCCGCTGAGCAGCCGCGCCAGCCCCAGGTAGATAATGCCAAGGCCCAAGGCGCTGAATGCGGCAGCAAATTCCAGGTGTTGCACCAGCGCGAACTGCAAGCCGAAGCCCACCAGCGGCGGACCGAACAACAGGCTGCCGTCGACATAATCGCCCTTGGCCGCCGACCAGCGCAGTAACGCGTCGCGGCCTTCAGGCGCCTCCTCCCTCTCCGACAACTTGCGCCGGGCGAACAGCAGGCCGATGGCCAGGTACATCAGAAAAAACAGAATCAGAAACGGCTCGGTGCTCCAGAGCAGCTCCGGCGTGTAGGAGCGCATGCCCCAGGCGAAACCGATGCCGAACGTGCCGACAAACCCGATCAGGTTGAGCAAGCGCCAGGCCTTGAACCAGGCTATCGCGAGGATGCCCGCGTTAAGCAACGCGAAATAACTGAACAGTGCGACGTGGTTACCAGCGCCGGTGGACGCCAGGATCGGCGCGGCGAACCCGCCGAGAGCCGCCGCGCAAGCCAGACCGAGCGCATCCTGGGTAATCGCCAGAATCGCCGAAAACACGGTGACCGCCACCAGCAAACCCAGCGCCGCACCGGGGTCGATCAGCGGGTGCAGACGCATCGCAGCGAATACCGTGAGGTACAACACCGCAATGCCGGTGCCTTGCAGTATCAGCCCGTACTGGCCGTTGCGCAGCCGCAGCCACCAGCCCAGGCCCAGCAGGCCCAGCGCAGCGGCGGCGACACCGGCGTAACGCAGCTCGATCGGCACCACCATGCCTTCGGTGGCGTAACGCAGCAGAAATGCCAGGCCGAGGAACAGCAGCACCACGCCGACGCGCAGTACGGTATTGCCGCCCAACAGCCAGTTGCGCGCACCGCTGATGGCGCGTTCGATCAGGTTCGGGCCGCGAGGTGTAGCGGGTTCTTTGGGAGGTGGTGCCGGTGCCCAGGCGTCATCCGGTAACGGCTGGCTGGCTTCGGCGGTGATGGCAACCGGCGCCAGGTCGGCCGGCAGCTCCCAGACCAGGTCGGCGGCCTTGGCGACAGGTGCGGGCTCGGGAACGGGGGATTCGACAATCACACTGCTCGCAGGCGCTGGCACTTCCAGTTGCCGCAGGCGATCACCCAGCGCTATCAGCGCCTTCTGCGTGGTTTCCAACTGACGTGCCTGTTGGTCTGCCCGATTCGCAAGCTGCGCCAGGCGGATGGCCTGGCCAATGCCCAAACCCAACAGCGCACCAATGCCCGCATCGCTGAACGACTCGTCAAGCGTCCAGCCAAGCGCCAGGCCAATCAGCATGAAAATCCATTGCATGGTCGATATCCCTAGGCAAATCGAGCCCTAGTATATCGACGCGGACCTAATGTGGGAGCGGGCTTGCCCGCGATTGCGGTGTACCAGTCGACATATCTGCAAACTGACAGTCCGCTATCGCGGGCAAGCCCGCTCCCACAGGGGGTATCGTGGTGTTTAGTCGAGGGCTTTCCAGATCTCGGTGGCGTATTCGCGGATAGTCCGGTCCGAACTGAACCAGCCCATCCTTGAAGTATTCAGCACCGCCGAACGCCACCATGCCTTCGAGTCATGCCAATGCGCCTCGACCCGCGCCTGGGCGTCCCAGTACGAATCGAAGTCGGCACACACCAGGAAACGGTCGTAGTCGATCAGCCCGTCGATCAGCCCCACATAGCGCCCCGGGTCATCCGGCGAGAACACCCCGCCCCGGATCGCTTGCAGCACGTCGTTCAAACGATGGGACGCGGCAATGTCCGGCCCGGCGTTGAATTCACCGGCATGTTTGCGCGCCTCCACCTGCTGCGCACTGAGGCCGAAGATGAACATGTGGTCGGCGCCGACACGTTCGTGCATCTCCACGTTGGCGCCGTCCATGGTGCCGATGGTCAGTGCGCCATTGAGGCCGAACTTCATGTTGCTGGTGCCCGACGCCTCGAAGCCGGCGGTGGAGATCTGCTCCGACAAATCCGCCGCCGGAATGATGCTCTCCGCCAGACTCACGTTGTAGTTGGGCAGGAACACCACCTTGAGCAGGCCGCGCACGGTCGGGTCATTGTTGACGGTGCGGGCGATGTCGTTGGTCAGCTTGATGATCAGTTTGGCCTGGTGGTAACTGGCCGCCGCCTTGCCCGAGAAGATCTTCACCCGTGGCACCCAGTCGGTGCCCGGCTCGGCACGAATCGCCTGGTACAGCGCCACGGTGTGCAACAAGTTCAACAACTGGCGCTTGTACTCGTGGATACGCTTGACCTGCACATCGAACATCGCCGCCGGGTTGACCGACACGCCCAGACGCTCATGGATGATTTCGGCCAGTGCGCGCTTGCTGTGCAGGCGCTGCTCGGCGAAGGCCTTGCGGAAGGTCTGCTTCTCGGCGAAAGGCTCCAGCTCAACCAGGCGCTGCTCGGGCTTGTCGAGAATATCCGGCCCGAGGGCCTCCACCAGCATCTCGGTGAGCTTGGGGTTGGCCTGGTACAGCCAGCGGCGAAAGGTGATGCCGTTGGTTTTGTTGTTGATGCGCTCCGGGTAGAGCTTGTGCAATTCGGAGAACACCGTGCTGCGCATCAGTTGGGTGTGCAGACCGGAAACGCCGTTGACACTGTGGGAGCCGAGGAACGCCAGGTTGCCCATGCGCACGCGACGACCGTTGTCCTCTTCGATCAGCGACACGGCGCGCAGCACGTCGAAATCATGGATGCCCTTGGCCCGCAACGAATCGATGTGCTGGGCGTTGATCAAATAGATGATCTGCATGTGCCGGGGCAGCATGCGTTCCATCAGCCCCACCGGCCAGGTTTCCAGCGCCTCGGGCAACAGGGTGTGGTTGGTATAGGACAGGGTTTCGACGGTCACGTCCCACGCCGCTTCCCACGGAATATCGTGCAGGTCCACCAGTTGGCGCATCAACTCGGCCACGGCGATGGACGGGTGGGTGTCGTTGAGCTGGATGGCGGCGTGTTCGCCCAGGCTGAGCACCGAGCCGTGCATGTTCTTGTGCCGGCGCAGCAAATCTTGCAGGGAGGCGGAAACGAAGAAGTATTCCTGACGCAGGCGCAGTTCCTGCCCCGCTTCGGTGCTGTCGGCCGGGTAAAGCACCCGCGAAATGCTTTCGGCGCGGGCCACTTCGGCGACGGCGCCCAGGTGATCACCCGCGTTGAAGCGCTCCAGGTGCAGATCTTCGACAGCGCGCGCACGCCATAAGCGCAGCGTGTTGACGCTGGCACCACGCCAGCCCACTACCGGGGTGTCGTAGGCCACGGCCCGTACGGTCTCGTTGGGCCACCACACCTGGATCATCTTGCCCGAGGCATCGGCCTTGGTTTCGACGCTGCCGCCAAAGCCAATCGGGTAGATCACTTCGGCCCGCTCGAACTCCCATGGGTTGCCGAAATCCAGCCAGCGCTCGGTCTGCTCCTGCTGCCAGCCGTCGACAATCGCCTGGCGGAACAGGCCGTGCTCGTAACGAATGCCATAGCCATGACCCGCCACGCCGAGGGTCGACATGCTCTCCATGAAACATGCGGCCAGGCGCCCCAGGCCACCGTTGCCGAGTGCCGCATCGGGCTCCAGCAGGCGGATGCGCTCAAGGTCCACGCCCAGTTCCGCCAGCGCTTCGCGGGCGATCTCCAATACCCCGAGGTTGCTCAGGCTGTCGTAGAGCAAACGGCCAATGAGGAATTCGAGGGACAGGTAATACACCCGCTTCTGGCCTTTGCGGTAAATGCGCCGCGTATGGTCCATCCAGTGATCGACCATCTGGTCGCGGGCCGCCAGGGCAATGGCTTCGAACCAGTCGTGGTCGAAGGCGTGATCCGGGTCCTTGCCCACCGCGTAGGTGAGTTTGGTCAAGACGGCATCGCGAAATGCGGCTACCTCTGCTTCTCGTGCAAGCGGTTCCTGAGACATCGGTGCGACCTCGGGCGAGATTGAAGGAGTTGCTAGAGCCTAGTCGGTCTGACAGACGGTAGACGCTCTGGTTCGGCACTTTTTTAACGCATTTAACTGGGCAAGGTTTTGATGCATTGGCCGTGCCTGCTTTGACGCCAGCGCGCCTTTTGGCCGAAACCCACAAAATATTGTTCAAAAAATCACCAATCCCGGTATGATCGCGCGCCCGGATAACGCCACACCTTTTGGAACCCCGATGAAGCCTCAACTGATCGCCGCCGCGGAACTCGACCGTCTTGAAACGTGGCAGAAATACTCCGCCCATATGTGCGGCGGCTGCGTGTCCAGCTGCTGCACGCTGCCGGTCGAAGTAAAGATCAAAGACCTGATCCGCATCGGCATCGTCGACGAGTTCGAGCGCGGCGACCCGCCGAAGAACATCGCCAAACGCTTGCAGAAGGAAGGCATTGTCGAGCGCTTCAATTCCAAGTCCGAGATTTTTACCCTGCAGCGCATGAGCAACAACGACTGCCTGTACCTGGATCGTAAGAGCCGCTTCTGCACTATTTATGACAAGCGCCCGGATACCTGCCGCAATCACCCGAAAATCGGGCCGCGCCCGGGGTATTGCGCGTACAAGCCGAAGGAAGTGGTGCGCGAGACCCGGTTCAAGACTCTCGATAAGTTCTGATCCAAATCTTGTAGTGGCTTCAAGGGCCTCATCGCAGGCAAGCCAGCTCCCACATTTTGATTTGTGAACACATTCAAGTGTGGGAGCTGGCTTGCCTGCGATGGGGCCAGCAGAGAAAAACACACAAACCGCAGGCATAAAAAAACGCCCCCGGCCTTTCGACCGGGGGCGTTTTTCATTCAGCCTGAGTTAACTCAGTTCTTGGCTTTCTTGGCAGCGCGGGTACGCTCGCCTTCGTCCAGGATCTTTTTGCGCAGACGGATCGACTTCGGCGTCACTTCGCACAGCTCGTCGTCCTGGATGAATTCCAGGGCCTGTTCCAGGGTGAAGCGAACAGGTGGAACCAGGGCGATGGTTTCGTCTTTACCCGAAGCACGCATGTTGTCGAGCTTCTTGCCTTTGGTTGGGTTGACGCCCATGTCGTTGTCACGGCTGTTCAGACCGATGATCTGACCGTTGTAGATCTCTTGGCCGTGTTCAACGAACAGCTTGCCACGCGCCTGAAGGGTTTCCAGGGAGTAGGTCAGCGCCTTGCCGGTTTCTACCGAGACCAGAACACCGTTCTGACGGCCGGACATGTCGCCGGACTTCATGGTGTCGTAGCGATCGAAGATCGAGGTCAGGATGCCAGCACCGTTGGTCAGGGTCAGGAACTGGTTACGGAAACCGATCAGACCACGCGCAGGGATGTTGTATTCCAGACGTACACGGCCCTTGCCATCCGGCACCATGTTGGTCAGGTCGCCCTTACGCAGGCCCATCTCTTCCATCACCTTGCCCTGGGATTCTTCCGGGGTGTCGATGGTGACGTTTTCGAACGGTTCCTGCTTCACGCCTTCAACCTGACGGATGATCACTTCCGGACGGCCTACAGCCATCTCGAAGCCTTCGCGACGCATGGTTTCGATCAGTACCGAGAGGTGCAGCTCACCACGGCCGGAAACCTTGAACTTGTCAGCCGAGTCGCCTTCTTCAACGCGCAGTGCAACGTTGTACAGCAGCTCTTTGTCCAGACGCTCCTTGATGTTACGGGAGGTCACGAACTTGCCTTCTTTACCGCAGAACGGCGAGTCGTTCACCTGGAAAGTCATGGAAACGGTTGGCTCGTCAACGGTCAGCGGCTTCATCGCCTCGACGTTGTCCGGGTTGCACAGGGTGTCGGAGATGAACAGCGACTCCATACCGCTGATGCACACGATGTCGCCCGCTGCCGCTTCTTCAACGTCGATGCGGTGCAGACCGTGGTGACCCATCAGCTTCAGGATGCGGCCGTTGCGTTTCTTGCCGTCGGCGCCGATGGCGACAACCGGGGTGTTCGGCTTGACGCGACCACGGGCGATACGGCCAACACCGATAACACCCAGGAAGCTGTTGTAGTCCAGTGCAGAGATTTGCATCTGGAACGGACCGTCACGGTCAACCGCCGGCGCCGGTACGTTGTCGACGATCGACTGGTACAGCGGGGTCATGTCTTCGGCCATGTCGGTGTGGTCCAGACCGGCAATGCCGTTCAGGGCCGAGGCGTAGACGACTTTGAAGTCCAGCTGTTCTTCGGTGGCACCCAGGTTGTCGAACAGGTCGAAGATCTGGTCCAGAACCCAGTCCGGACGCGCGCCTGGACGGTCAACCTTGTTGATGCACACGATCGGACGCAGGCCGGCTTCGAACGCCTTCTTGGTCACGAAACGGGTTTGCGGCATAGGGCCGTCCTGGGCATCGACCAGCAGCAGCACGGAGTCAACCATGGACATTACGCGCTCTACTTCGCCGCCGAAGTCGGCGTGGCCCGGGGTGTCCACGATGTTGATGTGGTAGCCGTTCCAGTTGATGGCGGTGTTTTTGGCCAGAATGGTAATGCCGCGCTCTTTTTCCTGGTCGTTGGAGTCCATCACGCGCTCGTCGTTGAGCTCGTTGCGCTCCAGGGTGCCGGATTGACGCAGGAGTTTGTCTACCAGGGTGGTTTTACCATGGTCAACGTGGGCGATGATGGCGATGTTGCGTAGATTTTCGATCACTTGTGTATCTCGATCAGAGGATTCGGTGTGCTGACAGGTCGTGGCAGCGATTAACAATAGAGTCAGGCCTTGCCGTTACAGCTTGACGGCAGAGTCGGGGGGCCGATGACGCAGGCCACAGGCAAACAGCCCCGGGCTCTTAGCTCGGTCGATAAACGCGCACATTGGCATGCCCCTCACTGAGCAGATGGTGGGCATGCAGGCGACTCATCACGCCTTTGTCGCAATACAGCAGGTACTGACGGCTGTTATCCAGTTCCTTGAAACGCGCGTTCAATGCATAGAACGGCAGCGTTTGTACGTCGATGC
Source organism: Pseudomonas sp. SDO5271_S396 (assembly GCF_054071795.1). NCBI lineage: Bacteria > Pseudomonadati > Pseudomonadota > Gammaproteobacteria > Pseudomonadales > Pseudomonadaceae > Pseudomonas > Pseudomonas sp. SDO5271_S396. The sequence continues at coordinate 11,680 of NZ_JBSVWB010000045.1, forward strand.
CGGCGACTTCCAGCGGCTCGTCTTCAGCGGCATCCGGGTGACGGATGTCGATGACGATCTGGCCAGCCAGGGCTTCGCTGACTTCTTCGATCTGCACATCCTGGCCCAGTTCGTCGATCACGCGATCGATCGGGACCAGCCTGGCGTTCTCAAGCGCACGCTCCAGAACCGCCATGTCGAATTCTTTCTCTTCATGCTCCACGCGGTGACGCTTGGCGTGGGTCTTGGGGTTCACCGAGATGACCCCGCAGTATTCCGGCATATGGCGGGCAAAGTTGCCGGTACCGATCAGGTCCGCCTGGTCGATGATGTCCTGCTTGTGGCTGGCGATCAGCGGGCGCAACACCAGTTTTTCGGTGACGCAATCGATGATCGACAGGTTCGGCAGCGTCTGGCTCGACACCTGGGACAGCGCTTCGCCGGTCACCAGTGCGTCGATGTGCAGGCGATCAGCGATTTTCGACGCCGCGCGCAACATCATACGCTTCAATACGACACCCATATGACTGTCGTCGACTTTGCCGAGAATTTCGCCGAGCACTTCCTCGAACGGCACGCTCACGAACAGCACACGCTGGGAGCTGCCGTATTTCTTCCAGATATAGTGCGCAACTTCCATCACGCCCAATTCGTGTGCACGCCCGCCCAGGTTAAAGAAGCAGAAGTGGCTCATCAGGCCACGGCGCATGATCTGATAGGCCGCGACTGTCGAATCGAAACCGCCGGACATCAATACCAGCGTCTGTTCCAGCGCACCCAGCGGGTAACCGCCGATGCTGTTGTGCTGGCTGTGGATCACGAACAACCGTTGGTCGCGAATTTCGATGCGCACTTCGATTTCAGGCGATTTCAGCGAAATTCCGGCTGCACCGCACTCGCGACGCAGCTTGCTGCCGACGTATTTCTCCACGTCCATGGAGCTGAACGGGTGCTTGCCGCCGCGCTTGCAGCGCACCGAAAAAATCTTGCCCTCGATGGCCTGGCCGAAGTGCTGCCTGCACTTCTCGGTGATGTCATCGAAGTCGCCCAGCGGGTACTCGTCCACTTGCAGAAAATGCGCGATGCCCGGCATGCAGCTCAGGCGTTCGGTCATTTCTTTCAAGGCTTTGGCGTCGGTGACGCGGGTTTCCAGCTCGAGGTTGTCCCACACGCCGTTCACCACCACAGCCGGGTCCAGATCGCGGAGCACGGCACGGATGTTCTTGGCCAACTGACGGATGAAACGCGTCCGTACCGGTCGGCTCTTGATGGTGATCTCGGGGAAGACTTTAACGATTAATTTCATGGAAACAGCGCGCGCCAGGCCTGCTGAAAAAGGGGGGCGCGGATTATAGCGGAAATCGCTCAAGGTTTAACCAGTTAATATGTACAGGTGCCTCAAGGCACCATAAAGGTGCGCAGATGAGAAAAAATGCCACATTACAGTGCGATATTTTTTCCATTCGAGCGCAATGCACCTTTATAGGGGCTATTTTGAGGCAAAAAACCCATGTCGGGGCACTGGCATGCAATTTGCTCTCTTGTGAGGCAGGTTGCCATGGCGGAGTATCCGCGCCGGCATCACCCATATTCTAGGGCTAACTCCACTACCCCAGCCCGAAGCCACCCGGAGGACACTATGTCGAAGTCGGTTCAACTCATCAAAGATCATGACGTTAAATGGATTGATCTGCGCTTCACGGACACCAAAGGCACTCAGCACCACGTGACCATGCCGGCTCGCGACGCGCTGGAAGACGACTTCTTCGAAGTCGGCAAGATGTTCGACGGTTCCTCCATCGCTGGCTGGAAAGGCATCGAAGCCTCCGACATGATCCTGCTGCCGGACGACGAAACCGCCGTTCTGGACCCGTTCACCGAAGAACCGACCCTGATCCTGGTGTGCGACATCATCGAACCTTCGACCATGCAAGGTTACGACCGCGACCCACGCGCCATCGCTCACCGCGCCGAGGAATACCTGAAGACCACCGGTATCGGTGACACCGTCTTCGCAGGTCCGGAGCCAGAGTTCTTCATCTTCGACGAAGTGAAGTTCAAATCCGACATCTCCGGCTCCATGTTCAAGATCTACTCCGAGCAAGGTTCGTGGATGTCCGACCAGGACGTGGAAGGCGGCAACAAAGGCCACCGTCCAGGCATCAAAGGCGGCTACTTCCCGGTTCCGCCGTTTGACCACGACCACGAAATCCGTACTGCCATGTGCAACGCACTGGAAGAAATGGGTCAGACCGTCGAAGTTCACCACCACGAAGTGGCAACTGCCGGCCAGAACGAAATCGGCGTCAAGTTCAACACTCTGGTGAAGAAAGCTGACGAAGTTCAAACCCTGAAGTACGTTGTACACAACGTTGCTGACGCCTACGGCCGCACCGCGACCTTCATGCCGAAGCCTCTGTACGGCGACAACGGTTCGGGCATGCACGTTCACATGTCCATCGCCAAAGACGGCAAGAACACCTTCGCCGGCGAAGGCTATGCCGGCCTGTCGGAAACCGCCCTGTACTTCATCGGCGGTATCATCAAGCACGGTAAGGCCCTGAACGGCTTCACCAACCCGGCGACCAACTCCTACAAGCGTCTGGTACCTGGCTTCGAAGCCCCGGTGATGCTGGCCTACTCGGCTCGCAACCGTTCCGCCTCGATCCGTATCCCTTACGTCAACAGCCCACGTGGCCGTCGTATCGAAGCACGCTTCCCGGACCCGGCTGCCAACCCGTACCTGGCTTTCGCAGCACTGCTGATGGCCGGCCTGGACGGTATCCAGAACAAGATCCACCCTGGCGACGCCGCCGACAAGAACTTGTACGACCTGCCGCCTGAAGAGGCCAAAGAGATCCCACAAGTGTGCGGCAGCCTGAAAGAAGCCCTGGAAGAGCTGGACAAGGGCCGTGCGTTCCTGACCAAAGGCGGCGTGTTCAGCGACGACTTCATCGATGCCTACATCGCCCTGAAAAGCGAAGAAGAAATCAAGGTCCGCACCTTCGTACACCCACTGGAATACGAGCTGTACTACAGCTGCTGATCCGGTAGCGCTGCTTGACGCGGCGTAAAAAAAACTCCCAGTCGGCGCAAGCCGCTGGGAGTTTTTTTGTGCCTCGGTTTACGCCAGCGCATCCCACCCGCGTACCAGACCGAGCAGATGCACGACCCCGTACAACAGGCAGATCACGGAACTGACAATGATGAAGCGAGTGCTGCGCCCGGTGCCGATCAGGGCGAATGGCCCAAGCAGTGCGCGCACAAGATAGATCAGCGTGATCACGCACAACGCAGGGCGCAACAAGGGGAGCGGCCCTATAACCCCGGCGCCGGACAAGGCGTAAGCGCCCCAGCTGGCAAGCACCAAGGCAATCGCGAGCGTGATGACGGCGGGAAACCAGCGCCCCTCCTGCGCCGCAACGGCCATGCGCTCGCCCGCACCAAACAAGCGATACCAGGAGGGGCCCACCAGAATCACGCCAATGTGCGCCAAGGCCGCCACCAGGCTGAGCCCTCCTCCTATCAACAGTGCCACGTTGTATCCATTTGCCATGCGGTCACTCCTTGCTGCACACCTGTGAGGATCAGAGAGCGCCTTCAGCCAAGTTCATCGCCTCGGCCTCTCGCACCAGGTAGGGCAGTTTATTGGGCTTTTGACTCCATTGCGCGTGATCCGCCAGGGGAGGAATACGCTGCAGGATCACCGGCCAGTGGTTAACCAACTCGGCATTGAGCGCAAGAAAATGCCGATTACTGTCATCCAGCCGGTTTTCAGCGGCAATGGCTTCCTCGGGACACTCCGGCACACATAAACCACAGTCAACACACTCCTCTGGGTTGATGACCATGAAATTCGGCCCCAAGTGGAAAGCGTCTGCCGGGCAGATGTCGACACAGTTGGTATGACGGCATTGAATGCAGTTGTCAGTCACTACGTAGGTCATAGCGTGCCTCGTATATGTCTGGTGGGTTCAGGCCGTAAGGCCGCCATCGATCACGAACGTCTGCCCGGTGATGTAGTCGGCCTGGCCTGACAACAAAAAGCTGGCCAGGGCTGCCACTTCACGGACCTCGCCAAAACGCTTGAGCGGAATGGTGTCAGTGATCGATTTGCGCACCGGGTCGGCAATCTGCTCGACCATTTCCGTTGCAATGAAGCCAGGCGCAATCGCGTTGACCGTGATCTTGAAGCGTGCGAGCTCCAAGGCCATGGTCTTGGTGATCCCGATCATCGCCGCCTTGGTCACCGAATAGCCCAGTTGCCCCTTGTTGCCTTTCAGCCCACTGACCGACGACATGTGCAAGATCTTGCCGCGGCGTTCGGAAGCCATTGCCGGTGCCAGGCATTTGCTGAAATACACGGCGGAATCCAGGTTGGTCGAGACGACATCGCGGTAACGCTCAATATCGAACTTGAACAGCAATTGGTCGCCGGTGATGCCCATATTGTTGATCAGCCCATAGGGCTCGCCGAGGGTCTGCACCAACTCTGTACACACGGCCTCGACCGAGCCGTGATCCCGCCCGTCACAGGCATACCCACGCGCCCAGCCACCCTCGGCCTCGACTTCCTGCTCAAGCTCACGCGCGGCGGTCGCTGACGACTGATAGGTGAATGCCACTTGGTAGCCTTCCCGCGCCAGGGCTAACACCAGCGCACGCCCAATGCCGCGACTGCCGCCCGTGACCATTATCCATTTGCCGTTTGAAGCCTGTTGAACACCCATGACATAGATCCTTCAGCCTGTTAAGCACTTTGCCGTTACACCACCGGCAAAACGGTTTTCCGAGTTTCCGCACGACTGAAGAACTCAAAGATCTCCTCGAAGTAACGGTCTCGATGCTTCTTGTGGTTTTCCAGATGGTTGCAGCCGTCAAAACCCACCACATGCAACGCCTCGCAACATCGACGCAATTGCGTTACGCCGGCTTCGTCAATAAAGCGGTCGTTGCGGCCATAGAGGTAGGCGATCGGCAGATGCCGTACACCTTGCAGCGAGTGGTCGATGGCACAGGTTCCTGTGGGTACCGCCAGGCGACTGGCACTGAGCCAGCGCATGACCCAGCGCAGCGGCCCGCGCGTGAAGTAACTGCGCATCGAGACCGGCACACTGTCCAGCACTGCGCAGGTGAAGGGCGTCGCGTCCTGTGCCAGAGCATGGGCCACGTGGTATCCACCAAATGACCAGCCCATCAGATGGATAGGCAAGCCAGGGTTGTCCCGCGAGACCTTCCTGGCGATCGCCAACACATCCTCGGCAAACGCTCGCCCGCCGATGGTGCTGCCACCAAAGCCTTTGAAGTTGAACGTGACCACGTGATACCCCTGTTCGAGAATCACCTGATCGAACCTGTTTTCGAAGAAGTAATGCATGCCGTACTTGAGAAACGGATGACACAAAATCACCACGCCCCGGGGCTGCATCACATCGGTGCGCTGCGTCGTCCCTTCGAGCCGGCTGCCGTCGCGCGCCACCTCGACGAAACCTGTCGCGCGCGCCGGCACTTCGCGTTTCCAGCCCTGCACCTGGCGAAACATCACCCGGATAAACAGCCTGGACAGGACACTGCCCAACCCGTTCGGTGGCGGCGCGCCCCTGCTCATGCACGCCTCCACTGCCGAGCTTTCATCTCGGCATAGCCGAACGCGGCCTCATAGCTGGGACCAGCCACCCAGGCGCTGAGAAACTGCACGCCCTGCACCGGAAAGCCATGATGGAACACGTGCCCCTTGAGATCGGTACCCACCATCGCGCCGTAGCCAGAGCCGTCGGTGTTGTTGGTGAATTTCACATAGGTGTGCGGCGTCGCCACTTCCGTATGCAGGATATGTCCACGCAACCCCGGCACATGCTCCAACAGACGCTCAACCAGCATGTCGCAGGCCCGTTTCTTCTTGGCGCGATAGTCCTCGGTCCGACGCTGCGGCCAATGGCCGATCGAGTCGAGCACGTTGATACACACGACCTGGCCCGCAGCAGGGTCCAGCGCGTGGTAGTTGGTGACCTCGACCGGTGACATCGCCCAGAACGCCCGCTCACTGAGCGACGCTTCATAACCGCTGCGCTCGGCCTCTATGCGCAGTTCGGCAGCGGCTGCCGGGTCAGCGGCGAACATCATTGACTCACTGTGATGTAAACCCAGTTGTGCCGGTGGCACATCGGTCACCAGGTAGACCGTGGTGGTAGAACGTGCCGGCTTCAACGCAGTGAGTTTTTCCCGGGTAGCCGTCAGCTCCACATCCGCCGCGAACAAATGCTGTACCGCGTAGTGCGGGGAGGCATTGATGTACACCCGTGACGAATGGAATACGCCACGGTTGGTACGGATACCGGTGGCATTGCCTTGCCCGTCGGTCAGTACCTCCTCGACCCGCGTACCGAGCTGGATCTGCCCACCCGCCTGCTCGACCTGTCGGGCCAACAAGTTGGATAAATGCTGTGAAGAACCGCGGACATAGGCATTGCCACGGTTGAGCGTGGCGTACACCACATGCAGGTAATACAAGTAACCCAGGTCTTCGGAGTAACCACCGACATAGATGCCGGGCGCCGCCAGGATTTCGATCAGATAGGGATCGTCGAACAGTTCCGCCAGCGCCTGGCGCACGGTCTTGTGCTTCAGGTTTCGATGGGCGAAACGCAGTTGAGCCATGTCCGGCTCAAACGTGCCGTCCATCATCTGGAACTGGTAATAACCGTTGCGACCATAGGTCCGAACATGCTCGAAAAAGGTCGCAATGGCCTCGGCCTGGTGAGCGAAGCGCTCGGTCAACTGACGCTCGACGTCGTCCGCGTCATTGGCCAGCGCCAACGCAGTCCCGTTCTGGTAGGCACAGAAATAGTCCTGGGGGTAAACCAGGTCCAGCGCTTCTTCCAACCCGAGACTGCGCAGGATACGAATCAGGTTGCCCTCCTCGTCCATGCCGCTGAGCTTGTGCAGGCTGCAGTCGAAGACCGCCTCTTGCTTCGGACGGCTGAACGTGGAGGCATAGCCGCCGACGACGATATGCTTGTCCACCATCAGCAGGCGAATGCCTGGATTACGCTTCACCAGCATGGCCGCACAGGCCAGGCTGGTGATCCCCGCACCGACAAAGATCGCGTCCCAATCGGCGTCACTCATTGGCGCAACCCCAGCTTGTCGACCCAGGCGTAGATCTCGGCAAACCGCTCGTCATTGAGCTTGGCGTTGCTTGCGGAGCGCCAGACTTCCTCGATCTGCGCCTTGTCATCCGGGGCGACCGGAAATGTGAACGAGGTGTGCAGCGCGATTTCCGGGTTGTAGGTAAACATGTCGATCAGCACCGGCATGATCCGACTCGCCATGGCCCGCACCTGCGCGATGGCTTCAGGACTCGCCGTTTCAAAGAACGACTCGCTGATCCAGCGACCAAAGGCAATGTGCCGCGCCTCATCATGGTGATGCTCACGAAACATGGTCCGGGTCATCGGCTCGATGCCCGGGCCCTGGGACGTGTGCATCGCCCCCAACTCCGCCACCCATTCGATCAGCAGCGTGAACAGCACGCCCACCGCCGGCTCCATCTTCGGCAACGTCACCGTCAGCAACTCGAACAGGCCGACCGGCGGCTTCCACAACTGCAACCCGGCCTTTGCCATGAACCGTTTGAATGTCAGGGTGTGCACGATCTCCTCCTTGGAGAAGACCATCAGATACTCCTGCAGGTCTTCGGAGATAGTCTCGTGAAACTGAGTGACATAGCCCATGTACAACGGCGGAATCGTCTGCTCCAGCCAGATGAACATGGAGATATCACGCCCCGTCTCCAGCCATGCCAGTTCCAGCTTCTGTGCGTCACTCAAGCCCTCGATAAACCGTGTACCGTTGATCCACAGATGATCGGGGTTCTTGGGGTACAGGCTGAGATCAATCTCTTGGTCCCAGGGCAGCACCGTTGCGTGGTCCATGGTCCTGTGGTGCGAAACGGCACTCAGCTTGCGGACCTTGGACTCCCTTGCCTTTGAAATGGTGAGTGTCTGCTTGGACATTCCCCTGCTCCTCTGCGTAACTGAGAATCTGCCGATCAGGCAGGGACGGCCGCCGATGCCTTGAGCTCGACCACGAACTCACACAGCTGACGCAGCGTGGCGATCTTGCGACTGGCGAACGAATCCGGGTCCAGCGCCAAACCGATCTTCTTCTGCACCACGACCTGCATTTCAACGAAATCCAGGCTGTCGAGCTCCATCGACTCGATGCTGGTATCCAGGGTTACCGCATCTTCGTCGACATCCTTGAGCTCCAGAATCAGATCGCGAACAACAGCAAATACTTCAGATACAGTGGTCATTGCAGAGCTCCTTCGTGGGTTAAATCGTTTTTGCCATCAGGCCAAGCGTGATGGTCATGACGTGGCGCTCATTGACGTGCACCCCCAGATCGAGCGTGCCCACGGCTTTGCCGGGGCTTTCGATCAGGGTGATGTTGTCGATTTCACAGCGAATGTCGGTTGGCAATTCGTCAAGCGAACGCAACGACGAACAAAAGGTGATCTGGTGGCTGGTCTGCACCACCAGGTGGCTCGTCAGGTCCTCCAGCCGGTCGAGCCGGGTTTGCTGGCGAAACTGTGGAGACAGGCGCTCGAAGACCACGTCGAGGTGGTATCGAATGAAATAGGAAAAGATCAGCGCATCGAGTGCCACCCAATCATCCATTCCGCGACCGACGTCATCACGAAACGCTGCGAGCCAGGCCGTGACCTCATCGCGCGCCAGCGAAAAGCCAGGAGTACTGGACAGCCACAACGGCGCCTCGACGTTGCGCACATGTCCAATGACATGCTCACCGCCGCCCACGCTGGGCTGCAACTTGAAGCCGGTGCTGTCGCTGCGCTCCCGAGTCGACAACGCGACCTGGCTGTCACGCAGCACCGGCGCCTTGAGCAGCGCCTTGAATTGCACCCATTCCTCGGGCAGAACCTGATTGACCCGCCCCATGTGGTGCTTGATGGGCAGCATCGTGAGCATGCCGTGGACCACGATATCGTCAGCGGCCATTTGGCGTGCCGCCTCACGGTCGAAGTGAATCGGGTTACGGTCACCCGAGAGGTCCGCCCAGGCTTCGATCTGCTCGGCTCCAAATTGCAGCTGCATGATCAGACCACCTTGCGCAGCATGATGCCGGCGTTGGCACCACCGAAGCCGAAGCTCAGGTTCAGCACATTGTTCAGGTCTTGCCCATGCAAGTGCTCGTTAGGCACGTAGTTGAGGTCACACTCGGGATCGGCCTCATCCATATGAATAGTCGCCGGGATCGTCCCTTGGGCGATGGCCTTGAGGCAGAAGATCGCCTCCACGGAACCTGCGGCACCGATCAAATGGCCGGTATAGGACTTGGTGCTGGACATCGGGATGCCGTAGGCGGCATCGCCCAGCGCCAGTTTCACCGAGCGGGTTTCGTTGACATCGTTGAGCGGCGTCGACGTACCGTGCAGGTTCACGTAATCGATCTGAGACGCTTCGACACCGGCCTGGCGGCAGACGTCATTGATCACCCGAACCCGCGCCTGCATGTCTTCGGCCGGAGCCGTCATGTCGTAGGCGTCCGAATAGTTGGCGTAACCGGTGATCTCCCCCAGAATCCGCGCGCCGCGCGCCCGCGCCGACTCGTACTCTTCGAGGCACAGCACCGCCGCACCCTCCGAGAGCACGAAGCCACTACGGCCTTTGCTGAACGGGCAACAGGCCAGGCGAGTATTTTCCTGCTCCTTGCTCAACGCCTGCATCACATCCACCGACCAGACGTTGAACTGCTCCTTCAACGACTCGCTGCCGCCCGCAATCATCACTTTGGCGCGGCCACCACGGATCGCCTCATAGGCTTCACCAATGGCAATGGTGCCTGTTGCACAGGCCGCCACCGGGCTGTTCTGGATACCCCGCATGTTCCAGTTCATGGTGATGCCGGCAGTCGCGGCGTTGCACATCGACATAACCGTCGCAAACGACGTCGAGATGCCATGCTCACGGTATTCGTTGTTATTGCTGTTGGCCGTATCGAGCCCACCCCAGCCGGTCCCCAGAATCACACCGCGATCAAAGGGCGAGACCACCTCATCCAGCGGTGTGTCACCAAACGCCATTTGCAGCGCTTCATGGGTCGCTACCAGGCTGTATTTGGCGAAAAGCGGCAACATCTTGGAGATTTTCTTCGGAAACGGGCGCATCGCCTCGCGACCGAAATCTTCGATGAAACCGAAATAACGGGCATGGATACTGGGATCGTCAAAGCTGTGCCGACGGTATCCGACCTGATAATCCATCATGGCGTCCCAGATGGCGTCGACATTCGGGCCAAGCGAGCAAATAGCCCCGTAACCGGTTACAACGACCCGACGCGGTTCTGAAGAAGCGAACTCTTTCATGTTCTTACCTGTTTCGATGTCTTGGCTGGGCATGCCTTGCAAAATAGTGAGCAGTGCAAGCCTGCGCTGACTACTCAGACTTCCGATGGCATGTTCGGGCATATGTAAAAGTTGAGCGTCAAGCTACACAAATTGTGCAGCCAGACTTCACAAACTTTTACTTTTAAAAACTTTCGGGGTGTGAGTGGCGCAACATTGAAGCGCCGCTGGGGATAATTTGTCGCAGCCCTTCCAGCAATACAACTGTATCTAAGTGCAGGTGACAACCAACGGGACAGAACTAAATAATAAATCTCGAACCTGCACCAAAGTACAGATTGCCAATTGACAGGCATTGATGCCTGAGTAATAGCAAAATGCTTTCTATCCGCTGAAAACCTCACGCTCAGAATCACACACAGGCAAAAGCCCCCTTTTTGCGCTCAACACTGCAAACTAGAGTATTTATACTATGGAAAGAGTGGAATTCTACGTGCTCGAATATAGTGCGACGCCCCACGCCTGGGCATCTGACTTATATAGTTTACGTAAACAAGTGTTCGCCGATCGTATGAACTGGAAGGTTAATATCAGTGGTGGCCTCGAATTCGATGAGTACGACAACGAACAGACGACCTATTTGATCGGTGCTATAAATGGGATCCCATTAGCAGGTCTTCGCCTGATCAATACGTTAAACCCTTACATGGTGGAAGGTCCCTTTAGAGACTTCTTCCGTATTGACCCCCCCAAACATTCGCGCATGGCCGAATCCAGCCGTTTTTTTGTCGACAAGACTCGCTCTCGCGCACTGGACCTGGGTCACATGCCATTAACCGAAATGCTGCTTTTCAGCATGCACAATTACGCCGCCAGCAGTGGGCTGGACTCGATCATCACGGTTGTGAGCAATGCCATGGGGCGGATCGTGCGCAACGCCGGTTGGCATTACGACGTACTGGACAGCGGCGAGGCCTCGCCGGGAGAAAAGGTGTTACTGCTGAACATGCCCGTGAACGAGCTCAACCGCCAGAGACTGCTGCTCAACATCGAACGCAAGCACCGCTTGCCATGGGATCAGGCAAGCCAGTGGCCCCGCCACCTGCACTGGCACGAGCCCTTGTTCGACAGGCAACGACGCTGCGGCGCTTGAGTCAGAGAATGCCCTTGCGCTGAGCCTCATACACCGCTTGTTTGGCATTGCAGACGTTCAGCTTCTCAGAGATGTTGGACATGTGAAATTTGACCGTCCGCTCGGAGATCGCGCAGATCAGCGCGATCTCCCGGTAGGACTTGCCCATCATCACCCACTTGAGCACCTCCAGCTCCTTCACCGACAACGGCCCGCTCTGAGCGCGAAAAAACAACTCATCGAGTGTTCTCAGACTTAGCAATCGATGATGAAAATGAATCAGTGCCATTTGTAAGCGCGCCTGCTGGCCCACCATAAGCCGATCAACTTCGGATTGCGGTCCACCACTGGACAAACTCAAGGAGCTGAACATGCCACTGGCATCATGCAATATAAAAGTTGCGCCAGAGGATATCTGGTACTGGCTTGATCTTCTTAATAATTCCTGACTCTTTTCACTGGCTATTGCCTGGCGCGCATCACTCCAGGAAAAAGGCGCACAGCACTTCAGGCCATGCTGAATAATAGGATCCACTAAGTGATAGCTGCCCTCTTTATACGTTTTCAGCCACGCTTCCGGATAATTAGATATAACCAGAGGTGGCACTTCGCGATTACAGGGAACAGCGAAATAAGCATAACTTAAGCCTTGCAGGTCTCCCAGCAGAAATTCAAGCTCGTTACGCAAATGAGTATCGTCAACCAGGGAGCGATCCATGAAGTTATTTCTGCTTTCCATATTATGAGCTCGTCATTACATACTGGAACCGCGAGATAATCACTCAACCTTGGGAGGGGGCATTAGATTTAGCGCGATGTGCTCAGCCGGCTTCCGACCGCGCAATTTACGCATACTAAATACCCGTCAATAAAAGTCAAGCGTAGGATTTATCTGAAATTAATGGGTCGAGTTAATCAAATTGAAATCAATGATGATGACCATGTCTTCTATTTGATAGCTACCTGGTTGCAAGGCAAGATAAGGTGTTGCGCTTCTATGGAGAAAATTCGTGGCCACTCGACTCATACTCGCTTTAATTCTCTTCAGCACCACCGCGTTTGCTGCTCCGCCCACTCTCGCGCCTTTACTCGGCAGCATCGCCGAACGCCTGACCATCGCCGACCAGGTGGCCTTGAGCAAATGGGACAGTCACAAGGCCGTGGAAGACCGCCCGCGGGAACAGGACGTCATCAACAGCGTGAAAACCCAGGCGCCGAGCTACAAACTGGACCCAGCCGCCGCCGAGCAGTTTTTTTCGGCGCAGATCGAAGCCAATAAACTGGTGCAGTACACCCACTTTTCCGACTGGGCATTGCAAGGCAAGGCACCTGACGCTCCGCGGCCGGACCTTGTGAAGCAAATACGCCCGCAGCTGGATGACCTGCAAAAACGCCTGCTGCAGCAATTGGCCGACTTCACCCCGCAACGCACCGACCCGCAGTGCCCCGCATGGCTCGCCCAAGCCGTACATCAGCCGCTGAACGATCCACTGCGCCAACTGGCAATGATCCGCGCCACCGCCGAGCTGTGCATCCACAAAGGCTGAAGCCTGCAAACCCGATCAAAATGTGGGAGCAACTGTCTTGATGACTGATCGTTCCCATGCTCTGCGTGGGAACGCATCCTGTGACGCTCCGCGTCACGACTTCAAAGGCTGACGCGGAGCGTCCAGGGCGGCATTCCCAAGCGGAGCGTGGGAACAATCAAAGCCAGCTCCCACACTGCCCACATCCTTCCAGGCGATTCAGCGTAATTTCCTGCATCCTGAACAACCTTCACAAAATCGCACTATATTGGTGCGACGGGCTGCACCCTTCCCATCTGCTCAGCCCATTTTGGTTCGAAACTTCCCGAGCAAGCTGGCAAAACGCCAGAGTTTCGCGCCAAAAACCCCCATTTCAGGGCGTGCGCGCTTCTTTTCGGAGCCTTGGTTTGTTTTTTGCATTTTCCTTGCATCAGCGTGCGCCTCAAGCCCGCGCCTTGCTCCAAAAGAGGTCCCGATGACCATCAGCGATGCACTGCACCGTTTGCTACTCGACAACCTGACCACCGCGACCATTCTGCTCAATGACGACCTGCGTCTGGAGTACATGAACCCGGCGGCGGAGATGCTCCTGGCCATCAGTGGCCAGCGTAGCCATGGGCAATTCATCAGCGAACTGTTCACCGAGTCGGCCGAAGCTCTGAGCTCGTTGCGCCAGGCCGTGGAGCAGGCCCATCCGTTCACCAAACGTGAAGCGATGCTCACCGCCCTTACCGGCCAGACCCTGACCGTCGACTACGCCGTGACGCCCATTCTGAGCAACGGCGCCACGCTGTTGCTGCTGGAAGTGCACCCCCGTGATCGCCTGCTGCGCATCACCAAGGAGGAGGCGCAGTTGTCCAAGCAGGAAACCAGCAAGATGCTGGTACGCGGCCTGGCCCACGAGATCAAGAACCCCCTCGGCGGGATCCGCGGCGCCGCGCAGTTGCTGGCCCGCGAACTGCCGGACGAACACCTCAAGGACTACACCAACGTCATCATCGAGGAAGCCGATCGCCTGCGTAACCTGGTGGACCGCATGCTCGGCTCCAACAAGCTGCCCTCGCTGGCGATGACCAACGTGCATGAGGTACTGGAGCGCGTCTGCCAACTGGTGGAGGCCGAAAGCCAGGGCTGCATCACTTTGGTGCGCGACTACGACCCAAGTATTCCCGACGTGTTGATCGACCGTGAACAGATGATCCAGGCGGTACTCAACATCGTGCGCAACGCCATGCAGGCCATCAGCAGCCAGAACGAGCTGCGCCTGGGCCGCATCAGCCTGCGCACCCGCGCCCTGCGCCAGTTCACCATCGGGCACGTGCGTCATCGCCTGGTGACCAAGGTCGAAATCATCGACAACGGCCCGGGCATTCCTGCGGAACTACAGGAAACCATCTTCTTTCCCATGGTCAGCGGCCGTCCGGACGGTACCGGGCTGGGCCTGGCCATTACCCAGAACATCATCAGCCAGCACCAGGGTCTGATCGAATGTGAAAGCCATCCCGGCCATACCACCTTCTCGATCTTTCTGCCTCTGGAACAAGGAGCCCCATCGACATGAGCCGTAGTGAAACTGTCTGGATCGTCGATGACGACCGTTCTATCCGCTGGGTCCTCGAGAAAGCCTTGCAACAGGAAGGCATGACCACCCAGAGCTTCGACAGCGCCGATGGCGTGATGAGTCGCCTGGCGCGCCAGCAGCCTGATGTGATCATTTCCGATATCCGCATGCCCGGCGCCAGTGGCCTGGACCTGCTGGCCCGGATCCGTGAGCAGCATCCGCGCCTGCCGGTGATCATCATGACCGCACACTCCGACCTGGACAGCGCCGTGGCGTCGTACCAGGGCGGTGCGTTTGAATACCTGCCCAAGCCGTTCGATGTGGATGAGGCGGTGGCGCTGGTCAAGCGCGCGAACCAGCACGCCCAGGAACAGCAGAGCCAGGAAACCCCGCCAACCCTGACCCGCACCCCGGAAATCATCGGTGAAGCGCCAGCGATGCAGGAAGTGTTTCGCGCCATCGGGCGGCTGAGCCATTCCAACATCACGGTGCTGATCAACGGTGAGTCGGGTACCGGTAAAGAGCTGGTGGCCCACGCGCTACACCGCCATAGCCCACGGGCGGCGTCCCCCTTCATCGCGCTGAACATGGCGGCGATTCCGAAGGACTTGATGGAGTCCGAGCTGTTCGGCCACGAAAAAGGTGCCTTCACCGGCGCGGCCAACCTGCGCCGTGGCCGTTTTGAGCAGGCCGACGGCGGTACGCTGTTCCTCGATGAAATCGGCGACATGCCGGCCGACACCCAGACTCGCCTGCTGCGCGTGCTGGCGGACGGCGAGTTCTATCGCGTCGGGGGGCACACACCGGTCAAGGTCGATGTGCGCATCATCGCGGCGACCCACCAGAACCTCGAAACCCTGGTGCATGCGGGCAAGTTCCGTGAAGACTTGTTCCACCGCCTCAATGTGATCCGTATTCATATCCCGCGGCTGTCGGACCGTCGCGAAGACATCCCGACCCTCGCCCGCCATTTCCTCAGCCGCGCCGCACAAGAGCTGGCCGTCGAGCCGAAGCTGTTGAAGAGCGAGACCGAGGAATACCTGAAGAACCTGCCGTGGCCCGGCAATGTGCGCCAGCTGGAGAACACCTGCCGCTGGATCACCGTGATGGCGTCCGGGCGCGAAGTGCATATCAGCGACCTGCCGCCGGAACTGCTGAGCCTGCCGCAGGATTCGGCACCGGTGACCAACTGGGAACAGGCGCTGCGCCAATGGGCCGACCAGGCGCTGGCACGCGGTCAATCGAGCCTGCTGGACAGCGCCGTACCGGCGTTCGAGCGGATCATGATCGAAACCGCCCTCAAGCACACCGCCGGCCGACGCCGCGACGCTGCCGTGCTACTGGGCTGGGGGCGCAACACCTTGACGCGCAAGATCAAGGAATTGGGCATGAAGGTCGATGGTGGGGATGACGACGAGGGTGACGAAGCCTGAATCTCAGCCTCACTGAAGATCCAGTGTGGGAGCGGCGCAGAACCCGAATACCGTGCACCGCTTCAATGCACCATGAACTGGCATCGGGCACGGATCCAATACCTGAAACTTCAGCGCTGCTGAAAAAATCTTGAAAGCCAAAAACCCCAAAGCCCCGTATTCCGGGGCTTTGCGCTTTCTTGAGAAATTTTTCGACACAACCTGACAACTCTGGCACGCGCCCTGCAGTAACTCCAGTACTACCCAGTTTCGGGGACCTTGGTACAGGCAGGCCGAGAATCCCCTCTTTAACACCGAAGCCCGTTGCGGCTTCACCCCGTTTTGGGAGCCCTGGTACAGGCAGGCCGGGAACTCCCTTCTTTACACCCGGGGCTTATGCGGCGCATTGCCCATAGCCCCAGCCCGTTTCGGGAACCTTGGTACAGGCAGGCCGGGGATTCCCTCTTTTATTCTTCCCGGAGATGGATCTCCAACCGCCAGCGGCCATCGGCCTTTTCACCGTTCCACTCGCCGCGCAATGGCCGCGCCGCCACCAGGTTGAGCAGCAAGCCGCTGTCGGTCTTGCGCACGCGCCAGTTCACATCCTTTTGATTGACCTTGAGTTGCCCACTGACGACTTTGCCTTGCGCGTCGAACAGCAACGCCACGGTGCCGTCGATATGCTCGCCGTGCAGCTTGGGTTCGCTGTTGAACCACACCACCAATCCATCCGCCGCCGTTTCAATCTGCTGCAACGCGACCGGGTCCGGGGTGGTCAGGCGACCGATCATCAGCCCCACCATCAGACCGACAATTGCCAAAGAGCCCATGACCCGAGGCATAAGCTTCGGCCTTGGGTCCTCTTCGGGGGTAGAATGCAGCGCATCTTTGCCTTCGGAGCCGTGCATGTTTCACGTCATCCTTTTTCAACCAGAAATTCCGCCGAATACCGGCAACGTTATCAGGCTGTGTGCCAACAGTGGCTGCCACCTGCATTTGATCGAGCCCCTGGGCTTCGACATGGACGACAAACGCCTGCGTCGCGCCGGGCTGGACTACCACGAGTACGCCACGCTCAAACGCCACGCAGACCTGGCAAGTTGCCTGGAAAGCCTGGGCCACCCACGGCTGTTCGGGTTCACCACCAAGGGCTCGCAGCCGTTCCATGATGTCAGCTTTGCCGAGGGTGACGCCTTCCTGTTCGGCCCCGAGAGTCGTGGCCTGCCGGCCGACGTGCTGGACGCCCTGCC
Organism: Pseudomonas sp. SDO5271_S396; assembly: GCF_054071795.1. Lineage (NCBI taxonomy): Bacteria > Pseudomonadati > Pseudomonadota > Gammaproteobacteria > Pseudomonadales > Pseudomonadaceae > Pseudomonas > Pseudomonas sp. SDO5271_S396. The sequence goes on from NZ_JBSVWB010000045.1 coordinate 28,909, forward strand.
CGATGGCCATCGCCTGCGCTTGCCGATGCGCGAAGGGTGCCGCAGCCTGAACCTGTCCAACACCGTAGCCGTTGCTGTCTACGAGGGCTGGCGCCAGCTCGGGTTCAAGTAATACACAAGCAAAATGTGGGAGGGGGCTTGTGTGGGAGCTGGCTTGCCTGCGATAGCATCAACTCGGTATCACTGATAAACCGAGGTGTCTGCATCGCGGGCAAGCCCGGCTCCCACACAAGCCCCCTCCCACATTGGGTTCTGCGTCGGATTCGAAATTACTGAACCGTCGACGAACCTTCCTGTTGCATGCGCTGCAGCTCTTGCGCGTACAGGGCATCGAAGTTCACCGGTGCCAGCATCAGCGCAGGGAACGAGCCACGGGTGACCAGGCTGTCCAGGGTCTCACGGGCATACGGGAACAGGATGTTCGGGCAGAACGCGCCCAGGGTGTGACTCATGGACGCTTCGTCCAGGCCCTGGATCAGGAAGATACCGGCCTGTTGCACTTCAGCGATGAAGGCCACTTCTTCGCCGTTCTTCACGGTGACGGACAGGGTCAGCACCACTTCGTGGAAATCGCCTTCCAGGGCTTTCTGGCGGGTGTTCAGGTCCAGGGCAACGCTTGGGGTCCATTCCTGACGGAAGATGGCCGGGCTTTTCGGCGCTTCGAACGACAGGTCGCGCACGTAGATGCGCTGCAGCGAGAACTGTGGCGATTGGGCTTCTGCTGCTTCGGTGTTCTGTTGGTCAGTCATCGCAGATCCTTCTTGATCTTGGGGTCTTTTAGGGTTTAGGAGTCAGACGAGCAGCAGCGCATCGAGTTTACCGGCGCGCTCCAGGGCGAACAGGTCGTCGCAACCACCGATGTGCTTGGCGCCGATCCAGATCTGCGGCACGGACGTGCGCCCCGCCTTCTGGGCCATTTCGGCACGCACCTGGGGTTTGCCGTCGACCTTGATCTCTTCGAAGGCAACGCCCTTTTTCTCAAGCAGGGCCTTGGCCCGCATGCAGTAAGGGCACCAATCGCTGGAATACACGACAACCTGGCTCATATCACTTCACCAGCGGCAGGTTATCGGCGCGCCAGCTGCTGATGCCACCCGACAGTTTGGCGGCGGTAAAACCGGTCTTGAGCATTTCGCGGGCGTGGGTACCAGCATGCTGGCCCTGGGCGTCGACCAGGATGATGGTCTTGGCCTTGTGTTTTTCCAGCTCGGCCAGGCGGGCGATCAGCTTGTCCTGCGGGATGTTCAGTGCACCGACGATGTGGCCGGTGGCAAATTCCTTGGCGGGGCGGATGTCCACGACAACGGCCTCATCCTTGTTGACCAGCGCGGTCAGCTCCGCCGTGCTCAGGCTGCGGCCACCGCGGCTCAATTCGTGAGCGATCAGCAGCGCCAGCAGGATGACGAAGGCACCCACGAGCAGGTAGTGGGCAGTGGCAAATGCAATCAGGTGATCGACCATCAAGGAGGTTCCAGGGCGTTAAAATGGCGGTAAGTATACACAGCCGTCAGGGGGGGCCAACCCCCGTAAAGCGGTGACGTCGTCGGAACTTCGCTTTAAACTGCCACTCCCTTTTCAATTGTCTTCCTTTATTACCGCCGCGAGAGGATCTATGACTACCACGCCTAAACCTTTGGTCCTGATAATTCTCGATGGCTTCGGACACAGTGAAAGCCACCACGACAACGCCGTGTACTCGGCCAAAAAGCCTGTACTGGACCGCCTGACCGCCACCGTGCCCAACGGCTTGATCTCCGGTTCCGGCATGGACGTGGGCCTGCCGGACGGCCAGATGGGCAACTCGGAAGTCGGCCACATGAACCTCGGCGCCGGACGAGTGGTGTACCAGGACTTCACCCGTGTCACCAAAGCCATCCGCGACGGTGAGTTCTTCGAGAACCCGACTATCTGCGCGGCGGTCGATAAAGCAGTTGCAGCCGGCAAGGCCGTGCATTTCATGGGCCTGCTGTCCGACGGCGGCGTCCACAGCCACCAGGACCACCTGGTCGCCATGGCCGAACTGGCTTTCAAACGCGGCGCCGACAAGATCTACCTGCACGCCTTCCTCGATGGCCGTGACACCCCGCCAAAAAGCGCGCAATCGTCCATCGAGTTGCTGGACGCCACGTTCGCCGCCCTCGGCAAAGGTCGTATCGCCAGCCTGGTGGGCCGCTACTTCGCCATGGACCGTGACAACCGTTGGGACCGCGTATCCCAGGCCTACAACCTGATCGTCGACGGCCAGGCCGAGTTCAACGCCGCCACCGCCCAGGCCGGCCTGGAAGCCGCCTACGCCCGTGGCGAGAGCGATGAATTCGTCAAGGCCACCACCATCGGTGAGCCGGTGAAAGTGGAAGACGGCGACGCCGTGGTGTTCATGAATTTCCGCGCCGACCGCGCCCGCGAGCTGAGCCGGGTCTTTGTCGAAGACGACTTCAAGGAATTCGAACGCACCCGCCAGCCAAAAGTGCAGTACGTGGGCCTGACCCAGTACGCCGCCAGCATCCCCGCCCCGGCGGCCTTTGCACCTGGCAGCCTGGACAACGTGCTGGGTGACTACCTGGCCAAAAACGGCAAGACCCAACTGCGTATCGCCGAAACCGAGAAATACGCCCACGTGACGTTCTTCTTCTCCGGCGGTCGCGAAGAGCCGTTCCCGGGCGAAGAGCGCATCCTGATCCCCTCGCCGAAAGTCGCCACCTACGACCTGCAACCGGAAATGAGCGCGCCGGAAGTGACCGACAAGATCGTCGACGCCATCGACAACCTGCGTTACGACGTGATCGTGGTCAACTACGCCAACGGTGACATGGTCGGCCACAGCGGCAACCTCGAGGCCGCGGTCAAGGCCGTGGAATGCCTGGACACGTGCGTCGGTCGTATCGTCGATGCCCTGGAAAAAGTCGGCGGCGAAGCACTGATCACCGCCGACCACGGCAACTGCGAGCAGATGTCCGACGAGTCCACAGGGCAGGCCCACACGGCCCACACCACCGAGCCGGTGCCGTTCATCTATGTCGGCAAGCGCGACCTGAAAGTGCGTGAAGGCGGCGTACTGGCGGATGTGGCGCCGACCATGCTGAAACTGATGGGGCTGGAGAAGCCGGTGGAAATGACCGGTACTTCGATTCTGGTCTAACCCGTAAAAGCACCGCGAGCCCCTGTGGGAGCTGGCTTGCCTGCGATAGCATAAACTCGGTTTCCCTGAAACACCGAGGTGTCCGCATCGCAGGCAAGCCAGCTCCCACAAGGTTGAGAGGTGCTTTTGAGTCTGTCTTTTTGCCACACCCTCGCCACTCAGCGCCTAACTTGCCTTCCAGCCCGAATTGGGCGTTTTTTTTGCAGCGCTTGCCGGGCATACTAGGCCGTCCCTTTCCCTGGTGTCGCCCGCCTCTATGCTTCGCGCCTTGATTACCCTTGCCCTTGTCTGCCTGCTCCAACCGGCCTTTGCCGACGAGCGCGCACAAACCCAACAACAGTTGGACGCCACGCGTCAGGACATTGCCGAGCTGAAAAAGCTGCTGGGCAAGCTCCAGGAAGAGAAGTCCGGCGTGCAAAAAGACCTGCGCGGTACGGAAACCGAGATGGGCAAGCTGGAGAAGCAGGTCCAGGAGCTGCAAAAAGAACTAAAGAAGAGCGAGTCGGAACTGGAGCGACTCGACGCTGAGAAAAAAAAACTCCAGAGCGCACGCGTTGAACAGCAACGCCTGATCGCGATCCAGGCTCGCGCCGCCTACCAGAACGGCCGCCAGGAATACCTCAAGCTGCTGCTCAACCAGCAGAATCCGGAAAAATTCGCGCGCACCCTGACCTATTACGACTACCTGAGCAAAGCCCGCCTGGAGCAATTGAAAAGCTTCAACGAGACCTTGCGCCAGCTGGTCAATGTAGAACAGGAAATCGCCAACCAGCAGTCCCAGTTGCAAGATCAGAAAGTCGCCCTCGACACCCAGCGCAACGAGCTGGACAAAGTCCGCAAGGAGCGCCAACTGGCCCTGGCCAGGCTCAATGACGACGTGAAGGCCCGTGACGCCAAGCTACAGGCCCGCGAGCAGGACCAGGCTGACCTGGCCAAGGTCCTCAAGACCATCGAAGAAACCCTGGCACGCCAGGCCCGCGAGGCCGAGGAAGCGCGACAAAAAGCGCTGATCGCCCAGCAGGAAGCGGAAAAAAAGCGTCAGCGTGAAGCCGAACTGGCTGCCACCACCGACGCCCCGGCGCCGCGCAAACCGGCGCATGCGGCTCCCGGCCCGCTGGTTTCCAGCGCAGGTGAATCGTTCGGCGGGCCTTTTGCTGCAGCCCGGGGCAAACTTCCATGGCCCGTTGATGGTCGATTACTGGCACGCTTTGGGGAAACCCGCGGCGATGACACTCGCGCCAAGTGGGATGGGGTGATGATCAGCGCCTCCGCCGGCAGCCAGGTCCATGCCGTTCACGGCGGACGTGTGGTATTTGCCGATTGGCTGCGGGGTGCCGGTTTGCTGGTGATTCTTGACCACGGTAATGGCTATTTGAGCCTTTATGGCCACAATCAGACGTTACTCAAGTCGGCAGGTGATGTGGTAAAAGCCGGTGAATCCATCTCTACTGTCGGAAACAGTGGTGGCCAGGACACCCCGGCGCTGTACTTCGCTATTCGTCAGCAGGGTCGCCCGAGCGATCCCGCACAATGGTGTCGCACCCAAGGATAAGGGTCGCATCTACATTAGGAGTTCGTTCGACATGCTGCATTTGTCCCGCCTCACTTCGCTGGCCCTGACGATCGCCCTGGTGATCGGCGCGCCCCTGGCTGTCGCCGACCAGGCCGCTCCAGCCGCACCCGCCGCCACGGCCGCGACCACCAAGGCACCGTTGCCACTGGACGAGTTGCGCACCTTCGCCGAGGTGATGGACCGGATCAAGGCCGCCTACGTCGAACCTGTAGATGACAAGACCCTGCTGGAAAATGCCATCAAGGGCATGCTCAGCAACCTCGACCCGCACTCCGCCTACCTGGGCCCGGAAGATTTCGCCGAACTGCAGGAAAGCACCAGCGGCGAATTCGGCGGCCTGGGCATCGAAGTCGGCTCCGAAGACGGCAACGTCAAGGTCGTCTCGCCGATCGATGACACCCCGGCGTCCAAGGCCGGCATCCAGGCCGGCGACTTCATCGTCAAGATCAATGGCCAGCCGACCCGCGGCCAGACCATGACCGAAGCCGTCGACAAGATGCGCGGCAAGGTCGGCCAGAAAATCACCCTGACCCTGGTACGCGATGGCGGCACACCGTTTGATGTGACCCTGACCCGCGCCACCATCACGGTCAAGAGCGTCAAGAGCCAGTTGCTGGAGTCGGGCTACGGCTATATCCGTATCACCCAGTTCCAGGTCAAGACCGGTGACGAAGTGGCCAAGGCGCTGGCCAAGCTGCGCAAGGACAACGGCAAGAAACTCAGCGGCATCGTGCTCGACCTGCGCAACAACCCGGGCGGCGTGCTGCAAGCAGCGGTGGAAGTGGTCGACCACTTCATCACCAAAGGCCTGATCGTCTACACCAAGGGCCGTATCGCCAACTCCGAGCTGCGCTTCTCGGCCACCGGCAACGACCTCAGCGAGAACGTGCCACTGGCCGTGCTGATCAACGGCGGCAGTGCCTCGGCCTCGGAAATCGTCGCCGGCGCCCTGCAAGACCAGAAACGCGGCGTGCTGATGGGCACCAACAGCTTCGGCAAAGGCTCGGTGCAAACCGTGTTGCCGCTGAACAACGAGCGTGCGCTGAAGATCACTACCGCACTGTATTACACGCCCAATGGCCGTTCGATCCAGGCTCAGGGCATCGTGCCGGACATTGAGGTACGCAAGGCCAAGATCACCAACGAGGCCGACAGCGAGTACTACAAGGAAGCGGACCTGCAAGGCCACCTGGGCAATGGCAACGGCGGCGCCGACCAGCCTACCGGCAGCGGCACCAAAGCCAAGCCGATGCCGCAGGACGATGACTACCAACTGGCCCAGGCACTCAGCCTGCTCAAGGGCCTGAGCATCACCCGCAGCCGTTGATATGCGCTTTGCCCTGATCATCGCTGTGCTGTGCAGCCTGGCAGGGGTCGTTCAAGCGGCCCCCGCCAGCGAGTCGCCCAAAGCCTACCTGACCCTGATCATCGACGACCTCGGGCAAAACCTGCCCCGGGATCGTCGCGTGCTGGCCCTGCCTGGGCCGGTGACCACAGCGATCATGCCCGACACCCCCCACGCCGCCGAGTTCGCCCGCGAAGCCCACAAGGCCGGCAAGATCGTGATCCTGCACATGCCCATGGACCCGGCCACAGGCCCGTTCGCCTGGCACCCCGAGCTGCCCATCGAAGAGCTCGGCAAGCGCCTGGACGCCGCGTTCCAGGCCGTGCCCTACACCGCCGGCATCAACAACCACATGGGCAGCCGCATGACTGCACAGCCCGAGGCCATGGCCTGGCTGATGGCCGAGCTGCAACGGCGCAACAAGTTCTTTGTCGACAGCCGTACCAGCGCGCAGACCGTCGCGGCCGCTGAGGCCCAGAAAATCGGCCTGGCGCACGTCTCGCGGGACGTGTTCCTCGATGACGAACGCACCGAAGCGGCCATCACCACGCAGTTGCAGACAGCAATCAAACTGGCTCACAAACAGGGTTCGGCGGTGATGATCGGCCATCCGTACCCACAAACGCTGGCAGTGCTGGAACGTGAGCTGCCCAAGCTCAAGGCCCAGGGCGTGGACTGGATCGACATCAAGCTGATGATCAGCGTGCGCAGTAACCAGGCCATGGCTGCCCACGGAAAAAACGGAACCTATCTGCCTGCGCGTAGATAACTACCGCCCAGCCTGAGCGACCTTCTTCGATAGTTGCCTCTCCCACCCCAAGGAGAGCCTTCGAATGACGCCTCTGCAATACAACGACCTGCTCATCAGTTTTACCGACGAATTCTTGCCACTCTGGAACGACCAGGGCTCTGGCGCGCACAAAGCTGTCAGCCTGTGGCGACCCAGCACCGCTGCCGACGCCCTGGGCCATTTTTTCCCGCTGGGCGACGTGGCCACCGACAGCTACCTCAATATCAACCAGCGAAAGATCGTCGCGGTGGTCAGCGACGCCAATAAAGTCGGCGGCACCGCCCTGCGTTCACCGGATGATTATCAGTTGGTCTGGAAAGACAAAGGCTCGGGCGCACGGACCGACTTTTCCCTCTGGCAGCCCCTGCCGCCTGAAGGGTATGTCGCCATGGGCCTGGTGTGTGGCGTCGGTTATGAAAAGCCTTCGCGCAATGCCGTACGCTGTGTGCGCGCCGACCTGACCGTCAGTGCACAGCCCGGCGACTTGATCTGGAATGATTTCGGCAGCGGAGCCACCGAAGACTTCAGTGCCTGGTCGATCACCCCGCCGGACGCAGCGCCTGGCGAAATCTGCCTGGCGCCCGGCACTTTCGTTGGCAACGCGCGCTACGCCCGGCCCGATCAACCGACCTACGCGCTGCGTCTCAAATTTGCGGCCCAACTGGCCGAACCCACTCCGCCACCGCCCCTCACCGGTTATGAAGCGCCCACCGCAGAAGAAACCTCCCCGGCACCCCAGGTATGCGAATTGCCGTGGTTCTGCGTAAAAGACCCGGCACTGCGTGCAACCGAGCAATTACACACCTCGCCCACCTACCGACTGGAGCGCATCGACCGCCATCAGTTCGTCGGATTCGGGCACAACACGTCCAACACCAGCCAACCGTTCATGTGGACAGCGACCAAAGGCGAAACCGACAACTCCTCAATCGCGCTGGCAGCGACCTGCCGCGTAGCGATGTGGCGAGCATGGTCAGCGAGTATCCGTCCGCTGGCGATGAACTTCTCGGCCAATCTGGAGCCGGCCTTCACTCATACCCAGCGCTCCGCCAAAGGCTGGAATGAAGCATCCCCTCTGGAAATCATCACCTACGTGCCCGCCAGGAAAGCCGTCGTGGCCTACCTGATCCAGAGCGAATACCGTTTGCTGCGCCAGGATGGCAGCCAAGTGGCGTCCACCCTCAGCTACACCAACGGCGATCATATCTATATGAGTGAATTTCCCAGGGATGAGCCCGCGCCGAATATCCAGCCAGAGCGCGAGCCGCCTGTGGAAAAGCCCGCACCCGCCGTCGAGCCCGAGGACGACACTCCGGCGGCAGAACCGGTGTTAGAGGTACCTGGCCATGATCTGGTCGACAACACCCTCACTCCGTAACTGATCGAGCGCCGCCTGAAGCTTCGCGACCAGGTCATCCGGCACCTCTTTGTTCAGCGCCAGGTACAGCTGGGCACTGTTGAAGCGCAACACGGTTTTCAGTTCGGTCACCCCGACCTGGCGGGCCAGGTAACGGCCTGCCGGGTCACCGGTGGCCCACAGGTCGATCTGACCGTCCACCAGCTTTTGTGCGTTGTCCTGGTCACGCAGAGCGACAATCGGGTTGAGCCCCTGCTTCTCCAGGGTTTCGGCGATGGCGTCACCTTTATAGGCGCCAATCTTGTAGCGGCGAGCATGCTCAAGGTCGGCCAGCTGGATCTTGCTGTCGGCCTTGGCCAGCAACACCCAGTCATCCGGGCCGAGGGGGCCGACCCATTTGAACAGGGCTTCGCGATCCGGCAGGCGAGCCATCACAAATACGCCGTAGCCAGGCTTCTCCAGGGCGAGTTTGTAGATACGCTCCCAAGGAAATCGCAGAGTGAGATTGTAGGAAACGCCTGCACGCTTGAAGGTCTCGCGCACGATGTCCACGGCGATGCCTTCGATGTTCTCGTCCTTGGCGAAGTTCTTGCCGTTTTTCGCCATGTTGTAGGGCGGGAAGTTTTCCGTCAGCAACACCACGGAGGCGTCAGACGGTTCCTCGGCCCGGACGGTGCCTGCCAACAGCAAGGAGGCACCGGCGAGGGAGAGCAGCAGGTGTTTGAACATGAAAGGTACCGAAATCCATGGCAAGCGCAGAGAGTGCCGCGCGCCTGCCATGGTGTCCAGCAGCGATTAACGAACGACGATACCGCGCGCCGCCATGTACGCCTTGGCCTCGGGGACGGTGTATTCGCCAAAGTGGAAAATACTCGCCGCCAGCACCGCACTGGCGTGGCCTTCGAGCACGCCATCGGCCAGATGCTGCAAGTTGCCGACGCCACCGGAGGCGATCACCGGAATGCCCAGCGCATCACTGATGGCGCGGGTCACGCCCAGGTCGAAGCCGTTTTTCATGCCGTCCTGGTCCATGCTGGTCAGCAGGATTTCACCCGCGCCCAAGCCTTCCATCTTCATTGCCCACTCCACCGCGTCCAGGCCGGTCGGCTTGCGACCGCCGTGGGTGAAGATCTCCCAGCGCGGGGTTTCGCCCGGGCCGGAAACCTTCTTGGCGTCGATGGCAACGACGATGCACTGGGAACCGAAGTGCTGCGCGGCTTCGCCGACGAACTCCGGGTTGAACACCGCAGCGGTGTTGATCGAGACCTTGTCGGCACCTGCATTGAGCAGGTTGCGGATGTCTTGCACGGTGCGCACGCCACCGCCCACGGTCAACGGGATGAACACCTGGCTGGCCATGCGCTCCACGGTGTGCAGCGTGGTGTCGCGGCCATCGACGCTGGCCGTGATGTCGAGAAAGGTAATCTCGTCCGCGCCTTGCTCGTCGTAGCGACGGGCGATTTCCACCGGGTCACCGGCGTCGCGGATGTTCTCGAACTTGACGCCCTTGACCACGCGACCGTTGTCGACGTCCAGGCAAGGGATAATGCGTTTGGCCAGCGCCATGGTCAGTCCTCAGCCGTTGTAGGCGTCGCAGTAAGCCTGGGCTTCGGCGACGTCCAGGGTACCTTCGTAGATCGCACGGCCAGTGATGGCGCCGATGATGCCTGGCGCCCTGGCGTCCAGCAGCGACTTGATGTCGCCCAGGTTGTGAATGCCGCCGGAGGCGATCACCGGGATCTTCGTTGCGCCAGCCAGCGCAGCGGTGAACGGCACGTTGCAGCCCTGCATCATGCCGTCTTTGGCGATGTCGGTATAAACGATGGCAGACACGCCGTCGGCTTCGAACTGTCTGGCCAGGTCGATCACCTGCACGGTGCTGATTTCAGCCCAGCCGTCGGTGGCGACGAAACCGTCTTTGGCATCCAGGCCCACGATCACTTTGCCCGGGAACGCCCGGCAGGCCTCGGCAACGAAAGCCGGGTCTTTCACGGCCTTGGTGCCGATGATCACGTAGCTCACGCCCGCCTTGACGTAGTGCTCGATGGTTTCCAGGGAGCGGATACCGCCACCGATCTGGATCGGCAGGTTCGGGTAGCGCTTGGCGATGGCGGTCACGACTTCACCGTTGACCGGCTGACCTTCGAAGGCGCCGTTCAAGTCCACCAGATGCAGGCGACGGCAGCCCCCTTCCACCCATTTGGCAGCCATGCTCACGGGGTCGTCGGAGAACACGGTGGAGTCTTCCATGCGGCCTTGGCGCAGGCGTACACAGGCGCCGTCCTTGAGATCGATAGCGGGGATAATCAGCATCTGGCAAACCTTATTCGATATTCAGCAATGCTTGGAAATCAGGGTTTCTCAAGCGACCACAAGTCGCTTTCGAGGCTTTCGAACCTTTCTTTAAGGAGCGTCTGCGTGTCGAAAATCGCCCTGTTGTAATAGTGCGGAGCAATTTCAGTGGTGAACAGCTCAAGAATCTCGGCGACCTCGAACGAGCCCAGCTTGAGCTCGAAGCGGTCTTCCATGAAGCGCTGGATCTTCTGGGTGGCCTCACGCTCTTGCTCGGGCGCAAGGTTCAGGATCGGTTGCTTCGGCTTCTTGGCCATTTACCAGCGCCCGTCCCAGGCGGCGAAGTTCTGCAGCAATTGCAGGCCATGGGTATGGCTCTTCTCCGGGTGGAACTGCACGGCAAAGCGTGAGCCTTCGGCCAATGCGGCGGCGAAGTCGACGCCATAGTGCCCGCCCCCCACCACCTGGCCCGGTTTACCGGCGGTGATGTAGTAGCTGTGCACGAAGTAGAAACGCGCCAGGTCCGGAATGCTGTGCCACAGCGGGTGATCCACTGCCTGGCTGACTTCGTTCCAGCCCATGTGCGGGACTTTGAGGTGGGCGCCGTCTTCGTGCAGGTCCTTGCCGAAGAACTTCACCTGACCGGGGAACAGGCCGATGCAGTCGACGCCGTCGTTCTCTTCACTGCGGTCGAGCAAGGCTTGCATGCCCACGCAGATGCCGAGAAACGGGCGGTCCTGGCTGACTTCGCGCACCAGGCTGTCAAAGCCCAGGCGACGGATCTCGGCCATGCAGTCGCGAATCGCGCCAACCCCGGGGAACACCACCCGATCGGCTTCGCGAATCACATTGGCATCACTGGTGATCAGCACCTTGCCGGCGCCTACGTGCTCGAGGGCCTTGGCCACCGAGTGCAGGTTACCCATGCCGTAATCGATAACCGCGACCGTCTGCATTACAGGACGCCCTTGGTCGATGGCATCTGCCCGGCCATGCGCTCATCCAGCTCGACAGCCATGCGCAGCGCGCGGCCGAAAGCCTTGAACACGGTTTCGATCTGGTGGTGGGTGTTGGTACCGCGCAGGTTGTCGATGTGCAGGCTGACCAGTGCGTGGTTGACGAAACCCTGGAAGAACTCCTGAAACAGGTCGACGTCGAAGCCGCCCACGGTGGCGCGGGTGTACGGCACGTGCATCTGCAGACCAGGGCGGCCCGAGAAGTCGATGACCACACGCGACAGCGCTTCATCCAGCGGAACATAGGCATGGCCGTAGCGACGGATGCCTTTTTTGTCGCCGATGGCCTTGGCGAATGCCTGGCCGAGGGTGATGCCCACGTCTTCCACCGTATGGTGGTCGTCGATGTGCAGGTCGCCCTTGCTGACGATATCCAGGTCGATCAGCCCGTGACGGGCGATCTGGTCCAGCATGTGCTCAAGAAAAGGTACACCGATATCGAATCGGGCCTTTCCGGTGCCATCCAGGTTGATCGAGGCTTTGATCTGGGTTTCCAGAGTGTCGCGCTCGACGGACGCCTTACGTTCGGCCATCACCAGCTCCGCAAAATCATTGGGCGAAAAAGGCAGCCATTATAGGGGCGCGGGCGACAAACAGAAACATCGGAGGGGATAAGACTGATGGAGTGTCGGGGATAGACATGTGCATACAAGCGGGCGCTCCAGGATGGTGCGCCCGACTGAAGACAAATGAATATCAAGTGTGGGAGCTGGCTTGCCTGCGATACAGGCACCTCGGTCATTCAGCCAGATCGAGGTGATGCTATCGCGGGCAAGCCCGCTCCCACAGGGTTAGTGGAACAGTACCGCGGTTTTCTGCAGGGTCACCCACACCCCCCATGCCAACGGAATGCCCACCACCAGCCAGGCGGCGATCGCCATTGGTACGGTGCCAGGGGCCGCTTTCCACTCCAGAGAAGTGGTGGCATCAGCGCCTTTGTCATGGCCCAGCGCCTGTTCGGCGGCCAGTTCGGCGTCAGTCATGAAGTACTTGTCGGCCACTGGGCGCACCAGCAGGTTGCAGATGAAACCCAGCACCAGCAGGCCGGCGAGGATGTACAGCGTGATGTCGTAGGCCGCAGCGCGTTCAACGCCGATGCTCAACTGGTACTCACGGATGTAGTTCACCAATACCGGGCCCAATACGCCCGCCGCCGCCCAGGCGGTCAGCAGACGACCGTGGATTGCGCCGACCATCTGGGTGCCGAACAGGTCGGCCAGGTACGCAGGCACGGTTGCAAAGCCACCGCCGTACATCGACAGGATGACGCAGAACGCGGCCACGAACAGCGCCACGTTGCCCAGGTGACCCAGGTTCGGGATCAGCGCGTACAGGGCAAAACCCAGGGCGAAGAATACGAAGTAGGTATTTTTACGGCCCAGGTAGTCGGAGAACGACGCCCAGAAGAACCGGCCACCGATGTTGAACAGGCTCAACAGACCGGTGAAACCTGCCGCGATGGCCGCGATGGAGGCCAGTTGGCCAGCATTGAGTTGACCGAACGGCACATCGACGCCCAGCAACTTGCCGCCGAACACTTCCTGCAGCAGCGGAGAAGCCATGCCGAGGATACCGATACCGGCAGAAACGTTCAGGCACAGCACCAGCCACACCAGGCGGAACTGTGGGGTTTTCCACGCCACATTCACGTGAACGTGACGGTGGGTGATCATCGCATTGCTGGCTTTCTTCGCCGGCGCGGTCCAGCCCTCAGGCTTCCAGCCGGTAGGCGGAACGCGGTACGACAACGCACCACCGATCATGAACACGAAGTAGATCGCCGCCATTACCAGGAAGCTCTGCCACACGCCCACGCTGGTCGGCGAGGCGAAGTGCCCCATCAGCGCTGCGGCCAGAGGTGCACCCACCATCGCGCCGCCGCCGAAGCCCATGATCGCCATGCCGGTAGCCATGCCGCGCTTGTCCGGGAACCACTTGATCAAGGTCGACACAGGCGAAATGTAGCCCAGACCCAGGCCGATACCACCAATGACGCCGGAACCGATCCACATCAGCCAGATCTGGTGGGTATAAATACCCAGCGCCGAGATCAGCAGGCCGCCACACCAGCACAGTGCCGATACAACGCCTGCCTTGCGTGGCCCGGCATGTTCCAGCCAGCCGCCCCAGATCGCTGCCGAGCAGCCCAGGAAGATGAAGAACAGGGTGTAGATCCAGCCCAGCATGGAAATAGGCCAGTCGCATTGGGACGAGAAAACCTGAGCGATGAAGCTCATGTCCGGCGCGCAGGCGACCGGTGCGGTAATCCCCAGCGCCTTGGACAATGGCAGCCAGAACACGGAGAAACCGTAGGCCATGCCGATGCAGAGGTGGATGGCCAACGCGGCCGGCGGAACCAGCCAGCGGTTGAACCCTGGCTTGGCGATAATGCGCTCCTTGGACAGGAACGCAGGCTGTGCGGCAGTATGAGCGGCCGCGGAGCTAGTGCTCATTAGTGTTTCCCCCAGTTATTGGTATTTGTCCGTCAGGCGCTCTCTCCCTCAGCCTTTCACGCAAAGCGTTGGCTGTTGTTGTTGAGTAAAGCTCCTTGTTAGGCGCGACGCTGTGTCGCAGACGACAGACGAACGTGCAGAGATTAGCACCTGTGGATGACAGAAAAACCAAACTGATATCACCTTTTTCCGGAAATCTGTTTGTTTGGCGCCAAAAACCCGTTTTGCCAGGGTTGGATACGTTGTAACGATCCGTGAACTGACGCAGGCCGTCGGACGTTATACTCTGCGGCTAAATTTTGAATTCGACATACAAGGACTCGCCCATGAAAGCGTTCGGCAAAATCCTGGGTCTGGTACTTCTCGGGCTGTTGCTGATCATTGTGGCCCTGGGCTTCGCCCTGACCCACCTCTTCGATCCCAACGACTATAAAGACGAGATTCGCCAGATTGCCCGCGACAAGGCCCACATCGAGCTGACGCTCAATGGCGATATCGGCTGGAGCCTCTTCCCCTGGCTCGGCCTCGAACTGCACGAAGCCAGCGTGGCGACCCTGACCAACCCGACGCAACCGTTCGCCGACCTGCAGATGCTTGGCCTGTCGGTACGCGTACTGCCGCTGTTGCGCCGCGAAGTGCAGATGAGCGATGTGCGTGTCGAAGGCCTCAACCTGCGCCTGAACCGGGACAAGCACGGCCATGGCAACTGGGAAGACATCGGCAAGACAGCCACCGTGCCGACCACCAGCGGCACTCCAGCGGCCACGCCCGCCGAGCCTGCAACCGAGCCCAAGCCAGAGAAACCGCCGCAGCCGATTCGCCTGGACATCGACAGCCTGACCGTCAACAACGCGCGGGTCGAATACAACGACGAGCAGACCGGCAAGCAGTTCAGCGCCGAAAGCATCCAATTGAGTGCCGGCGCCGTGCATGAAGGCGCGAGCATTCCGGTGAAGCTCACCGCATTCTTCGGCAGCAACCAGCCGGTGATGCGCGTCAAGACCGAACTCAACGGCAACCTGCGCATTCAACGCGCGATCAAGCGCTACCAGCTCGAAGACATGCGCATCAGCGGCGAAGCCACGGGTGAGCCGCTGCTGGACAAAACCGTGACCTTCTCCACCCAGGGCCAGTTGCTGGTGGACCTGGCGGCCAATATCGCCGAATGGACCAACCTGAAGCTTTCGGCCAACCAGTTGCGCGCCCTGGGTGAACTGAAGGTCAACAACCTGGACAAGACCCCGCAGTTCAACGGCGCCTTGTCCATCGCCCAGTTCGACCTGGCCAAGTTCCTCGACAGCATCGGTCATCCCTTGCCGCCAATGGCCATGGGCAGCCTGAGCAAGGTCGAGCTGGTCAGCCGCCTGCAAGGCACGCCTACCAGCGTGGCACTGGAAGACCTGAACCTGAAACTCGACGGCAGCACCTTCACCGGACGCGTGGCCGTGGACGATTTCGCCAGGCAGTCCCTGCGCGTACAACTCAAGGGCGACAACTTCAACGCCGACAACTACTTGCCGGCCAAATCCGAATCCGCCAAGGGCGCCGCCGCCGCGCGCCAGGCCGAAGTGCAGAACAGCGAAGCCGGCGCCATGGCCGCCGGTGGCACCACGCCCTTGCCGGACGCACCGACCAAAGGCGCCTGGAGCACCGATAAACTGCTGCCACTGACCCGTCTGCGCGAACTGGATGTGAATGCCGACCTCGCCTTCGACCAACTGACCCTGAGCAAGCTGCCGATCCAGAACGCAGCGCTGAAAGCTTCCGGTGTCGACGGTCAGCTCAAGCTCGACACCTTGAGCGGCGGCCTCTACAACGGTACGTTCCAGGCCAACGGCACACTCGATGTGCGCCAGGACATCCCGGTGCTGGCCCTGCAAAGCCGTATCAAACAGGTACCGGTGGAGCGCATTCTCCAGGCTCAAGGGCAAAACCCGCCGGTCAAGGGCCAGATCACCCTCGACAGCAACCTCAGCGGGCGCGGCAACAGCCAGAAAGCGCTGATCGACAGCCTCAACGGTACCGCCAGCTTTGTGATCAACAACGGCGTGCTGCTCAACGCCAACCTTGAACAACAATTGTGCACCGGCATCGCCCTGCTCAACCGCAAGACGCTGAACGGTGAACAGCGTGGCAAGGACACGCCATTCCAGGAGTTGAAGGGCAACCTGACATTCCGCAATGGCGTGGCCAACAACCCCGATCTCAAAGTGCGTATCCCGGGCCTGACGGTCAACGGCAACGGTGACATCGACCTGCGCGTGCTGGGCATGGACTACCGCGTCGGCATCATCGTCGAAGGCGACCAGCGCGAAGTGCCGGACCCGGCCTGTGAAGTGGGCTCCAACTTCCAGGGCATCGAGGTGCCGCTGCGCTGCCGTGGCCCGCTGGAACTGGGTGCCAAAGCCTGCCGCCTGGACAAGGACGGCTTGAGCCAGGTGGCCATCAAGGCCGCCGGCAACAGGTTGGGCGAGAAGCTTGAAGAGAAGCTCGACAAGGTAAACCCGCAGCTCAAAGACGCTCTGAAGGGCCTGTTCAAACGATGAGAAACGAGCAGTTTTCAACGGCGGTGCTGGACTGGTACGACCGCCACGGCCGCCACGATCTTCCCTGGCAGCAGAGCATTACGCCGTATCGGGTGTGGGTCTCGGAAATCATGCTGCAACAGACCCAGGTGAGCACGGTGCTCAATTACTTCGACCGCTTCATGGCCGCCCTGCCAACGGTCGAAGCCCTGGCGGCAGCGCCGGAAGATGAAGTGCTGCACCTGTGGACCGGCCTGGGTTACTACACCCGGGCGCGCAACCTGCAGAAGACCGCGAAGATCGTCGTGGCCGAGTACGGCGGCGAGTTTCCCAGGGATGTCGAAAAGCTCACCGAACTGCCGGGCATCGGCCTGTCCACCGCCGGCGCGATTGCCAGCCTGAGCATGGGCCTGCGCGCGCCGATCCTCGACGGCAACGTCAAGCGCGTGCTGGCGCGCTTTACCGCGCAGGAGGGCTACCCGGGCGAACCCAAGGTGGCCAAACAGCTGTGGGCCACCGCAGAGCGTTTCACACCCCACGATCGCGTCAATGCCTACACCCAGGCGATGATGGACATGGGAGCCACGCTCTGCACCCGCAGCAAGCCCAGCTGCCTGCTATGCCCGCTGGAGAAGGGCTGCGAAGCCCATATGCTGGGCCTGGAGACACGCTACCCGATCCCCAAACCGCGCAAGGCCCTCCCACAGAAGCGCACGCTGATGCCTTTGCTGGCCAACACCGAAGGGGCGATTCTGCTTTACCGTCGCCCATCCACCGGGCTATGGGGTGGTCTGTGGAGTTTGCCGGAGCTGGATGACCTTGAAGACCTGGACCACCTAGCCCATCAGCATGGATTGGAACTGGGCAAGCAACAGGCACTGCCAGGGCTTGTCCACACCTTCAGCCACTTCCAGCTGGCCATCGAGCCCTGGCTGGTGCAGGTCGAGGAATCCGTCCATCACGTGGCCGAGGCCGACTGGCTCTGGTATAACCTCGCCACCCCGCCGCGCCTGGGCCTTGCCGCCCCGGTGAAGAAACTGCTGAAGCGCGCGGCCGACGTATTGAATGCAGGAGAGTCGTCATGACCCGCACCGTAATGTGCCGCAAGTACAAAGAAGAATTGCCCGGCCTGGAACGCCCTCCGTACCCGGGCGCCAAGGGTCAGGACGTGTTTGACCACGTCTCCGCCCAGGCCTGGGCCGACTGGCAGAAACACCAGACCCTGCTGATCAACGAAAAACGCCTGAACATGATGAACGCCGAAGACCGCAAATACCTGCAAGGCGAAATGGACAAGTTCTTTTCAGGCGAGGAATACGCCAAGGCAGACGGCTACGTGCCACCTGCTCAATAACTGATCAAAATCCGGGGTCGGAACGTAAGCGACGGTAATAATTAAATATTTTTCGAAAACTTGCTTGACGCCCCCCTGAAAAACCCGTTTAATGCGCCCCGTTGCCCAGATAGCTCAGTCGGTAGAGCAGGGGATTGAAAATCCCCGTGTCGGCGGTTCGATTCCGTCTCTGGGCACCACTATTAAGTTTCAGGTGGTGCCAATACCATCCGAAACACAAAAAACCCGCCTGGTGCGGGTTTTTTATTGCCTGCGATTCGAGCCACTTCGTCATGCCGTACGCTAGTAGCGTTATGATATGATTCAAAATATGCCAAGGCAGGCGAATCACAGGATATGGATGCATCCTTCTCCGTTACCCGCCAGCCCTGCCATTCAACACCCGAGCAGGCTACCGCGACGGAAATCACCCCCTCTCGCCGCCCCGCTCAAACACTTGCATTCGTTTGACACCCAATCTTGAAGAACCTCGACATCAGTCGGTATGGAAGCGTTATGCCAACAAGGAGCCTGAGATGACCCGCCCATTCGCCCGCCTGAAGGTTGCGCTGGTGTTTACCGCATCACTTCTTTGCCTCGGTAACGCCCAGGCTGCGAACGAAGAGCTTGCCCAGGAAGTAAAGGAGAGCATTCAGGAGCAATGGGACAAGGACACCTCACCCGGTGAGAACAAGGTGAAAGAAGTCACCCTGATCAAAAAGGGCACGAACAAATACCGCGGACTTCTCGAGGTTGCCGGCCCGGACGGCGACGAAACCTTGAGCGTGGACGTCATGGTCGACGAGGACAATCTGATCTGGGAAATCGTCGACTGACATCCCTCTTATTGCAACATCCCTGGCATTACGCCGCCCAGCGCAGTGCTTATCCCCTAGGGCACATGGAGAAGTAAATGGCATACACATCGATCATTTTCAAAAACCCGAACACGGGCGCGATGAAGGAAGCTCCTGTCGGGTTTTCCTGGACGACGTTCTTTTTCGGCTGCTTCCCGGCGCTGTTCCGTGGCGACCTGAAATACGGCCTGATCCAGTTCGTGATCGCCATGATCACCATGGGCCTGAGCAACATCGTCTTTGCCTTCCTGTACAACTCCTTCTACATCAAGGACCTGATCGGCCAGGGCTTCAAGGCTCAGTCGATTGCCAGCGGCGACCTCAACTTCGCCTCGGCAAAGGTCGGCATACAGATTCCGGTACTGGAAGCTGCCTGACTCAAGGTCGCATCCACCACAAAAAGCCCGCTGCATGCGGGCTTTTTGCTGTCTGAGTCAAAGCGATCACGCCCACGGCTGCCCCCCATCACTTGAGCAAAAACACCTTCAGCGGATTGTCATTCAAACGCCCCTCGAACGCCGCAGGCAGATGCTCCAGCGATGTGCCTTGCAGCAGCGCAGCCCCTTTGTGCGCCACAATCACCCAACACGGTCGAGGCAGCGCATTCAAACGCTCGACCTCATTGCGTCCGACAAACAGCGGCTGCTCGTCATGATCCAGATTCATCATGTAACGCACCGCCCAGGTATCCCGACCCAAATCGACAAACACCAGGGGACCTGGTTGCGTCGCTCGCAGCGCTTCCACGCGCCCTACAAACTGCCGCGTATCGAATTGCAAGTCCTTGGCCGGCTCCACCACCGCAACCAACAGCAACCATTGCGCCGCCAGCGCGATCAGGCTGAGCCACACCAATCGCGCTGCCCGGCGCCAAGCAATGAGCGCGCCCGCCTGGAGCACAATCAACGCGCCCAGCAATAGTGGCAACGACACATCCGGCCAATAGCCGTGCTTCTGCCAACGGTGCTGGCAAATAAATACAACCAGCACACACAACGCAGGCAGCGCCAAGACAAGCCCTGTGTAGGCCCGGCGCGCCCCCACCAGCCACCCCTGCGCCTGAAGCAGCCCATAGGCTGCGACAGCGGCAAACATCGGCACCATGGGCAAGATGTAGTAGGCACGCTTGAAGTGCGGCACCGACAACCCGAGCAAAATCATCAGGCCACAAGCGCCGAGCCGCACCACCAACTGGGTGTCGGCGTCATCCAGCCTTTGCGGCCAGCGCTGACGTAACGCCACCAGCGTCGCCAACGCCAAAGGCACCACAGGGAAGTAGCGATACAGGCTGAGCTTGAAGTAGAAATAGAACGGCTCGCCAATCTCATCCAGGCGCCCGCTTACCTGCATCCTGAACACCTCATCGGCAAAGGCCTCGCCACCACTGATCCGCGCCAGCTTCATCAACAACCACCAGCCGGCAGCCAACAGCAGCAGGCCGGCAGTGCCGTGAATCAGCACCTGTTTGACTCGCTCACCCGGGCGCGACAACGCCCAGTACACGCACACCACGCCGCACACCTCGACCAAGCCCAGCGGCCCACGAATCGCAAAACCCAGCAGGAACAGCGGGAACACCGCGAACTGCCGCCACCGCGACTGCAACCGTTCGCCGCTGTGCAGCAGGTAGAACGCTCCCACACACAGCAGCGCCACCATTTGATCGAGGCAGACCGAACGAGACTTCTCAAGCAGTTGAGTGGTGAGCAAGGTCAGCAACACCGTGAGCAGTGCCCACTGGCGGCCGGACGCGACCAGCAGACGATAGATCACGGCAACCACCCCAGCCGACGCCAATGCTGTCGGCAGCACATTGGCCAGATGGTTGGGGGCGCCAAACAGGCGGGCAAAGACAAAACTGAAGAAGGTCGCGGTGCCCGGGTAGTCCGCGTACGGCTGGCCGTAGGTGGTAGGGAAAAGACTCGCACCATGACGAAACATTTCTTGCAGGAACAACGCCCAGCGCCCGTCAAACCCCTGGGGCTGCTGATCCCAGATGCCCAAAGTGAACAACAGCAAAGCCATCAGGAAAATGCCCAGGGACTCCAGGCGAAAACGGTTGCGGTGATCCATCGGTTGACCTGTCAGGTAGAGGGCGCCGCCTTATGGTGCCGACTGCACTGCTGAATAGCGCCTGAACAGACCTGAACATTCCCGCGCTTAGCGACCTGCGGGCCATACCCACGCCGGAACCAGGCGAATGTAGATCAACTCGCCAACCAGCTCGATAAGGGTTTGCAGGATCACCGCCGCCGCCGCCAGCCCACGCACATCCTCGGGCAAGGCCAGCGCCAGGGGCAGCACCACCAGTGAGTTACGGGTCGACGCGCTGAACGTCACCGCCCGTGCCGTCGCCGCCGGCAACGCAAACACGCGCGCGGCCAGAGCCCCCAGCAGCGGCACCAGCACCAGGAAACCCAGGTAGACCGGGATCGCCGGCAACAACCACTCGATATCACGCACCACCGAGGTGATCTGCGACGCGATCACTACAAACAACACCCATGCCATGGCTGGCACCGGCAACCAGGCCCAGGCATTGCTCCAGGCCCGGATCAGTTTCAATCGGGGCGTCAGCGACGCAGTGAGCACCGCCACCACCATCGGCAGCACAATCAACAGCAGGAACGCCTCGATAAAAGGCCCTGGCGCCACCACCACCGACTGCGTGCCCAGCATCAGCCCCAGGTACACCGGCAGCAGCACCAATTGCAGCAACAACAGCACCGGCGTCGCCGCCAGCATCGCCCGCGCGTCGCCCTTGCCGATATGGGTAAACACCACCACGTAGTCGATGCACGGCGTCAGCAATACCAGCAACACCCCCACCAGCAGTGCCGGGCGCTCAACGAGCCCCAGGGTCAGCCCCCACACCAGCAAGGGCACCAGAATGAAATTGGCCAGCAACAATGCCGACAGAAAGCGCCTGTTGCCCAAGCCCTGGCGCAAGTCCAGAAAGGGAATTTGCAGGAACATCGCGTACATCAGCACGGCGATGGCAGGGGTTATCCAGGCATGGAGGCCGCGCGCCAATGAAGGCGCAAGCAGACCGAAGGCAGCGGCAAGGGCCACGACGATGAAGTAGAGCGGGATCTGGTTGTGTTCGAGGGTGTCGCGGGTCATAAGCCGGCTCTATCGGATCGCTAAAGCGCAAGGTTATGCATGTGGAGGTTGACGGTCGAGCGATATAACCAGCGAGTTATCAGGGGTACTCCTGCCGAGCATGCAGCACGGTCAGTATTTCAATCCAATCCGTAATTCGATACACCACCAGATAGTCAGGGTGCACGACAATCTCTCGAGTACCCGCCACTCAACCCGCATCTTGCGTTTTTCGCTTGGATTCAATCAAAACGCGCATCTCAGCCATAACCTGCTCATGCGGAATGTTTGGTCGAGGGTCATCCATCGAAGCCTGTACCTTGGCGCGAAACCAGCGGTCATAGCTGGCAGCCTGCTCTTCTGTTTCAAACTCTGAAACGATGGGAGAAAGTGGGATGCTCATAGAGACCTCCTTGAAGGATGCCTGCCAGTCTAATCGGTCCATGGTGTGCTGTCGTTCCTCTCGGATATATGGCCTTTTTAAGAGAGACGAAGGTTAGTGAAGCTGTCGAAAGAGATACAAGTGCTGGCAAACTGCGCAACCGTTACCAAAAATAAAAACCCGGACAGGCTCAAAAACAATGAACCTGAATGACGCTTCATCGCAGGCACCTGCCGCCCCGCTCAAGCTCAGCCAGAGCGCGCCCTTCAAGGAGCCCGCCGCCGACGGCTACCTGCTTGGCGGTTTCACCTGGCGCCATATCCGCACCGATCTCAATCGCCCCGTGGTGATCATCAACGCCGCCACGTCCGTGCGCTGCCGTCATTACGCGCGCTTTGCCGATTACTTGTTCGCCAACGGTCTCGACGTGATCACCTTCGACTATCGCGGCATTGGCGAATCCCGCCACGGTTCGCTGCGCGGGCTCAAGGCCTCGTGGTCGGACTGGGGCGTGCTGGATTTCGAAGCCATGTTGCAGCGCGCGCAGCGGGAGTTTCCCGGCCAGCCGATCGATGTGGTAGGCCACAGCTTCGGTGGCTGTGCCGCGGGGCTCGGGGCGTCTGGCGCCGTGATTCGGCGACTGGTCACCGTGGGCGCGCAGTTTGCCTACTGGCGCGATTATGCGGCGAACGGACGCTGGCGGATGGTTTGCAAATGGCATGTGGTGATGCCCCTGCTGACCGCGCTGCTCGACTACTTCCCCGGCAAGCGCATGGGCTGGCTGGAAGACACACCGGCAGGCGTGGTGCGCGACTGGAGCACGCCAACGCCGCGCTACGAAACCCGCCCCAGCGCCAAGGCCCTCGGCACATTGCCCTTCCGCCATGTCAAAGCGCAGGTACTGGCGATCAGCATCACCGATGACCCCTTCGGCACCGTCGCGGCCATCGAACGCTTGCTCGGGTACTTCGTGCACAGCGAACGCACGCACCTGCGCATCGCGCCTGAAGACATCGGCGAAAACGACGTCGGGCATTTCGCCTTCTTCCGCAGCGCCTATCAGGATCGCTTGTGGCCGATTGCACTGGCGTGGCTTCAACACGGCGAGCTGGCACCGGACACACCCGGGCACCGCGTGACGGAACGCGCCTAGAACTCCTTGGGATTTCGCTCAACCTGCGCTTCAATACGCCACCCAGTTCCCGACCCCAAGGACGTGCGCCCATGGCCTCGCCGAACAAGCAACAAAAACGTGCCCACCGGGCAAAGGCCAAGGCCAAGCAAAACCGCACCCAACGTGCCGGCGCGGCCAAACCGGATGCCTTTGCCGGCGATGACAGCCGTATCGATCTGGAATCGGTGGATTTGACGGAGTTGTTCGTCGAGATGCGCACGGCCGGCGAGACCAGTCAGCAGGCGCTGTGCGCGGCATTCCTGGCCCACCCGCTGCTGGCGCTGGTGCTGGAGCAGGAAGGTGAGGAGGAAGCCACCGACTTTATCCTGGCCGCCCTGATCGAGTACCGCCAGTGGGCCACCGACACCGAGGACGAAGCCGCCGCCCTGGCATGGATCGAATCGCCCGAGTTCCAGGCGGATTACGTCGCGGCGTCCCAGGCGCTCGCCAACCCGGCAGACTGACGCAAAACAAAATGTGGGAGCGGCGGCGCGACGATTCGACTTGCTCGCGAATGCGGAGTGTCAGTCACCAGATGCGCTGACTGATCCACTGCATTCGC
>NZ_JBSVWB010000046.1:0-52394 GCF_054071795.1 Pseudomonas sp. SDO5271_S396
TGAAAAACGTTACACAATGAGCTTGCAAGGTGTCTAGAGAATCCGGGGCGATTCATCTTTGACAACTGGGGGCGTTCGTAATACACCGTCTTTTTCGCCAAAGTCTCTCATCCAACGCTGATTGGGCGTCAAACCATCCTCACCAGGACGTTCGTGCAGAATGCATATTTGGGTAATAATAAGAATAAACAGGTCTTTTATGGAGTATTCCGCAAGTTTCTCTGGGTTTTCTCCCCTTGCGATTTTCCTACTCGATGCTATCGCTCCGTTCAACGTCTGAATGAAATAACGGTTCACCACACCAATCTTACGCTCTACCTTGCCACCGCTCTGTGGCCGCATCCTACGCTCGTGACGTATGTCATTTTTTGCGAGCGTTGCAAGCACAGTTTTGGCATTGAGATCGCCCCCACCATCTGTCCTCAATCTGGACAACTTTCCGTACTGTATCCATTTAAACCGTGCAGAAAGCGCGAACTCCGCCAGCAGTTCATCTTTAGGCTGTAATGCCATGAAGAACGCATTCGCGAGTGTGTTTCTTGACGGCGCAGCGTACGATAACCAGAATCCTAAATAGGATTCGGTATGGTCATCACTGATGATGGTCAGGTTCGGTCGCCCCAGTACTTTTCCAGTATCAGGATCGACCGCTTGGCAGTCGAGGGGACTGTTATCAGCCTGTCCAAGCTGAAGGGCATGCTGCGTGACGGTACCAAACGGAAAAGAGTCGAATTGATCCCGCGCTGCAACAGGGCCTTGGTTATTGGCAACTGCTTTGCGCATGGATGACTGGGCACACCGTCTTTCAACCGTGGAGGCTGAAGGCGGATTCTTCGAAATAGCGTTGCACTCCCACCGGACACGGTTGAGTACAGCGACTACAGAGGCACCCGGCCCCTTGTAGTCTTCATCGATCGCTTTCGCCAGAATCTCTTCAACCTCATCCTCTAGCCGGGTATCACCCTTTCTTCGTCCAGAAACACCGGGCACCAGCGCTTCCCATGATTGCCATTCTCGATAGCGGCGCAGCAGATCATTCAGAACCGTTCGCCCGATGCTCAGTTTTTGCTCAGCCTGCTCTTTGGTGATCTGTCCCAGATACAGTGGTTTGATCACTTCCTCCCGTGCAGTCCCCACAAGAATTTGTTCAGGGGTATATGGGGAAACAGGTCTGACCTCATTGTCAGGCTCGGCGTTTTCGACACCAACGTCACTTGCCG
Organism: Pseudomonas sp. SDO5271_S396; assembly: GCF_054071795.1. Classification (NCBI taxonomy): domain Bacteria; kingdom Pseudomonadati; phylum Pseudomonadota; class Gammaproteobacteria; order Pseudomonadales; family Pseudomonadaceae; genus Pseudomonas; species Pseudomonas sp. SDO5271_S396. The sequence continues at coordinate 1,221 of NZ_JBSVWB010000046.1, forward strand.
CGCGGATTTGTTCAACGGCCTTGGTGCTGATCTTGTGAACCTTGCTCTTAGGTACCTCAATTGGAGACGCAGGTAACCCGGAGAGTTTGACCAGGTAACAGCCCCGCTCCGGAACATCGCCGACTATTAGGTAGATGCCCTCCAAACCATCCACAAAAACTGCTTCACCTATTGAAAATTCCATAGCTATCGCCCGATCATTTCGAGGAGCAATGAACGATGCCGGCTATGCAACCGGTCTCTGACAAACCCGAGTGTTGGCGGATCGATGTCCAGCAGGTCACATTTGACGCAGACGTCTCGCCATAGAGCTTTCAGTGAGTAGTGAGGGGTCAGGTACTGTGATTCCAGCAGGATGAGAAAGTAAGTGATTGATTTGATCCGATACGTGGCCCATTCGTCCTTGGTAATGGCAAGGTACTCTGCAAACTCGCAAGCAGGATTTGATTCGAACACGGGCTTAGCTGAGGCCCTGGACTTTTTGCGAGAGGCTCGAACGATTTTGTCCATATGCTTTCGGAAGGCCCCGACCGGATCCGTTGACATGGTCAGCCGCTCCTCGGGCAGAGCCAACTGGAGTCCATTAGACAGTTTGCAGAGACGTACGACCCCGCCGCGCTGCTTCCACATAGCTTCTACGACCAGCAGATCGGACGCCGTACCCACTGAGCAAAAATCGCCGACAGAGACCATCCATTCATGCTCCAATCGTGCACCTGACGCCTAAGCATAGGTCGCCTTCGGAGGCATGGTCGTACCGCTGATCCAAAAAAAACGGAGGTTCATAAGCTATTGATTTATATGAACGTTACTTCACTAAACTCCGTTCTCTTGTGACAAAAAAACGGATGTTAGTGATGAAATTTGAAAAAATGGCGCAATTACAAGGAGCTGAGTGGTGAACGGAGGTATGTGAAATTGGACATCAGCCATATGATTCGACCAAGACACTTCTGGCATCCTCCTTTTACTCTCTCAACAACCATGTTCGTGGTCGTGCACGTTAACGCCATATCTCGCCGCCGGGATCAGTCAGCCCTTCCGATAGCCGTCCATCGCTCACTCTTCGACGATTGCAGCACCGCTGCGACAATCTGCGCCGAGCGCAGGCCATCGGCAAATGTCGGTAGCCCTTCCCTGAAATGGCCATCGATGGTGGCGTAGGTGTCGCTCACAAAGGCTTCGAAGCAAGCCGCATAGCGTTGGCTATGGCCGACCGGCACGTTATTCGCGCGATGGTGTTCGGCTGAATCCTGGCGCGTGTCATTGGACCGTGATTCGAATCCATCGCGGGTGCCGAGCCACAATGGGTCCGGAGACTCCTGGTCGAACACCAGGCTGCGTTTGGCACCATCGATTTCGAACCACAATCGGTTCTTCCGACCTGCTGAAACCTGGCTGATAACCACATTTGCCAGGGTGCCCGAGCCTGTGCGCAGCAGCGCACAGGCAACATCTTCGGTATTCACCGTGTCCAGTGGGCTTGCGGCAGTCGGGCGATCCTTGATCGTGGTGCGCAGGTCGGCGATCACAGTGGCAAACCGCTCGCCGGTGATCCATTCGACCAGGTCGCACCAGTGTGAACCGATATCGGCAAAGGCCCGCGAAGCCCCGCCCTTGGCCGCGTCGACGCGCCAGTTGTTGTCGAACTGATCCAGCAACCAGCCTTGCAGGTAACTGCCGTGGATCAATTGCAACGGCCCCAGTTCACCTCGTTGGATCAGGGCCCGGGCTTCGCGAACCTCCGGGTGATAGCGGTACACGAATGGTACCGTCGCGACCAGCCCGCGCTCGGTGGCCAGCGCGGCAAGGCGTTCGGCATCGCCGAGGGTGGTCGCCAGTGGCTTCTCGCACACCACGTGCTTGCCGGCGAGCAAGGCTGCTTCGGCGGCGGCAAAGTGCGCGGCGTTCGGGGAGCAGATATGCACGACGTCGACAGCCGGATCCGCCATGACTTCTTCGATGGACGCGTAAGCGCAGGTGGCGCCCCATTTTTGCGCCATGTCCCGTGACCGCTCTGGCGACGAGGCCAACACGCCTTGCAAGCGGGCACCGGCCAGGCGTGCAGCGTGCAGGTGGACGCCGCTGATCTTGCCGGTACCGATAATCGCAATGGCACGCTGGCCCATAGGCTCTCCCCTTTAACATTATTCAACGGCGTTTTGCGTGCGTGAGCGTATTCATCATTTCTTGATTAAATGATGCTCAAATTTAGCGGATTCTCCCCAAAACTGGCGACACATAACATTTGACCAGGCCGTGCACCCAACCACTGCACGCCTAGAAAGCTACCCCTTCGCCAGTTCTTCATCGGGAAAAAACACCATGAAACTTAAAAACAAAGTCGCTTTCATCACCGGCGGCACCTCCGGTATCGGGCTGGAAACCGCCAAATTATTCCAGGCCGAAGGCGCCGATATTGTATTGATCGGCTCCAACGCTGAACGCCTGGCCGAGGCCGGCAAGCAACTCAATAACAACGCTTTGTTGATCCAGGCCGATATCCGCAAGGTCGCTGATATCGAACACGCCGTCGAAGAAACACGCGTCAGGTTCGGTCGTATCGACGTGGTATTCGCGAACGCCGGGGCCACGACGGTCGCGCCCCTGGCGGCCATTACCGAGGACTATCTCAACGATAACCTGGCGCTGAACTTCACCGGAACCTTCTTCACGATCCAGAAGACCGCCGCGCTGATGAACGACGGCGGCAGCATTATCGTGACGACGTCCTTCCTGAACACTATCGGTTATCCCGGCCTTTCGGTTCTGGCGGCCAGTAAAGCCGCGACACGCTCCCTGGTACGCACGCTGGGCGCAGAATTGGCGCCCGCCGGTATCCGCGTGAACGCTGTCAGCCCCGGCGCCATCGCGACACCCTTCTACAGTAAGATCGGCCTGCCTGACGATGTGCTTGGCCAGGTCGCCGCCACGATTACAGACAAGGTCGCCCTCAAGCGTTTTGGCGAAGCGGCTGAGTTGGCCAAGGCCGTGTTGTTCCTGGCCAGCGATGATTCGTCGTACACCACGGGGACCGAGATGGTGGTTGATGGTGGTCTGACGCAGTTCTAGGCTCTGTAGGAAAAGCCTAGATACTCGGTCAGCCCCGAGTATTCATCCTATTTGATTGGAGCGTTGCGTGGACCGACTCGAAGCGATGGCGATGCTGGTGTGTTCGGCTGAAGAAGGCAGCTTGTCGGCCGCTGCCCGCAAGTTGAACATCCCGGTGGCCACGCTCACGCGGAACGTCAACAACCTGGAAAACCTGGTGGGCACACGGCTGCTCATCAGGACCACACGCAAACTGGCGCTGACCGACGCCGGCGTTGAATACGTCGCGACGGCCAAGCGCATTCTGGAGGACGTGGGCGAGCTGGAACGGCGTGCCGCCGGCGAGTTCATGGCCCCGCGCGGTGAACTGGTGGTCGCCTCTCCCGTGCAGGTGGCCCGCTTGCGTGTATTGCCAGTCATCAACCAATTCCTCGCGTTGTATCCCGAGATTCGAATCCGCCTGGTGCAATCGGATCGCATCATCGACCTGGTCGATGCGCATGCCGACGTCGCCATTCGTGTCGGGCACCTGCGTGACAGCAACCTGGTAGCCCAGCGCGTCGGGGCATTGAGGGTGGTAACGGTGGCCAGCCCGGCGCTTCTGGAGAACCATGGTTGCCCTCAGACACCTGAAGACTTGTGTCGATTTCCGTGTGTGGTGTTTGACAGTCCCAGCCTCTCGCCCTGGCGTTACCGCAGTCAGGAATCGGGGCAACTCTGCACGGTAAACGACGTGCCGCGATTACTCGTTTCATCACCGGACGCCGCTGTGGACGCCGCGATCCATGGTATTGGCGTGACCTTCATCCTCGAGCACGATGTGCATGAAGCGGTCATGGCCGGAAAGCTGAAGTACATCCTGCAGTCGTTCGAGGTTGAGCCGATTCCGGTTCACCTGGTGTTTCTCTCCCGTGAGGCGATGCCCGCGAAGGTGCGTCGATTCATCGACTATGCCGTGCCGAAACTTAGAGCGTTACTGGCTGAGTTTGGCGGTATGGCTTCAGGTAAGTGATCACCCTGCTCCGCCAAGTCCTGGCCTGCGTCGCCACCTTCCCACTTTTTGAGCAAGTGCTCGTCACCGTCGCGGGATTCCGCCTCGAATCAGCCAACTGCATGATGCCTTTCAATCCAGGCAACTAACTGAAATGAGAGGTGACCGAAATGCAACTCCAGACTATCGCCAAACTTGTCGTTCTGACGCTAACCACCGGGCTCGCTATTCAAACCCCGGCTCAGGCGCAGATAACCGTCAGCAACCATGCCCTGCCTTTGAGTAGCGCGGTGATCGCCGCCCAGACCGCCGTGGATACTTGCAAGGCCAACGGTTACGACGTGACCGCAACGGTTGTCGACGTGTCGGGAACCCCGCAAGTTGTTCTGCGCGGTGATCGCGCGGTGATTCATACCAAGGACAGCAGTTTCCGTAAGGCCTACACGGTGGTGACCATGGGCCCGATTTTTCACGTGGACACCACCAGCGCCTATATCGGCGTGTTGGAAAAGTACCCGCCGCTGGTGGCGCAATCGCTGGCCAGCACCCCTAACGTGACGGCTTTGCCCGGTGGCGTCGCATTTAAAGTCGGCGACGAAACCATCGCCGGCCTGGGTGTGGGCGGCTCGCCGGGTGGCGACAAGGATGAAGTCTGCGCGCAGGCGGGCGTCGCAAAAGTGGCGGCGCTGATGAAGCAATAGAGCGTCCAAAGGCGGCTGGTACATTGAACCAGTCGCTTTTTGGTGCTTTTTTATAGCGCAGGCGAACGGCATTTTATCCGGCCTTTTGGAGACCCGATAAAGTGACCATGAAACTCAAAAGAAGAAACACCTTTATCCTTGGCCTGGCCATTTCTGCGGCGCTCGTAGCAACCAGTGCGGGCGCAGTGGATGGGCAGGTCTATACGCCAGAAAGCACCAGTGCAACGGAACGCCCCAAGGATGCGGGAGACTTGTTATCGGCCAAGGCGATCACCCATCTCGCCCCTTCCCTGGTTTCGGCAGCCGGCAGAGCGGATCAGATTACCTACCGATCCTATTCGCTCGACGGTCGCCCTGTGGTCGTGAGTGGCGCCCTTCTTACCCCTGATGGCAAGCCGCCAAAAGGTGGGTGGCCAGTGGTTTCGTGGGCACATGGCTCGTCGGGTACCCATGATCAGTGTGCCCCTTCGAAAGTGCTGAATCAGGACGGCAAAGTCGATCTCTATGGTTATGCAGGCTTTGTTGCTCAGTTGCTCAAAGCAGGCTATGCGGTGGTCGCCACCGATTACGAGGGGCTCGGGACACCTGGTGAGCATCCGTACATCGTGGCCGACAGCGAAGGCCGAGGCGTGATTGATGCCGTGCGTGCGGGGCTGCGAGCGGAACCCCGGCTGTCCAGCCGTTGGTTCGCGGTGGGCCATTCGCAGGGCGGCCAGGCCGCGATCGCAGCTGGCGAACTCGCGCAGACGTGGGGAAAAGGCCTCGACTTTCGAGGGACCATCGGTATCGCCCCGGTGACCAACGTCGGTCAAGCCTATAACTATGGCTCGCCCGGCCCGGTGGATCGTGGCTTTTATCTTCTGGCATTGCAGGGTCTCAAGACCCAGCATCCCAACCTGCGCTACGAAGACTATCTGGGTAGCCAGGCCCTGGCGATGCTGCCCACGGCGCAAAACGAGTGCACCCTGAAAATCTGGCAGAGCTTTTCCGCCAACCTCAAGAGCACGTTGAACGACTACCAGTTCACGCCGCAGAGTCCGGAAGCGGCCCTGGCGCTTCAGCCTTTGCTGGATGCCCAGAGTGTGCCCCGTGGTCGTACGCCTGGCCCGATGTTGCTGTTGCAGGGGGACCATGACCCGTCCATCAAAGTGGCTGTGACCCGGCAGGCGGTTCGCAATGCCAAGGCGGCAGGAACCGAGGCAGAGTTTCGCGTCTATCCGGACCAGGACCACTATTCGGTACTGGCGCCAGGGGCCAACGGCGGTAGCGCGAGCGACGTCATCAAGTGGCTCGATAGCCACCAGGCCAAGTAGATTGCCCAAGGCGCGCATTCACCTGGATGAATGCGCGCTTTTGCGGCACGCCCCTCAGATGCGCTTGAACAGCGCAGAACGCGAACTGGGCGCTGCACCGTCGGCGGCGCTGAAGAAACGTTCCATAAAGATATCGCGTTCAAACAGCCGCCCTTGCATCAGGCAAGTGATGGCCGAATCGATCATGACCGGAGGCCCGCAAAGGTAAGCCTTGTGGTCAGTGAAACGTCCCTCGAAATGCTGGCGAGCCGCATCGTGCACATAACCCCTGAACCCCGACCACTCCGTATCATCGTCGACCTGGCTGAGCGCCGGCACGTAGGAGAAATGAGGATAATCACGTTCCAGCGCCTGAAACAGTTCGCAGTTGTAGAGCTCTGCGCGGTTACGTGCGCCCTGGAACAGCAGGATCCGGCGCTTATCACCAGACCTCAACAGGTCAAGAATCATCGACTGCGGGCTCGAAAGACCAGACCCTCCTGCGATAAAGATCAGGTTGCCCGGTTGTGAGGTGCGCACGAAGAATTGACCATAAGGACCAGAGACCTCGACCTCATCCCCGGGCTTCAGTCGATCGTGAACCATCGTAGTGGCCGCTCCCCCTTCGACGCGGCGTATATGCAGTTCAATCTCGTCGGCCTGGCTTGGCGGGTTTGCCAGCGAAAATGCCCGAGTGCCCTCTATCCCCGGCAACTGCAGGTTGATGTATTGGCCAGCCTGGAAAGCCATCGGGCGATCAAGCTTGAGATGCACGCCCTTGATGGTGGGTGACAGAGTGACCACTGCCGTGACCACCGCACGATAATCCTCCACCGGGTGGCCGAGAAAATCCGGATCCGGGTCGATGTCCGCTTCAATCACCATGTCAGACTGGGGAATGGCGCAACAGGCCAGGATCTTGCCTTCGTCGCGTTCGATATCCATCAAGGCGAACGATGACGCTGCGCCCAGATCTGCTTCGCCTTCAAGCACCTGCACCTTGCAGGTGGCGCAGGTTCCGTGACCGCACGCGAACGGCAGCCACACGCCTTGGCGCAACGCGGCCTGCAAGAGGGTCTGACCTTCTTGCACCTCGATCTGCTCGCCGGTGGGTTCGATGGTTACTTGATAGCTCATCGTCAGGCCCTCAATTGAAAGTGCCGCCAATGCCGTTCAGGCCGGGCGTATTCAGGTGCAGCAGGCTTTTGTGGTCAATGCCGTTGTCCATGAGGCTGGCGGCGTTGTTCGGGATAAACGGTTGATCGTTCAGGCGCCAGGACGCGCGACCGAAATCGACATGCTGCGCATCCGGGTGGTGCGAAATGGAAGGCATCACCACATCCTCGATAAACGTGCTGAACGGCATGCCAGGAGGCAGGGGAAACGTAAACGGCGCGCAGTACATCAGGTGTTTTTCCCAGCACAGGTAAACCAACTGCAAGCCATTGAACTTGTCCTGGCTGTCCAGAGGTTGAGCGTTATAGGCGCTGATGGCGGTGACGGGCATGGTCGCGTCCTTATTCTTGTAGGGAAGAGAGGGAAGCCGACAATCGGTCAGCTTCAATAGGCGTCAAGGTTCAAGCGGTCTTCAGCAGGTTCGGGTCGCTGTCGGTTGGTGGCGCACTGCTGCGCGCCTTGGGGTGCCAGTCTTGCCAGCGCCGATGCTCGGAGGAGCCCAGGTATTCGAAGTTGTCCTGGCCCGGGTTGATGTTGTAGTAGTCACGCACGACCGACTCGACATCCGCGCCGCCACAGTTGCCCTGCAGAATCTGGTGCACCGGCAGCCACGCCTGGATGTATTTGGTCGGCTCGTATTCGAAAATGTCGCAGCAGCCCTGCGAGCAGAAGTGATACCGCTCGCCCTCGTGCAAAGCACTTCGGTGGCCGAGGGTCGTTGGCTCATCCATTTCGCCGAACGCCAGGGGGATCTGGCAGATCTGGCACAGCATCGGCAAGGTGGGATTGTAGAAACGCTCGCCCTTCTCTTGCAGTGCGCGCCAGTGCTCGAAACGGGGACGATAGATTTTATCGAAGGTGTCCGGGTACTTTTGGGAAAGCCAGTCGAGCTCTTCGTCAGTGGGCATCCAGGTATGGAAGTTAGTGGCCTGGCTGTACTGGTAGAAAATCGACCAGGCCTGATGGCTCACATGATCCTTGCCGTTGTTCGCTTCCTCGACATGCTTGGGTGGACGGATGCCGTAGCGTTCCAGGTCCTTGAAAAGCCCCCCTCCGGCTTCCTCGAAATACACGCCCCAGGCTTCGGACCATGACATGACTTTGTTCGGCAGCATGTAGTCCATCATCATCCCCACCAGCGTCAACAGACGGTAGCCACGCCAAAACCATTTATCGATCCAGCGCTGAATGATCGGCACATTGTCTTCATGCTGTTCAAGCAGGAACTTGATGACCTCAAGTCCCAATGTCATGTGTCGCGCTTCATCGGACTGCGCCGAAAACCCGAACGTAACGGTGGCCATGTCGCCGTTGAAAGCCGCGCCAGACATGAAAGGCACGAACAGCAAATTGGTCAGCACGTATTCGAACGAGAACGATATCGCGGTGAGAAATTCGAAGGGACCGGCGGTGCGCGCATCCTCGAAGAACGACTTGGGCACCGAAAGGAACCAGACCCTGTCGTGCATATGAGCGAAGTCATGCAGGCCATTGAAATGTTTGTTGTAGTGGCTCATGGCGTGAATCTGCGTCTGCACGTGACGCAATTCGTCAATCGCTTGCATCTGGCAGGCAATCCGCGCGCCGGCCCCGCTGAATTGCCGCCCTACCCTCGCAAAACCCTGGTAAGCCTGATACTCCAGCGGGGTTACGCCTGACAGAAACAGCTTGAGCGCGTTGACGTAGCGCGCGTCCGAGAGTGTGGTGTGGCCATTGTTTTGCGAGAAAGCATCAAAAATGGCGTACAGCTTCTTTTCTTTCTCTGCCTGGTACTTCCAGTACGTGTCCATGGTCAGTCGGAACGGATCTTCCCACTTGTCCCAGTCAGTGATTTTGATGCCTTCGAAACGCTCGTGGGGGTAAATGTCTTCATGGGTCTGGTAGCTGGGTTCCCAGTCCAGGTCACGGGTCATGCAACGGTATTTTTCTTTGGCATTAAGGCGTTTTTTTACGGCCATGGTGGCTCTCCGAATCGGGGGATCAGGCAGGTGCTGAAGGTTCTCAGCTGTTCCAGTGCAAGGAAAAAACGTCGTCGTCTTCTTCGACGTTGCCCCCCAGGGTGATCACGTACATCAACATTTCCTGGATATCCCAAGGGCTGCCAGTGATCTGTTCCACGGTGTCGCGACGAATATTCAGGCGAGCGGGCGCCTCGATCCGGATCATCGAAGGCTGGTACTGAACAGTGGCATTCGGGTTGTCCTGCTGGATCGCTTCAACGATCGAGCGGGCGTAATCGGTGTCTTGCAGGTTGATATAAACGAGGGAGGTCATGGCTGCACGCTCCCCAATCCGAGCTTGTTCATTCGCGCTGAAAACTCGTCGCTGACCGAGTCCAGCGCCGCCTCGTCCAGGCCCAAACCGGCCATCGGTCGCAACGCGTCGACGCATCGCTGGCGCCAGTGATCCACCCAGGACTGAACCAGCGCCTTGTTCTCGGCGCTGTGATTGATCACGGTTTTGAGCAGGGCATCCACCCAACGCTGGCTTTCGGCGAACCACAGACGCATGAACTCGGTGAGCATGCCGAACTGTGCCGCGCCATTGGCCGAGAGTTGCTCATCCAGCTTGTGGAACAACAGTGGATACACCAGGCCATCGCTGACGACATTCTGTGCAACGGTCAATTCGAACCAGTCACGCACAACCAGGGTGTCTTCCACATACCGCCTCATCCCTTGCCAGGCGGGTGCGCCCAGCCACTGCTGTTTGGCCTGGGCCAGCAGCAGGACGTCGCCGTCATCGAGCATCAGGCCGATGCGGGACAAGTACTGAGCGATACCCAGTCGGTCCATGGCCTGAAACATGTGCATCTGCGTGACACTGGTGCCGAAACCGTCCGCAGCGATATTGCTGTTGTTCATGTTCGCGCCTAATTCGGCGTGGCGCAGAGGCAACAGCAACGAGGTAATCAAGTGGACATTCTGTGACGACAGACTGGCCAGCAGGTTGCGCTTCTCGCAAAACGCGTAATCGTGCTCCGCGTTTTCCTGCATCTTGGCCCGTGCCTGCACATAGGCCCCGTAGTAATACTGGCGCGGGTCGCTGACCGCGTACCAGTCAGCCATGACCACTGCGGTGCGCGTGGCATCGTTGAGCAACTTGTCTGGTTGCCACAGCGGTCGATAGTGAAAGTTGGTGGCTGACTCAAGGTCGAAACTGGCTTCCTGGTAACGGCTGGCAACCTTGTCGCCAAACCGGCGGCGCGTGTGACTGAAGGTATTTCGGATCGTTTCAACGGTCGTTGTCTTGATCTCTACACTCATGAAGGGCGCTCCCTTTATTTAATTGTTTTCAGGTAATCAATACGCGGTCAGTCGGCGTCACGCGTGTCGCCGTAGCGCCACTTTCGGGCATCGGCTTCCAGGGCTTCGCACATCTGCGCATCCATGGCTTGTACTTGGTTGTCTGCGCAGAACTGTCTGAAGGCCTGAGGTGGCAACACCAGTTCTACAAACAACTCGGGAAAACCGATGGCGAAGTCGAACTCAACAAAGTGGGCATTCGGTTCACTGCGCACTCGAACGTAACGCGGCATACGATCGAACGTGCTGGCGGATTTAGGCATGCTCAAGTTCCCCTTTACTGGTACGAGGGGAATAGCAACAACGATGCCAGAATATAAAATTCTCGAACTGTATAATTTTAATTATTAAAAACAGGTAGTTAGAGGGATTTGAAATACAGGCGGCCATAAGTTTAAAACGTTCGCAAGAGGCGTTTTTGATGGGTTTGATCATTTGGATAACTCTCTTTTTATCCAAATGATCAAACCACTCCAATTATGCGAAAAACGTCTATACCAAGCCCATCACACCCAAACTTCTCTATTATGGTTTCGCCCGCCTGAACATTCCCCAATAACAACATACAAGGGGTTAACGTGTATGAGCGTTACCTATCGACAGTCCGACACCTCGCCCCTGTTAAAGGACTTGACCGGACGCGTTCAATTTCCTGGACATGAGGGAAAAATCTGGCTGGACGAGCAACGCATGCTGTTGATGCAAGCTTCAGCGATGGCGTCCTTTCGCCGGGAACTGATCGAAATGCTGGGTGAGGAGCGAGCCAAGGGATTTTTTATGCGCCTCGGCTATCAATCCGGATTGAAGGACGCCGAACTCGCGAGAAAACTGCGACCGCATGGCAGCGATATCGAAATGTTTCTCACCGGGCCTCAGTTGCACTCGTTCAAAGGCATGGTGCACGTTCGCCCGCGCACCATGAATATCGATATCGAGGCCGGCACCTTTTACGCCGACATTGAATGGATCGACTCCTTCGAGGTTGAAAATCACCAAAATGAACGCCTGCATTCCGATCAGCCGATTTGTTGGATGCTGCTTGGCTACGCGGTCAGTTATTCATCTTTCTTCGTAGGCCGGCGAATCATCTACAAAGAGGTCAGCTGTCGCGGCTGCGGCGACGACCTTTGCAGAATCATCGGCAAGCCTGCGGAGGAATGGGAAGACGCGGATGCGTTCATGCAGTACTTCCAAAGTGACTCGATCGTTGACGAGCTGCATGCGTTGAAGCTTCAGGTCGAGAACATGAAACAACGGTTGGATCTGCGTGCAGGGCAATTTTACGGCATTGGCCACTCGCCGATTTACCGCAAGACGTGCGGGCTGATCGATAAGGTTGCGGCCGGTAAAGCGTCGGTTCTGTTGCTGGGTGAAACCGGTGTCGGCAAGGAAGTCATTGCCCGCAGTCTGCACGTGCGTAGCGAACGCGCCGGTGGCCCATTCATCGCCTTGAATTGCGCGGCGATTACGCCCGACCTGCTTGAAGCAGAGTTGTTTGGCGTGGAAAAAGGCGCGTATACGGGGGCGCAGCATTCGCGTATGGGACGCTTCGAGCGTGCCAATGGCGGCACCTTGTTTCTGGATGAAGTTGTCGAACTGACACCCAGGGCTCAGGCCAGTCTGTTGCGGGTGCTGCAAGAGGGAGAGCTTGAGCGCGTGGGCGACAGCCAGACGCGCAACGTCAATGTCCGAGTCATTGCAGCCACTCACGAAGACCTTGGCCAAGCAGTGAAAGAGGGTCGGTTCCGTGCAGATCTGTATTACCGGCTCAACGTTTACCCTGTGCGAATTCCTGCTCTGCGTGAACGCCCGGAGGACATACCGCTGCTGATAGAGCATTTTCTCGAGAAATTGCACGCAAGCTATCAAAAAAAGACATTGGGGTTATCCGATCGCGCCAATGAAGCGTGCCAACAGTACGCCTGGCCGGGCAACATTCGCGAGCTGGAAAACCTGATTGAGCGAGGTGTGATCATCACTGACGACAACCAGAGTATTTCAGTGGAGGCGTTGTTTCCCTCGCTGTCGGATGAGACCACGAGCATAGGCTTGAGCACTGACTCCCCGGCGCAAAGCGCCTTGATGGAGCCCGCTGGAGAATGGGTCGAGCAGATACTCGATCGCGGGTTGAGCCTCGATGCCCTGGAAGAGCAACTGTTTCACGGCGCGATGACGCGCGCGCGGCAAAACATCTCCGAGGCTGCACGTTTATTGGGAATGACACGTCCCGCTCTGGCTTATCGGTTGAGGAAACGGCAGGAAACGCCTCTCAACTGAACTGATCGATCAATTGCTTCAGCCTCAGGCAATGCGCCGGCAGCCGATCGTCAACGGCTGCCGTGACCCCCAGCAACAGGCCTGAACGCCGGGTATCCGGGCTCTCGTACCAGTGCGACAGGGCCGACGGCGTCAGGCCGAAGGGCTTGGCTTCCCGCTCGATCAAGGTATCCAGGGCCCCCTCCGGCAATTGAACAAGCATCGCAAGACCCGCAGTGGTGGCCGACAAGCCATGATGCCCCAGCGCGGTCGCCAGTGCGTCTCGACGTGAGGCGTAGACACGCTTCATCCGACGCAAATGACGCATGTAGTGACCGCCCCGCATGAACTCGGCCACGGCATCCTGGACAGCGGGCCCCGGCGCTGGCGCGAGGCAGATTGCAGCCTCTGCAAATCGCACGGTCAACTCGACAGGCACCACGATGAAACCCAATCGAAGCGTGGGGCTGATCGTCTTGCTGAAAGAGCCGATATGCAGGACTCGCCCGGTACGGTCGAGCGAGCTGAGCGCCGGCGCGGCACGACCGCTCAACTGCAGCTCACCCAGGTAATCGTCTTCAATAACCCAGGCCCCCGAATGCGAGGCCCAATCCAGCAGTTTCAAACGCCGTTCCAGTGACAGCGTGGGGCCCAAAGGCGCTTGCTGGCCCGAGGTAACGACCACCACCGCTGCATCCGGTGCCGAGTGCATGCCAAAGTCGACATCCAACCCCTCGGCATCCACCGGAATCGGGATGGGCGTGAGTTGAGCGGCCTGCAGACTAAAACGCGTCACTGGAAAACCTGGATTCTCCATCCACGCCGATCGCCCATCCAGGCGCAACACCTTCAGGGCCAGGCTCAGCGCGCCGGTGAAGCCTGCCGTGATGACAATTTGCGACGGCAAGCATTGGATCGAACGCGAAACGGCTAGATGGGCCGCGATTTCCCGTCGTAATTCAATCTCGCCGCGAGGGTCCGGGTAGCCCCTGGACGCTACGATCTCCGCTCGCACTGCCTGCGCCCTGATCCTGGAAAACAACTTCACCGGAAAACAATCGACGGCGGGCAGTCCCATTTGAAACGCGCCCGGCATGGCCGAAAACTCGTCAAACATGGCCAATAACGGGCTTCGGTGCTTTTCTGCGGTATTGCCAGGACAGGCCAACGCTGGGCGCGCCGCCACCTGAGTGCCGCGCGACTTCGAACAGACGATCAATTGAGCGTCGAGCAAGCGCTCATAAGCCGCCCTGATGGTGCCGCGAGCCACGCCCAACTGTGCGGCGAGATCACGCCAGGACGGCAACCGGGCACCGGCCGCCAGTGCACCTGACTCGATGGCCGTAGCGATCCCACAATGAATCTGTTCGGCCAGAGGGATTTTTCGGGAGCGATCGAGGTTAATAACAAGCGATGTATTCATAACTCAGGATACATCAGCCTGTTGAAGTTACTTGAAGACCAATTTTTATTTATATGACAAGACCAATTCTCTGGCACTTGCTCTGCGGCCTCTCAAATGATGAAAGTCCGCCTCATAAAATCAACCATTTGATTAAAGTTGGATTCAATAAAAATCGCACCTCACTTCTTTTCCTTCAATAACAAACCTTTAGCTGATTTGTTTTTACTGGCATCTATTTTGCGTTGGCAGACGCTCTTATAAAAAACGAGGTGTCGCCGTGAGCATTAAACTTTCCCATACTGTCGACGTGCAAAACTTTCTTGAGGAGACCAGCGGCCTGAAAAACAACACGGGCAACCCACGTCTCAAGCAGGTCATCAATCGACTGTTGAACGATCTGGTAAAAACCATCGAAGACCTTGAGATCACCGATGAGGAACTCTGGAAAGCCGTCGCATACATCAATCAATTAGGTACTCGCCAGGAAGCCGCGTTGTTAGTGGCAGGCTTGGGCCTGGAACATTACCTGGACCTGTTATCCGATGCCCGCGACGAACTGGCAGGCATGACCGGGGGTACGCCTCGCACCATCGAGGGACCGCTCTATGTAGCAGGCGCGCCGATCTGTGAAGCAGAAGCACGCATGGATGACGGAACCGACGCGGGTACCCGCATGTTTTTGCATGGGCGCGTATTGGATGAGAGCGGCCAACCCATTCCCGGAGCCATTGTCGACATTTGGCACGCCAACACCAAAGGCGGCTACTCGCACTTTGATCCAAGCCAATCGAGCTTCAATTTGCGGCGCCGGATTATCGCCGACCATGAAGGTCGCTACAGGGCGCACAGTATTCTGCCTTCCGGCTACGGCTGCCCTGCCGACGGCCCCACCCAGGCACTCCTGGACTCAATCGGTCGTCACGGCAATCGGCCCGCCCATATTCATTTCTTTATCTCGGCTCCGGGCTGCCGTCACCTCACGACTCAAATCAACCTGGCGGGCGATAAATACTTGTGGGATGACTTTGCTTACGCCACGCGCGAAGGGTTGGTATGTGACGTCAACTTCAACGACGAAACAGCCGGATCCGGAAAACGCAGTGCTGAAATACAATTCGACTTCCTGCTTCAGCCTGCAAGATCAGCCGCACAGGAAGTGATTGGCAATCGAGATCGCGCCGAGTCCTGAAGATCCCGGCCAGTCCGAGCGTGAAGGCCGCAGGTGGGCGATGAAGTTGCCTGCCTGCGGCCTTGCCGGCACGATGAAACCATACAGCCCCTAAAGCCTGGCCCCCGTATTGGAACCGTAAAAATCATGTTCCTTGGTCACGGCATTGTCGCCATCACCTTCGTAATCCTTATGCACGGAGTCGGGATCACTCCAATCCTGCGCGCGGTAGTCGAAGATGCTCTGGTCGTCGGGCGTATCGCGCTGACGGTAGTTGGACAGGTAGGTCTGTAAACGCACGTAGTTTTCCGCGCCATTGTCCTTGAGTAATCCGTCTTTCTCGTACTGCTTGATTTGCAGCCAGTTCTGCTTGGATGCCTTTTGCAGCTTGACGCCCCTGACGATACCGAAGATGCCCCCCATAAAGCCGAACACCGCCGACACTAGAAAACCTGCTGAGCCCAGGCCTGCGAGTACCCTGCCCGCCGGGCCGGTGAAGAACCCCCATGCGGCATTTACGGAGCCAAGTCCCGCCGCGATCCCCCCGGCGCCGCCTACCACGCCGAAGAAGCCCGCCGCTGTCTGTACTGCATCCCCGTTCTTCAGGCCGTCGCGAATGCCGAATGCTCCCAATACGACACCCACGACGCCGCCGACCAGATCGGAAGATGAGCCGATGAATCGAGACATCGAACCGGCAATGCGGTGCGCTGTGTTGGACCCGACTGCACGGTACTTGGAGTTGTTACCCTCCAGGTAGCCGGCCTTGAACGCATCCGGATCAAAGTTCGGGTAATTGGCCGGGTTACTGGAACCCCCGCGTACCGCATTGCCCCCCTTGTCGTCGGTGATCCATGCCCCCCCACTGTTGGCCCCTCCCGACTCGACCCGGAATCGCCCGTTGTCATCGGGGATGAAGCGGTCTGGCTTGTCCGGCAGAAAACCCTGGCTCTTCATATGCTTGGCCAGGTCCGAATCCACATCCACCGGTGGTTGAACGCCAGGCTTGCGCCACATATCAGGAATGGTTTTGTTCAGGCCAAGGTGCTCGTAGATCTTGGTGTCGAAGATCAGGTCCATGCCCTTGGAACCCAGGGTCGTGAAATTGTTGGAAAAACTGGCGAAGGTGATGAAGTCGTTGGCGATCGCCAGCCGCCCCTCTGAAGTCTTGGCCAGACCGGTCGGGTTGCCGTGTAGCTGGTACACGCCACGGGCCAGGCCGAATACCCCGGACACCGCGCCGAACGTGCCGGTATCACGCATGGTGCCGAACATTTTCGCCAAATCCCCCTTCTCCCCTGAGGACAACGACTTGAAGGCATTCTTTTCGGCGTTGAAGGCTTTCTGAATGTCGGCATCGGTCAGGGTCCCGGTACGCATGTACTGATCACCGAGTTCCGCGTAAATACGCCCGAATGCGGCCCCGTCCTGCTTGTCCAGCATCAGCTTCTGAACGGTGTTTTCCCAGGTTCCAACCAGGTGAGAAGGAATATCGACGGTGCCGCGCGCGGCGCGCAGCCAATAGTTGGTCGTGTCGAAGGCCGCAATGGCGTTGTTTTCGTCAGAAATCTTGCTGGGGTCGCCGAGGATCTCGTCCAGCTCCATGATCATGCTGTCGCGGCTCAAGCCCTGCAGAAATTGCTGAGCCAGCTCCGGGTCCACCTGCATCAGGTTCATAAACGTCTGCTGAACGTCCAACTGTGCCAGGTCGCCCTTGCCATCCTTCTCCAACGCTTTGAGGTATTTGATATAAGCGTCGCCGGTCACGCTCTCTTTCAAACGCGCCTCGACCTCGGCTACCTTTTCGGGGCCGCCCGATACTTTCTCGCGAGCCTCTTGGTCGAAACGCTCCAGGTCTGCCGCGATCGTTTTGTCCTGTACCAGTGTGCCCAATGTTTCATCGATGGCCTGCATATCGAAGATTTCTTCGCGCACGTCACGACCGGTCACGTCGATGGGGTCGGAAGGCGCGCCCTTCCAGGCTTCTCCATGTTCGGGAATGATGCTCATGCCCTGGGTCGCCATGCTCTTGGCATCCAGCGCACGCACGAACTTAGCGCGAGGGTCATCAACGGGAATACTGCCGTTGTTCATGCCCTCCCGGTATTCGTCGTACATGCGTTTCAGGGCCAGTTCCTGCACGGTCATGGCCTCGCCGTCGTCGTTTTTTTCCGTGGTTTCCAGCGTGTTGACACTGACCTCGTCATGGCCCGGCAACCCATGCTCCGCACGCAGCGTGTCCAGGTCATTGTCGACCAGGGTGCGCTCGTCGCGCACGCCGGCCACCTGAGCGAACATCTCAGGATTGGTCAGCGCACTGACAACGATCTTTTGTTCCTCGCCACCCGGTTTCTGATAGGTGAAGCCGATCAGATCGTCGCCGTACTTGCCGGGCTCATCGAGGCTACGGATATCCTCGGTCGACGGCAGATATTCATCGGGCCCGGCCAGGCGATACCCGTCTTTCTCCGCCCGTGCGATGTCATCCAGTGCCTGGCTTTGCTCGGTGTACGCCTTGAACGCATTCGGGGCCAGCGCTTCGATCACGACCCGCCGCTCACCGTTCTTGAGCGTGACGATCAGCGCTCCGCTTTCAGGTGCAGATTGTTCGGGTGTCAAACCGATGCGTTTGAATAGGTCGGCGCTGGCCACCACCGCACCCGCATCGACGGGTGGCGTAATGCTTTCGACATCCTCGAGCCTGAGCGGCTTATCGTCGTCGCGGGTCAGCACCTCGTCATGCTTGATAGCGTCGATGACAGTGGTATGCGCATCCGTGCCATCGGTCGCCTTCAGTGCCCACAACAGGTCGTACAGTTGTTCACCACCGGGGCCGAACTCAGGTATTTCACGACCAGCGCCACCAAGGCCGATTCGCACGTTTTCCAACGGTGACCCCTTTTCCCCTGAAGCATCACCCGGCGCAAGCATGTATTTGTGCCCGTCATACTGAAAATGGATCAATCCCGTCTTCTCGTCGACCGATTCGACCTTCACCTTATCGATGTCATAGTCGGCGGGCAGTGACGTCTGTACCTCATAACCCTCGGCCTTGCCTGACTCCAGTTGCGCGAGCACATCGGCCATATACCTCATCTGGCTATCGCTTTGAGGGTTGAGTTGTTCAGAAATCACGTAGCGCTGGCCATCCTGCATTTCTACAAGGGTCAGGCCGTTGTCGAGTCGTTCAATCTTCTTGTAGGCGGTACTTTTGATCGGCAGCGCGCCCTGCGCGTCCTGCACCAGGGCATACCCCTGCTCCTTGTAGCCCAGCACTTCTTTCATGTGCAGCAGGCGCTCGAACGTATCGGGGGTATCAGAACGGGTGACTACACTTCTGTTGGCACCAAACTGGTAGGTGATCACGCCATCCTCGGCGTGGCTCGTATCGATCTGGGTGATGTGCTCGTAATAGGAAATCGTGTCGTCGTTATCCAGCGAATGCCGATAGCCTTCAGCCTCTGCCTGGCGACCATGGTAATCCTCGACCACCTGTTCATAGAGCGCCGGACTACTGGAGCGATAGACGATCACCTCTTCGCCATCTTGGGTGGTGTAGCGAATGGTATCGGCAGCGGTCTTGCCCGGCGCCTCTATTGCTTTGTAGGCCTCCCAGCGCGGGGCCGCATCATTCGCCCTGGCCTGACGCGGCACGCCCGAGGCAGGTTTGCCGGACTGTGCCTTGCTCAACGCCTGATTGAACACTGAGTGGGCATTTTTCAGGGAAGTTGGCAGTCGTGAATCATCTTGAACACGGGACATCGTCCACTCCTTTGATTCATGGCACGTAGCCACATAAGAAAATACGCTCCCCTTTAAACTATGACGCGCCTTAAACAAGAAAAAGCCCGGAAACTTTTCTTTCACAACTATTAATAATGTTAAATAAACAAAATCAATATAAATCAGATAGATAGATAATCATCGGCAAATAAAAAACCTCATAGAAAC
This sequence comes from Pseudomonas sp. SDO5271_S396, assembly GCF_054071795.1. Classification (NCBI taxonomy): domain Bacteria; kingdom Pseudomonadati; phylum Pseudomonadota; class Gammaproteobacteria; order Pseudomonadales; family Pseudomonadaceae; genus Pseudomonas; species Pseudomonas sp. SDO5271_S396. The sequence goes on from NZ_JBSVWB010000046.1 coordinate 20,517, forward strand.
ATCTTGAAATATTAATGGCCACCTCAAAAAACATGGAATTGGATATTGATTAAACTTTATTTTTTAACACCTTATAAGTTTAAGCATTCGGATTTGCCGAACAACAAAACCCACTCCATAATCGCTCGCTTATTTAGGTCCATTATTTAATTCAGTCTCCTCACCCTTTCACGTTACCGTATCGATAATGAGGTATTTATGAAATGGCCCGATCCAGCGCAACTTAACCTGCCCTCCCTCCCCGAGGGATACACCATCGTGCAGCTTTCACGTCCGGACGTTGAAGAGCTGGCTCGCAGGGTGCTCGACTGGCACCCCAACATTCGCTACGGCGACGGCGCCCGCTTCACGCGCACGGCGTACTACCTCGACTCGGTTTCCCTGAAGCACGAAGTGGAGCGCGACAGTGTCGTTTATGTAGGGCGCAAAGAAGGTGAATTGGTGTGCATGGTCTGCCTGGAGCGCGACCCCGATACCCAAAACCTTTACGGACGCATCGGTATCGTTGACGCGCGACATCGACGTTCGGGCCTGGGCGTCGTGGTCATGGAACTCATGGAGCAAGCAGCCCTTTTGCAAGGCATGGCCAGCATCCATACCTATGCCACCCTGAATGACAGTGCCGTTCAGCACCTGTTGGAGCGTGTGGGCTTTTGCCCGGTCGGTATCGTGCTCGGGCGTGACCGCGAGTTCATTCAGGGCAGCAACGAGATCGTGCGTGTGCCCGAAGTGTTGTACATCAAATACCTGCCGCACCAGGAGCGTGATCTCACGCCGTCTCCCGAAAACATGACGCCAAGGGTGCAACGCTTGTGGCAGTCGATGAATCAGTGAACCTGTTTTCGCCATCCATTACACCCACCCAGTGCAGACACTATCCGGAGATAGCGCCATGTCGCCTTACACACTTCTGCTCGCGACCGTCCTCAACGTTAACAAGGAACTCCCGGTACAGGCCGGCTTGACCCTGGAGGCCTGCACTGCCGCGGCGATGCAGGCCCTGCAAGAACACAGCAACTATGCCAAGTGCCGCCCCGCGCAACCCGAAAAACCTATCGTTTTCTTGAAGTTACCCAGCGGCAAAATTGTTCGGATGAAGCGTGAGCACGGCGGTTACTTTCTAGCGCCCGGGCACTCCGTCGCCGATCAGGACTTTGTGGCGACAGCATTGGGCAAGCCTTCGAGCGGAGTCCACAGCAGAGTGCATGGTCCGGAAAAAATGTTGAAAGGCACCAAGCTCGAAGCGGCTGTGGCGACGGAATGAGCCATCAAGCCCCGTCGCACATTTGACTTCACAGACAACCATCAGACCGTGCTGCATGGAAGTACACGGCTGATAGCGACTCCTGCCCGCCTTGCATCCCCTCGGTAACAGCCCTCCCCCACACGCCCCACGATGTTGCATTCGGTAACGAATCGCGCCACATCAGTGCTCTCGCACGCCCTGAAACCGCGCTCCCAAGAACAAAAACCACTCAAATCGAGCTCTATTTTCGTAGTTGGCACGATAACCGCTAATACACAAATACAAGATTGTTGAACAATCAAGCGCTAATAGCCTACATAACCGAGGGTACGAACATGCAAACAGTTCTGTTGAACACGAAAACCCTGCGTAACCTGGCACTCACGGTCACGCTGGCCTGCGTGGCACCGCTGGTGTCTGCTGCAGAGACCAAAGGCACGCTCAAGGCGGGTGAGTTGTCAGTCGGTTCCGACCTGACCTACCCGCCCTACACCTACCTCGAGGACAAGCAGCCCGCCGGCTTCGATCCGGAGTTCATGCAGTTGATCGGCAAACAATTGCACCTGGCGCCACGCTTTCTCGACACCCGCTTTGCCAACCTGATCCTGGGCGTCAATGCCCAACGCTTCGATGTGGTCGCGTCGGCGCTGTATGTCACCCCGGAACGCGCCAAGCAGGTGGATTTCGTCAGCTACCTGAAGACCGGTTCTTCGTTGATGGTACTCAGCGCCAGCGATTTCAGGCCGCAGCAGCCCGAAGACCTGTGCGGCAAGCGCGTCGGCTCGATCAAGGGCGCCTCCTGGGTGCCCAAGCTCAACAAGGTGTCCGCCGAGTACTGCCTGCCCGCGGGCAAACCGGCGATCGAGTCGCGCGAATTCCCGACCTCGCCGGAAGCGGCGCAGGCCTTGTTGGCCAAAGCCGTGGATGTGCAGATGGAAGATCCCGCCGTCGCCAAGATCACCGTCGAAAAACTGCAAGGCAAAACCGTCATCAGTTCCCGCGAGCTGATCTATCCGGTGGTTATCGGGCTGGCGGTACGCAAAGGCAACCAGGCGCTGCTGGATGAACTGAACACCGCCCTCGGCCAGATCAAGCAGGACGGCAGCTACAAGGCGCTGCTCGCCCGCTACAACCTCGACGAACCGAGTGCCGACGATGTGACCGCGGCATTGGGCACCACCGCTCCTTAAGACCCGGATCCCATAGCGGATACATCGATGCTTTCCGCCCGGCGGAAAAATCCCAGCAATGCGGAGTCAGTACATGCAATTCGATTGGCATTACACCTTGGGCCTGTTGTGGAACGGCGATTTCTGGCGAGCCGTCGCCACCGTGGTCGAACTGAGCCTGGAAACCTGGCTGCTGGGGATCGTCTTCGGCTTTCTCCTGGCCCTGGCGCGACAGTCGCAGCGGCGCTGGCTGCGGGACACGGCGGGCCTCTACATCTGGTTTTTCCGCAGCCTGCCGCTGCTGGTTCTGTTGATCTTCGTCTACAACCTGCCCCAGGTGTTTCCGTCCACCAGCGCCCTGCTGTCCAATCCGTACTCGGCGGGACTGATCGCGTTGGTACTCAGCGAAGCGGCGTACATCGCCGAGATTCATCGCGGTGGCCTGCTGGCAGTGGCCAAGGGACAACTGGAAGCGGGCAAGGCCCTGGGCATCGGTTATCGCGGCGTGCAACGCTTGATCGTGGTACCGCAGGCGCTGCGCGTCGCCCTCCCCACCCTGGCCAACGAATACATCACCATCGTCAAGCTCACCTCGCTGGTCTCGGTGATTTCCCTGTCGGAAATTCTGCTGGTGGGCCAACAGCTCTATACCCAGAACTTCCTGGTCATGGAGACGATGTTCGCGGTGGCCTTCTACTATGTGTTCATCGTCACCGTGTTCAGTCGACTGTTGCGCCTGCTGGAGAACCACCTGGACGTGACACGCCGCAAGCCCAAGCGCATCGCCACGGCGGAACTGGCGCAGGTGGCGACCACCCGTGCCGCCGGCCAGTCCGAACCCGGCGAGTTTGCCTTGCAGGCGCAAGGGGTGCGCAAGGCCTATGGCGAGCTGGAAGTCCTCAAGGGGGTCGAGTTGAACGTGCGCTGGGGCGAAGTGGTGTCGATCATCGGTCCGTCGGGTTCGGGCAAGACCACGCTGATTCGCACCATGAACGGCCTGGAGAGCCTGGATCATGGGCAAATCACCCTGCAAGGCCAACCGTTCCTGCGCGGCACCAAAACCCCGGAAGGTGCATTGGGTAACACCGTGCATATGCAGGGCATCGTGCACGTCGGCATGGTGTTCCAGGGGTTCAATCTGTTCCCGCACAAGACAGCGCTGGAAAACGTCATGCTCGCGCCGGTCTATCACGGCCATGGCGGCGGTGAAGAACTGCGCTTGCTGAGCCTGGCGTTGCTGCGCAAGGTCGGCATGCTCGAACATGCCGGTAAATACCCGCACCAGTTGTCGGGCGGGCAACAACAGCGTGTGGCAATCGCCCGGGCACTGGCGATGCGGCCTTCGGTGATGCTGTTCGACGAGCCGACCTCGGCCCTCGACCCGGAACTGGTCGGCGATGTACTGGCGGTGATCGAGGAACTGGCGCGTGAAGGCATGACCATGGTGATCGTCACCCACGAAATGAACTTCGCCTTCAAGCTCTCTGATCGGGTGGTGTTCATGGAAGGCGGCGAAATTATCCAGAACGCCGCACCACGGGAGATGCTGGAGCAGCGCAGCGAGCGCATGACCCGGTTTCTCAAAGACGTACAACTGGCCTGAACAAGAGGACACACGGTGAGCCCACCCAAGGAAAAAAGCCTGTCGCTGTCGGATCAGGTCGCCATCGAGTTGCGTGAAGACATCATCGGCGGGCGCCTCTTGCCGGGCATGCCGTTGGTGGAGAGCGAGCTGGTCAATGCCTACAACGCCTCGCGCAATACCGTGCGCGAAGCCTTGCACCAACTGGGCCGTGAAGGCCTGACCAGCTACGTGCGCAACAAAGGCGTGATGGTGCGCCGTCTGGGCATCGACGACGTGCGCGATATCTTCAACGTACGCCGCACCCTGGAGTTGCAAGCCATCGCCATGAGCAAGCCGCTGCGCGAATACCAATCCGACCTGATGCTGGAGGCCATCGAGGCGGCCCAATTGGCCCAGGACCGCGAGAACTGGCAAGCCTTCGGCACCCACAGCCTGCGCTTTCATCAGCACATCGTCGGCCTGATGCGCAGCCCGCTATTTGACGAATTCTTCACCCATGTCGCGGCCCAGCTGCGCCTGGTGTTCTCCAACGCCCCCAGCGAAGAAACCTTCCAGAAACCCTGGCTCGAACGGGACCGGCAGATTCACGACCTGTTGGGCGAAGGCCACAAGAAAGCTGCCGAGGAAGCCATGACCAGCTACCTCAACGACTCCGAACTCGTGCTGCTGGACATTCTCGGCAGCATGCCAAAACACTGAACAAGAGGACTCCCCATGTACAAAGACTATCCAGCGGCGTACCAGGTCAGCAAAGGCGCTGCACTGCAGGTCGACAAGCCCTTTTATGATCGCGTGCGCGAAGCCCGGGAACAGCGCACCCTGATCGAGCAGTTCGAAGTGCCGATCCGTACCGGCCGCGCCTGGAAAGTGCCCGCCGGCCATGTGTTTCGCGTGACCACACCGGTGGGGCCGCAGGTCGGCGACTTCAACGTGTGGAACGCCAACGATCCACGGGAGCGCATGTGGGCCTCACGCACCCGTCAATTGCAGGGCGCTCACGTCAGCACCTACGACCGCCTGTGGTCGAACCTGCCGTTTCTGCGGCCGCTGGTCACCATCACCGACGACAGCCTGGCCGACTACGGCATCGACGAACACGGCGGCCGCCTGCACGACTTGCTCGGTACCCGCTGCGATCCTTACGTGAACAAGATGCTCACCGGTGAAGACTTTCACCATCACTGCCACTCCAACCTGACCCGCGCCGTATTGCCCCACGGCCTGACCGAGTTCGATGTGCATGACGTGCTGAACATCTTCCAGTGCACCGGCCTCAATCACGACGACATGTACTTCATGAAGGCGTGTCCGGCAAAACAAGGCGACTACCTGGAATTCTTCGCTGAAATCGATCTGCTGTGCGCCCTCTCCACCTGCCCGGGTGGCGACCTGTCGCTGCCGATGTGGGGCCCCGATGCCGAAGACCCGCTGAAAGTCTGCCGCCCGCTGGGCGTGGAAATCTACCGGCTCGACGAGGCGTTGCTGGAGGGCTGGAAACAACCTGAGCGTGCCAGTTACAACGGCAACCACGGTCTGTTGATTCCCAAAGCGGCGTGGGAAAAGTAACACCTGACTGAATCGGCCAGGGATGGCGCCAGGGTCAAGGATGAGGGGCCGTGTTGAACACCGGCTCCAACCTGGCCAACGGCCGCGCAACACTGCGATGTGCCTGCGCACACTGCCTGATCACCTCAAGCGGTTTGGTCCCCATGATGTACGCCACATCCGAAGCGCTGAAGCCTTCGACATGGGAGAGCAGGAACGCTTCGCGCTGTTCCGCCGGCAAGCGCGCCACCGCCTGTAGCAGCCGAGTATGCGTGCAGGCAACACCGGTCATGCGCAGCACGCGCGGCGTGTGCTGACAGCGTTGCAGCCGGTGCAACTCGTTGCGCCAGATGTGATGCAGCGCGCAGAACATCCAGGCACAAGGCGATCGATCTCCAGCGGCAGGATGCAGCCCCTTTTGCACCCGTCGACAGGCCAGTTCAACCAGCCGCTGCGCAATGTCAACGTCCCCGGCCAACCGCCACGCGTGGGCCCAGAGCCGCGCAAGCATCTCCTGAGTCATTTCAGGCGCAAGCCCGTCATGCCGGACAGAATGGCCAGTGCGATCAATGCACTGAATACGGCACCGGCCCACCAAAGGCGGTTTGCCGTGCGGGTGTTCACGGCATGGGCCAGCAGTACGACGCGCAAGCCCGAAAACAAATGGGTCAACACAAAAAACACACCCAGCGCATAGTGCGGGACAAGGCGAATGTTCCATGGGTCTTTCACAAGGCCTGTCGGTGCGCCGGTCGCGAACGCCCAGTCGGTGGGAATATCCAGGAAGGTGCGGGCGAACACGAAGACCGAGTTCATATGTCCCAGGATAAACACCGACAGGAACACACCGGAGGCCAGCTGGAAAATCCGGTAGCGGTCCTGGGACGTTTCACTCCAGGTCCAGACCAGCTTCAAACCGCTGACAATCTGGAACAGCATGACCATCACCAGGATCGGTTCGACGATCTTCGCCCGGTACACCGTGCGACCTATATCCATGACGGCAGCATGGGCGTCCGGGCCGATCAGGCCAAACAGATGGTTGAACACATGGAACAACACATACAGCGCAGCGATTGAACCCGCGATGCCGTGAGCGACCCGCAGGGAAGCCGATGGGGTCGCGCGAGGCGCAATGGATTCGCGCCCTGCTTGCGCTGCCCAGAAGCCCAGCACCAACCAGGCCGGCGTCCACAGCCAGGTATCCGGAAGCTTGCTGCCGGCCATGTAGGTGAGTACGCCAAAGAATACATAGGTGGTGGGCGCCGTCATGGCCATCAGCGCAAACCGCCGCGCGCGCGTGATGCCGGCGGCGCGGCTTTGACGGCTGGCCAACAGCAGGCAAACCAGCGGCACTGCAAAGGCGATCACCAGCAACAGTGCGGCCAGGCAAAATCGGCCGATCGATGCGGCGGCCGGTGTCACGGCCCAATGGAACCCGTCGAGTATCCACGGATAAACCGCTGCGCTCACAGCGGCGACCCAGATGACCCTTTGCGTCTCCAGCGATTGCACCGGCCTGCTCTCGGCGGTGACACCGTCCTGCCCAACAAGGCTGCTCATCGTGCGTCTCCCGTCAGCGCTCAACGCGCCTTATCTTGAAAAGTGCAGGCACGCTACCGTTTTTATGACATATCCTACAGGTACAAAAATCGTGAATTTGATTGGGACATAGCGTGCGCAAAAATATGATCCGGAAAACCGGCGACCTCCCGATGTTCCGGCAGATCTACCAGCGCTTTCGCGAGTCCATCAAAGAAGGCAAGCTCAAGGCCGGTGATCGCGTTCCTTCCATCCGCGCGCTGGCCTCCAACCTGAATGTGGCGCCGGGCACGGTCGAAGCGGCTTATCAGATGTTGATCAACGAGGGCTATTTCCTCTCGCGCGGGCCGGCGGGGACCATCGTCTCGCCGTTGATAAAACCCACCGGGCCCGCCCCACAGACGCCCTCGGCACCCTCCCCGCAACCCCGGATGATCCATGACGGTTCGCTTCCACTTCCCCTCCAGATGGGGCTGCCGGCGTTGGATGCCTTTCCAATGGCGCAGTGGAATCGTCTGGCCGCCCATGTGCTGCGGCATTCACAGCTGGAGGGCATGATTTACCCCGATGCCCGTGGTCATCCTCTGTTGCAGCGGGCAGTTGCCCGCTACCTGGGGGTGTCCCGGGGCATCACCTGCGCACCGGAGCAGGTGTTTATCGTGGCCGGTTACCGTGCCTGTCTTGATTTGATCTGCCGCAGCCTGTTGAACCAGAACGACCAATGCTGGGTGGAAGACCCCGGCTATTTCGCAGCCACCCGGTTCCTCAGCGAAGCCGGTGCCGAGCTGGTACCGGTGCCGGTGGATGCCGAAGGTCTGCGGGTAAGCGATGCCATCGAGCGTGCGCCGAATGCACGTTTTGCCGTCGTAACGCCCACTCACCAAAGCCCGCTGTGTGTGCACCTGTCCATGCCACGCCGCCAGGCCCTGCTGGAATGGGCCAATCAGCGCAAAAGCTGGGTGATCGAGGATGACTACGACAGCGAGTACCGCTACCAGGGCCGCATCCTGCCGGCCCTGAAAAGCCTCGATGAAGGCAACCGCGTCCTCTATTGCGGCACCTTCAGCAAAGTCCTCCTGCCCTCCTTGCGACTGGCCTACCTGGTGGTGCCGAAACCCTTGATCGCGCGCTTCGCGCAGGTGGCGGACACGATGCACAGTCACTGCCCTCACCTGTGGCAAGTGACCGCCGCCCAGTTCATCTATGACGGGCATTTCGGGCGTCATCTCAAGCGCATGCGCGAGCTGTATGCGCAACGCCGCGACTTTATGATCGAAGCGATTGGCGCCGCATTCGGCCCCGAGTGGTCGGTGGATCATCAGGTCGGCGGCATGCACCTGGTATTACGTCATGCCGGGGAATTCGACGATCGACAAGCGGCCGCACTCGCCAAAAGTGCTGGGCTGAGTGTTCAGCCGTTGTCGGCATGGTATGTGTCTGGTGCACCTCGAAAGGCGTTGCTATTGGGCTTTACCAATGTGAAGGACCGTGAGCAGGCAACTCGTTTGGCCCAGCAACTTTATTCGGCAGTGATGAATAGCGCGGCTGGCAAAAATACCAATTCCACGGCTTCCAGGTAGTCCATTTGTATTTGCTTGGGCAGCGTATTAGCGTTGGCCAATTCGGTTCAAATACCCCTGAGACTCAGCATGAAACTTTCACCTGCGGGACAACTTCCCCCTGCCATCAACACTCAAGCTAATCCCCTGCCTGCCGAGTCGGTCAGCGACAACGCGCTGGCCGAAGCGCCACCGCCCTTGTCTGTGCGCATCAATATTTCGAAAGAGGCGCGCGAAAAACTTGAAGCCGAAAAGTACGCCGATATTGATAAGGCACCGCTGCCGGACGACATCAAGGAAGTGCTGAAAACCATTCGAAAGTTGCAGGAAAAGATCGCCAAGGTCAGTGACGAACTTGCCAGTGTGATGAGCAATACCAGCCTTTCCGAAGACGAGCGCAAACGCAAACAACAAACCCTGAGCGCCGAACTGCAAAGTTTGCAGGGCGCCTTGAGCGATACGACCAGCGCGCTGAACAACGCCATGAGCCAGCACACTATGACCGGGGAGTCGCGACGTTTGGCGAAAAGTCTGATCGGTCTGAAATAGTCATCCAAACAATGCCATCGGCGAGCCTCGAGGGTCATGGCATGGCGCGGCTTTTTCCGCGAAATACCTCCAAGGCCACAATCACCGCCACCTGCCACGCCGCGCCCACGGCAAAACCTTGCCAGAACGCGCTGTCCACCGTCAGGCCGAGCAGAACCGACGCCATGATCGATAACAGGATTTCAGCCCGACGGCTCGCGGTCGTGCCAATGGGCTTGCTGTTCTTCATGCTCATGACGCCACCGCTCTCTACCGCACGACGGCTTGCGCGCCATGTGCCTCAAACCAATCCGCAACGTGGCCAACGGTACGGTCGACCACGTCCGGTTGTTCGTAATACTGGAAGTGATGGGTACCGTTCTCCCAGATCAGTTTTTTAGCGGCGGCGGGAATCGAGTCGAAATGACGGCGGGCGGCGGCCGGGTTCATGCAGGTATCCGAATGCACCACCAATGCCGGTTTTTTCAGCCGCGCAACGCCGGGTACGGTGGTGTACGCAAAATGGTCCAGGTCGCTCATGATGGCGTAGCGGTTTTCCCAGCCCTTGAGCGTCCAGGGACCGTACCAGCTCCAGACCAGCGGCCCCGGCAAGCCGGCATTCGAACCGAGCACAGGGTCGCCCAGCTCCGGGTTGACCAAGGGTTGATAGATGACTTCCCCGGTGGCGTCGTAGCGCGCCTTGGCCGCCCGTGCACGTTCCAGGCGCGCGGCGAGCAAGGCCTCCAGTTGTTCGGTGGTGGGCGCCGTGGCAGCGTCGAAAGGGTTTTCGCTGACGCCTGCGGCCAGCATGAACAGGTCGGTTTCACGGTCACGGTAATAACCGGTGACTGAAGCGACTGCCGTCACCCGTTCCTCATAAGAGGCGATATCCAGCATCTCGGGGCCACCCTGACAGATCCCCAGCAGGAACACCCGCGTACGGTCGATATCGGGCCGGGCCAGCAAGGCATCGAGCGCGGCCACCACGTCCTGGTTTTTCATGCTCGGGTTTTCCAGCCGTCGCGGCATGCCGCCGCTTTCACCCACGGTACGCGGGTCGAAGGCCAGGGCCGCATAACCTTCGTCGGCCAGCCGAGTGGCGTACTGAGTGGGCGCCTGCTCCTTGGAGAATGAATACGGCCCCAGTACCACCACAACGGGAAACGGCCCAGCACCTTTGGGCCGATAAAGCACGCCGACAACAGCGTCGCCATGGGAATCGAAGGTGATTTTTTCTGCGATGTAATTACCGTGTTTGGACATATTCGCGCCTCCAGCGTCGTGAGTTTGCCGAGCTTATGGGATACTCACTGACGCGAATATGGCCACAATACTTGATAAATACATGAACACTGTTCAACAGTTCAAAGGCGTGGACTTCTTCACGCTCAGCGTCTTTCTGGCAGCGGCCAGGCACCTGAATTTCCGCGCAGCCGCACTGGAATTGGAAGTCACCCCCTCCGCCGTCAGCCATTCGGTCAAGGCCCTCGAACAGCGGCTGGGGGTGCGCCTGTTCAATCGAACCACACGCAGCGTGTCCCTGACGGATGCCGGCGAGCGCCTGGCCGGGAAACTCAACCCTGCTCTGTCGTCGATTGCCGATGCAATGCAGGAGACCGATGATCTGCGCACCGTTCCCGGCGGCACCATCCGGATCAATGCCAGCGAAGGCGCGGTGCGCATGATCTTTCGCCCGGTGCTGGCGCGCTTTCTGCGCGAACACCCTTCGATTCATCTGGATGTGGTCACCGATGGCAAGCTCAGTGACATCACTGCCGACGGCTTCGATGCCGGCATCCGCTTGGCGGAAGCCGTGCCACAGGACATGATCGCCATTCGCCTGACCGACGACATCCGCTTTGCCGCCGTGGGTTCACCCGGCTACTTCGCCACCCAGGGTCGCCCCGACACGCCACAGGATCTTTACCGGCATGACTGCATCCGCTTCCGCTTTGACAGCGGCGCGCTCTACCGCTGGGAGTTTGAGCGTGAAGGTCGCAAGGAGGCCATCAATGTCAGCGGCCCGCTCACGCTGACCGACCAGCCGTTCATGGTCGAAGCGGCCATCGAGGGCGTAGGCATCGCCTTTGTTCCCGAACATCTGGCCCTTGAGGCCCTGGCCGATGGCAGACTGGAGCGGGTACTGGAAGAGTGGTGCCCGACCATGCCAGGGCTGTGCCTGTATTACTCGGGCCATCGCCATGTGTCAGTCGCGCTTCGTGCGTTGATCGCCGCTATTCGCCGGGGTGAACCCTGAAACAGCCCGACACCTGCCACAGGCGCCGGGCTGCCCGGCTCACAACCCCGTATTGATCGACTGCGCCGCCTCGAAAAGAATCTGCGCCACAAAGTCGATTTCTTCCCGGGTGATGATCAGCGGCGGCAGGAAGCGCACGGTCGCGCCGTGGCGTCCGCCCAGTTCGACGATCAAGCCATGCTTGAGGCACGCCTGCTGGAATGCCTTGGCCCGCGCTGTGTCCACCGGTGGATGGCCCTGCACATCGACGCTGCCGTGGGGGTCGACGATTTCCATGCCGAGCATCAAGCCCCGACCACGCACGTCGCCGATCCAGGCGAATTCGCTTTGCAATGCGTGCAATTGCTCGCGCAAATGCGCGCCCACGGTCTCGGCATGCGCCGCCAGGTCATGGTCACGAATGAAACGCAGCGTCGCGGTGCCGGCGGCCATGGCCAACTGATTGCCACGGAAGGTGCCGGCGTGTGCGCCGGGTTGCCACACGTCCAGGGATTCGTTGTACACCACCACCGACAGCGGCAGCCCACCGCCAATGGCTTTGGACAAGGTGATCACGTCCGGCGTGATGCCTGACTGTTCAAAGCCGAACATGCGTCCGCTACGGGCGATGCCGCATTGGATTTCGTCGACGATCAGCGGGATGCCATGGGTTGTGGTCAAGCGCCGCAGTTCCTGCAACCAGCGGTCCGGCGCGGCAATCACGCCGCCCTCGCCCTGGATCGGCTCCAGGATCATCGCCGCCGGCAAGGTCACGCCGCTTTCCGGGTCGTTGAGCAGGTGTTCGAGGTAACGCACATTCAGGGTGATGCCCTGGTCACCGCCCACCCCGTACGGGCAGCGGTAATCGTGGGGATACGCCAGGCGTTGCACGCCGGGCATCAGGGCGCCAAGCGCGTTCTTGGGCGACAGGTTGCCGCTGATGGCCAGCGTGCCCAGGGTCATGCCGTGGTAAGCGCCTTCGAACGCGAGTACCGAGTGACGGCCCGTGGCGGTGCGGGTCAATTTGAGCGCGGCTTCCACGGCGTCGGCACCGCTGGGGCCACAAAACTGGATGCGTGCGGTGCGCGCGAATTCGGGCGGCAAACAGCCGAAGATTTCCTGGACGAAGGCGTCCTTCACGGGCGTCATCAAGTCCAGCGTGTGCATGGGTAGACCGGCGGTCATCAGTTGGGTGATGGCTTCGACGATGACCGGGTGATTGTGCCCCAGCGCCAGGGTGCCGGCGCCGGCCAGGCAATCGACGAACACTTGGCCGCGACTGTCCTGCACGTAGATGCCATGAGCGCGTTCGAGTACCAGCGGGATGCGTCTTGGGTAACTGCGGGCGTTGGATTCCTGCCGTTGTTGACGCTCCAGCATCGGCGTCGGGTCAAGGCAATACGGCTGGGAAAGCCCGGTGTGCAACAGGCGCAGCTGTGGCGCGCCGCCCGTCGTGGCAGTCGAAAAAGCAGTCATGATGTCCTCCATGGAGGCTGGGTTCGAGAGCAAACAAAGCCGCCCGGACACGCGTGCGCCAGGCGGCGACAGCCTTGCAACCAGGCGCGGGGAAACCTTTTCCCCGCGCCTCTGGGTTTACATGTCGTAACGCAGCACCAGACCGAACGTGCGCGGGGCGCCCACGTCGATGATGTCGCCAATGCGGTTGCTGGTGACGTATTCCTTGCCGAACGCGTTTTTCAGGTAACCGGACACGGCGACGTTCTTGGTCACCTTGTATTCGGTGCTGAAGTTGGTCAGCACGTAGTTGTCACTGCGGCGCACCTTGCTCACATTGCCGTTGCTGTCGAACTCGAAGTCCGATGGCGCGGTGCTCTGGTAGGTGACGTCGGTGTTGAGGGTCAGGCGCTCGTTCCAGCGGTAGGTACCGCCCACCGACATCTTGTATTTCGGCGAGTAGAGGAACGGCTCGCCACTGCGATCGTTGCCGTCGCCGGTATTGAAGTCCTTGTACTTGGAGTCGGTCACGGCGCCATTGACGTTGAGGGTGAACTGGTCGCCGAAGTCTTTTTCGACCGAGACCTCCAGGCCCTTGATGTCACTGCGACCGGCGTTGTACACGAGGAAGAAGTCACCCGACGGGTCAAGCACGCTGACCTGCTGGTCCTTCCAATCGGTGTAGTACAGGTTGGCCCGGGCACGCAGGGTCTTTTCCATGAACGAGCCACGGTAGGACAGCTCGTAGTTGGTGGTGTATTCCGGATCGTACGCCTGGTGACCGCCACCGGCCCGCACGTTCACGCCGCCGCCACGGTAGCCTTTCTGCACCATGAAGCCGACGTACTGATCGGGGATGAACTGGTAGTCGATGCCGATTTTCGGCAGGAACGCGTTGAAGGTCTTCTTCACCTTGCCGGGGCTGGAGAAGTCGTCCTGCTTGATGTCGGTGTCGTTGATCTCGTAGTCGTAACGCAGACCGGTGATCAGGGTCCAGTTCGGGGCGAATGTCCAGTCGACCTCGCCGAACAGCGCGGCGTTCTTGATATCCACATCGCCCTTGGCCGCGCCGCGCTGAACGTTGTTGAACAGCAGGCGGTCGTGGAAGGCGTTGGTGGTATGGCCGAAGTACAGGCCGCCGAAACTGCGCACCGTGTCGGACTCGTAACCCAGGCGCAGCTCCTGGCTGAACATGTCGCCGGACTGCTCACGCAGGATCACGTTGTTGACCTGCGCGGTCTGGTCGAAGTCCTTGCGCGCGGTGTAGGCCGAATGGGTGTAGGTGGTCAGGTTGGTCAGCGTCCAGGCATCGTTGAGGCGCCAGTCGATCTTCGCGCTCAGGGTGTCCTGGTTGAGGTTGTCGAACGCCTTGGTGTTGGAGGCGATCTTGTAATACTGGACCTTGTCGCCGATGCGGGTGATCGAGTTGTCGCCCTGGCGGTGTTCGTTGTGCGCGTAGGTCAGCAGCACATCGGTGTCGTCGTTCGGGGTGATCAACAGCTTGCCGCGGTAGTTGCTGGTGCGGTGCGGGTTGGCGTCGTCGTGATTGGTGGTGTTGCGGATGTAGCCGTCGCCGTCCTGGGTGTCGATGGCGATGCGGCCGGCGATCTTGTCGTCGACGATCGCGCCACCACCGGCCACGGCCACGCCGTGCTCACCGTAGTTGCCGACGTTGGTCTGCGCCGAAAAGGACGGCTCGAACGTCGGGTTCTTGGTCTGGATCACCACCGCACCGGCCAGCGAATTGCGGCCCTGGGTGGTGGACTGTGGACCGAGCAGCACTTCCACTTGCTCGACGTCCCACAGGCCGACAGGGCTGAGGGTCAGCGCGCGGTTGGGTTGCTGGGCGCCGTCGACGAATACCGACACCGCGCCGTTGAGGGTCGCCGGGCCCTGGTCGTCGAAACCCGACACCGGCACGCCGCGAATCCCCCAGTTTTCGTTGCCGGCCTGGTTGTACACGCCAGGGGTGCGGGCAAACACGTCGATCAGGTTGTGATCAGCCTTTTCGCGCAGTTGCTGTTCGGTGACCACCGCTACACTGGACTGGGTTTGTTCCAGGGTGCGGTTGATTTTTTCACCGGTCACCGTGATGGGTGCAATCTCCATCGCGGTCGGCTGATCTTCGGCCCACGCCGTGTTTGCAAGGCACATCGCGGACCCGACTGCCAACGCAAGTGTAGTTTTCTTGAAATTCACGCCCCGCTCCCCTACCACAGATATTTGTATTTTTATCAGTTGGCAAAATGCTGTTTGAAGCCAGCCGGCCGGAGTCTAATCCAAAAAAAATATTAAAGGAACACTATTGATAATCCCTCTCATTCACACCTAGTATGCTGCGTGTAACGCATTCAACACATTTTTGCTTACATATTGGTGAAGGCCACTGCCCTGCTTCCACGGCCTGCTGTAACGCTGTCTCAGCGCCAAAAAAAACGAACAGGATGTACAAAGAATGACTGCAATCGAACACCCGTCTGGACGTTCCGAGTCTTTCTCCGCCGAGGCACACCGCCCGGCGTTACTGCCAAGGAAGGTAGAAGCGAGCCCAGGACAATCGATCCATGCGCTCGACCCCGCGATTCGCGACAGCCTGGACGAAACCCTGCGCACCGTCGGTGGCGTGCTGTTTCGCGGCTTCAACGTCGCCACCCCCATCGACTTCAAACGCTTCGCCGCCAGTTTCGGCGCGCCGCTGGCCAGCTACGAGTTCGGCTCCACGCCCCGCAGCAAAGTGTTCGCCGGGGTCTACAGCTCCACCGAATATCCCGCGCACCAGTTCATCCCCTTGCACAACGAACAGGCCTACACCCGGCCCTGGCCGTCGCGCATCTGGTTTCACTGCATCAAGGCCAGCGAGACCGGTGGCGAAACGCCGATTGCCGACAGCCGCCTGATCTACCAGCGCATGCCCGCCGAGATCCGCGACCTGTTCGCCAGCCGTGAATTGCTCTACGTGCGCAACTACAGCGGGGCCCTCGACCTGCCGTGGCAAAAGGTGTTCAACACCGAAGACCGCGCCCAGGTCGAGCGTTATTGCCAGGACAACGGCATCGAGTGGGAGTGGAAAGCCGACGGCGACCTGCGCACCCGCCAGCGTTGCGCCGCCGTCTTGCAGCATCCGGAGACCGGCGAGTGGGTGTGGTTCAACCAGGCGCACCTGTTTCACGTCTCGGCCATCGAACCCGCCGTGCGCGCCAGCCTGCTGGCCGCCGTGGGCGAAGAAAACCTGCCCCGCCACGTCTACTTCGGCGACGGCTCGGCGATCCCCGACGCCATGCTCGACAGCGTACGCGAGGTGTATCGCCAGACTGCCGTGAGCTTTCCCTGGGAACCCGGCGACATCCTGATGCTCGACAACCGACTGGTCGCCCACGGGCGCAATCCCTATACCGGTGACCGCAAAGTCATCGTTGCCATGGCGTGAACCCCACCATGTTTGCATTCAATCACTGGATCCAAGTGCTGGAGGCCAACGCCCTGCACTTTCCGCAGCGTGCCGCCGTGCATTTTCTGGCGGACGGCGTCGAGATCGGCGAAAGCCTCACCTTCCGCCAACTGCACGAACAGTCCCAATCCCTTGCCGCCGCGCTGCAAGCGCGCTACGCCCCGGGTGACCGGGTATTGTTGATGCTGCCCAGCAGCCTCGACTACGCCCGTGCCTTTTGCGCCTGCCTGTATGCCGGGCTGATCGCCGTGCCACTGTTCCCGCCGCCATCGCGCAAACCGCGCCACCTCGACCGCGTGCGCAACGTGGTGCTGGACGCGCAGCCCGCGCTGATCCTGGCGCCTGCCGACCATTGCGAAAACCTGCGCGAACTGGTGGAACAGCGCGTCGATGTGCTCACCGTCGGCGATCTGGGCACACCCCCTGCCAGCCAGTGGCAGCGCCCCGAAGTGGACGGCGCCACCGTGGCGTTCCTGCAATACACCTCGGGTTCCACCGGCACCCCCAAAGGCGTGGAAGTGCGCCAACGCAACCTGATCGCCAACGTCGAACTCATGCGCCAGGCCTACGGCTTCGACGAACACGGCGCCATGGTCAACTGGCTGCCGCTGTACCACGACATGGGTCTGATCGGCGGCCTGCTGGCCCCACTCTACAGCGGCATGCCCTGCTACCTGATGGCCTCGCAGACCTTCGTCAACGCGCCGTCCACCTGGCTCCAGGCGATCAGTCGCTACCGCGCCACCGCCAGTTTCGCCCCCAACTTCGCCTACGCGCTGTGCAACCGGGTGGTCAGTGACAGCCTGATCGCCCAGCTCGACCTCAGCGCCTGGCAACACGCCATCAACGGCGCCGAGCCGATCCACCCCGGCACCCTCGAGGCCTTTGCCCAGCGTTTTGCCGCGTGCGGGCTCAACCCGCTGGCCATCAGCCCCGGTTACGGCCAGGCCGAAGCCACCCTGTGCGTCAGCGCCACTCCCGCCGATGTCCTGCCGGTGGTGTTGCGCCTGGACAAGGCCGTGCTGGAAACCGGCCATGTGGCGCTGGCCCAGGGCGATGCCGCCGCCGTGGAGTTTGTCGCCTGTGGCTACCCCCAGGCCCTGCACCGCATTGCCATCGTCGATCCCAACAGCCACGCGCGCTGCGCCACCGACCGTATCGGCGAAGTCTGGCTGCAAGGCCCGAGCAACGCCGAAGCCTACTGGCAAAACCCCGACGCCACGCGCACGGCCTTCCAGGCGCAGATTCTCGATGAGCCCGGCCATTACCTGCGCTCCGGCGACCTGGGTTTCATGCACGAAGGCCAGGTGGTGATCTGCGGGCGCCTCAAGGATTTGTTGATCCTCAACGGGCGCAACCTGTACCCCCACGACATCGAGTTCGCGATCACCGACAGCGAACCGGGCATCCGCACCGGACGCATCGCCGCCTTCTCGGAAATGGACCCGCTGCTGGGCCGCGAGAAACTGGTGATCGTCGCCGAGCCGCAGCGCAAGTTCGTCGACCCGGCCCATCACCCGGCACTGTTCGCATCCTTGCAGGACGCCGTGCGGGAAGCCGCCGACTGCGGCATCGACCAGATTGTGCTGGTGGAAGCCGGCACCATCCCCATGACCACCAGCGGCAAGATCGCCCGCCAGGGTGCCCGCGCCCAATTGGCTGCCGGCACCCTGAGCATCATCGCCCAGAGCGGCGGTCAGCCGGCCACGCAAGCCAACACCCTGAACGCTGTTGAACTGCGCCAGCAACCCACGCCGGCCCACTGCCGCCAATGGCTGCAACGCACCTTGCACGAGGTCAACCCTTACCTGGCATTCGACCCGGCGCTGAGCCTGATCGGCGTCGGCCTGGACTCCATCGGCGTGATCGACTTCGCCGCGCGCCTGCACCGCGACCTGGGCTGGAACCTCGACACCCAACGCCTGTTCGGCGCACAAACCCTGGGCGACTGGACCCTGGCGTTGCAAGCGTTTCTCGCTGAAGCCACGCCGGGGACACGCCCCATCGCCAGCCCCCATACGCCGGACCACGGTCGCCAGTCCTTCGCCCAGAGCCGCCTCTGGTTCCTGCACCAGTTGAACCCGCAGGACACCCGCCACAACCTGGTGCTGCACCTTAGCCTGCAAGGCGCGCTGGATATCGACGCGCTGTCGCAGCGCCTGAACGTCCTGGTTCAGCGCCACGGCGTGCTGCGCACGGTGTATCGCGATGGCGGCGAAGGGCCGCAGCAACAGGTCTTGCCCGCCACAACCGTGTCGCTCAACCGTCATCCCAGCCTGCCGGAGTGCCTGGCCCAGGAACACGCCACACCTCTGGACCTCGAACACGGCCCGGCGCTGCGTGCGCACCTGATCAGCCAGGATGGCCACCATGACCTGTTGCTGACCCTGCACCACATCGCCTTCGACGGGCGTTCTGCGCAGCTGCTGCTGGCCGAACTCGCGGGCCAGGGCGACGTATCCATGCCCGTGCAATACCTCGATTTTGCCCAGTGGGAGTCCACGCACTGGACGCCACAACGCATCGCGACGCACCAGGACTTCTGGCGCGAACACCTGGCCGACATGCCGCAAACCCTGGCGCTGGGCGGCAGCGGCCACACCCAGGCCGAACACAGCCTGACGTTCAACGTGCCGCAAACCACCTGCGAGGCCCTCGCCAGCCTGGCGCGGGAGCACGGCATGACCCTGTTCATGCTGTTGCTGGCGAGCTATCAACTGGTGCTCAAGCAGTTGGGCGGCCAGCAGCGCTTCTTGCTGGGCACCGATGTCAGCGGTCGGCCTTTGGCGGCGCACAACGAGGTGATCGGCTTCTTCGTCAACCAGCTCACCTTGCGCTGCAACCTGAGTGGCAGCGCGACCCTCGCGACGTTCTTCGCGCAGGTCCGCGACGAGGCACGCCAGGCCTACGCCCATCAGGACCTGCCGTTCGATCTGGTGGTGGCTGCGCTGTCCCCGCAACGCCGCCCGGGCCATTCGCCGTTGTTCCAGGTCAAGCTCAACTACCAACCGTCGCGCGTCGCCGCCACCCATATCGCCGGTGCGCAACTCAACGCCATGGACGTGGCTCAGGCGCCGGGAGATTTCCATCTGGTGCTGGACCTGGTGCACGGCGGCAGCGGCCTTGACGCGACCCTCAAATACCGTGGCGAACATTTCGACCAGGCGCGCGCCCAGCGCCTGCAACAGCTGTGGACACGCCTGCTGGATGAGGCCCGCGACCTGCTCGACGAACCGGTGCCCGCTGTCGCCCAGCGGCTCGATGACTGGGACCAGGCAGTGCGGCGCGAACAGCAGCAAGCCCAGGCCCAGGCCGGTCGCAGCCAGTTGCTGCAAACCAAACGTCGCTCACTGACCCTTTGATCAAGGTGGATGCCTGTATGTCCAATGTGCCCCCCTCGCCACGCGCCCTCGGCAGCGTGCGCCGCAAAGCCATGAACGTCGAACGGCAACTGGTCAGCGAACGCCTGCTCAGCCCCGACCACGCCTTGCCGCTGGTGATCGAACCGGCGGTGCCCGGCGTCGACCTGGTGGCCTGGGCGACCGCCGAACGTGACGCGCTCGAGCAAAAACTGCTGCAGCACGGCGCCTTGTTGTTTCGCGGCTTCGGCGTGGCCTCGGTGGAACAGTTCGACCAGGTCATCGCCGCGCTGTCCCCCGGTGCGCTGGAGTACATGTTCCGCGCCTCGCCGCGCACCCGGGTCGGCGGCAACATCTATACCTCGACCGACTACCCGGCCGACCAGATGATCTTCCCGCACAACGAACACTCCTATTCACCGCGCTTTCCCCTGCGGCTGTTCTTCTATTGCCAGTTGCCCTCGCAAACCGGCGGCGAAACCCCGATCGGCTCCACCCGCGCGGTCAAGGCGCGGATCAGCCCGCAGATCGAAGCGCGCTTTCGCGAAAAAGGCGTGCTCTACGTGCGCAATTACGGCGACGGGTTCGGTCTGCCCTGGCAGAGCGTGTTCCAGTCCTCGGACCGCAGCGAAGTCGAAGCCTACTGCGCCAGTGTCGGCATCGAAGTGGAATGGAAGGAACACAACCGCCTGCGCACCCGTCAACGCGGCCCGGCGGTGGTGCGCCACCCGCGTACCGGTGAGGAAGTCTGGTTCAACCACGCCACCTTCTTCCATATCAGCACCCTGCCCCCGTCTATCCGCGATTCGCTGCAAGGCAACTTCCACGACCTGGACCTGCCCACCAACACCTTCTACGGCGACGGCGAACCGATCGAGCCGCAGGTACTCGAAGCATTGCGTGCGGCCTACCTCGACTCGCTGGTGCGCTTCAGCTGGCAACAGGGCGACGTGCTGTTTATCGACAACATGCTGGCGGTCCACGGCCGCGAACCCTTCACCGGCCAGCGCGCAATCATGACCGGCATGGCCGAGGCCCTGCTGTCGACCGACGTAGCCGTCTGAGCGGCACTCCGTACAACCCCATTTTTGCAGTTGAGTTGAACATGAACGGACTTCAAGGCTTTCGTATCTCACCGCAACAGGCCGCGCTTTACCCGCATATCCAAGGCAACACCGCCCATCCTTTCAGTTGCCAGCTGCAATGGACACTCAGCCAGCCGGTGGACGTCGACGCCCTCAACCGTCGCCTGCAAGCGTTGGCCACCGACAGCGAAATCCTGCGCACGCGGCTCACGCCCGTGCCCGGCCTGCGCCACCCGGTGCAGGTGATCCACGAACAGTCCTCGCTGACCGTGGGCACGCGCGACCTGCGTCACCTCAGCCACGCCGAGCAACAGACCGCGCTCGCCCAGCCGCAGCATGACGGCAGCCTGCCGCTGGCCGTGACCCTGGCGCAGCTGTCCGACAGCCAATCGGTGTTGAGCCTGGTTGCCGCCAGCAGCCATTTCGACCTCGCCAGCCTGAAGCTGCTGGCCGTGGCGCTGCTGCAAGAAACACCGCCGGACCTGTCCGAAGCCCTGCAATACGCCGACTACGCCGAATGGCGCTGGAGCCTCACCGAGGACGAGCCCGAACACCCCGGCGCGCACTTCTGGAAACCCTCCACCGACAACGAACCCCACAGCCTGCAACTGGCCCTGGAAGCCCCCACGGACAGTGGCTTTGCACCCGGGCGTATCGAACTGACCCTGCCCGGCCACCCGGCGCTTACCGCGGAATTGGCGCTGGCCGCCTGGGCCGTGCTGCTGGGGCGCTTGTCCGGGCAGCAACAGGTGCCAGTCAGCCTGACCCACGAGAGCCGGGGGCCGGAACTGGACAACGCCCTGGGGCTGTTCGAACAGCGCTTGCCGCTGCGCCTCGACCTGCATACCGAGGCCACGTTAATCGAACAAAGCCGCCAGATCGCCCGCGCCGTCGAACAGGCCAGCGGTTGGCAAGACTATTACACCCAGGACCTCACCCAGGGCTATGCCTTCGCCTGGCGCACCGCAGACGCCCGCGAGCATCACGCCAGCGCCGTCATGGGCCCGGTCAAGGCGGGTCTGCAGGTGCATCAATATCCCGACCGCCTGAACGCTCAAGTCATCTACGACCGTCACCTGCTCAGTCACGACGCCGCCGCATGCCTGGCCGAACAATGGGCGCAACTGCTGCACGCGGCGTTGGCTGCACCGCAGCAGCCTTGGGCGCAACTGCCCATGGGCGGGCCGCTGCAAGCGCGGATCATCGCCGGGCAGCCCCAGGTGCCCGCCGTTGAATCGGTCACCCTGGTGGAGCTGATCGCTCGCCAGGTTCAGCGCAATCCCGGCGCGGTCGCCCTCAGCGATCAACAGGGCGACTTGAGTTACGCCGAGCTGGATGCCCGCGCGAGCCGACTGGCGCACCAACTGGTGGCCGCCGGCATCGGCGCGAATGTGCCGGTGGGCATCCTGTTCCCACGCAGCAACAACGCCATCGTGGCCATGCTCGCCGTGTTGAAAGCCGGCGGCGCCTACGTGCCGGTGGACCCGACCTACCCCGAGGACCGTCGCGCCTACATGCTGGCCGACAGCGCCATCGCCCATATCGTGGTCAGCCCGGACCTGGCCGACAGCGTACCCGCCAGCCTGCAACGTTTTGTGCTGGACGACCATCAGCCCGATGACGCACAGGCACTGGCGCCCCTGCCGCTGCCCGCCGCCGATGACCTCGCCTACCTGATTTACACCTCCGGCTCCACCGGCGCGCCCAAGGCCGTGGAAATCAGCCACGGTGCCCTGAGCTTTTCCACCCAGGTGCGCATGGCGGCTTATGAAGCGCCGGTGCAGGCTTACCTGCTGCTGTCCTCCTTCGCCTTCGACAGCTCGGTGGCCGGGATTTTCTGGACGCTCGCCCAGGGCGGGCGCCTGGTACTGCCAGCGCCCGGCGAAGAACTGGACATGCCGCGCCTGGCCCGGTTGATCGCGCAACATCGCGTCAGCCATGGCCTGTCGTTGCCGTCGCTGTATCAGGCCTTGCTCGATCAGTTGCCACTCAGTGCCGCCGGCCACAGCCTGCACGCCTGGATCGTGGCCGGCGAGGCCTGCCCGCCATCGCTCATCGCCCAGCACCGCAAAGCCCTGCCCCAGGCCCAACTGGTCAATGAATACGGCCCCACCGAAGCCACGGTGTGGGCGACGTACGAGGTGCTCAGCCCCGACCGCGCGCTGACCATCGGCCGCCCGATCGCCGGCATGGACCTGCGCGTGTTGAATGCGCAGGACTTGATCTGCGGCATCGGCGAGCCGGGGGAAATCGTGCTGGCCGGCCCGACCCTGGCCCGGGGTTACCGCCACAAGCCCGAAGAAACCGCCAAGGCCTTTGTCACCCTGGCCGACGGCAGCCGGGCCTATCGCACGGGTGACCTGGCCTGCTGGCTCGCGGATGGGCGCCTGGCGTTTCTGGGGCGCAAGGACCATCAGGTGAAAGTGCGCGGCTATCGCATCGAACTCGGCGAAATCGAACGCCAGCTGTGCAGCCACAGCGACGTGCGCGAAGCGGCGGTGATCGTGCAGGAACAGCCCGCCGGCAAGCGTCTGCTGGCCTACGTGCTGGCCGTCCATGGCTACGCACCGGATTCCGAAGCGCTCAAGCGCTACCTTGGCGAACGCCTGCCGTCCTATATGGTGCCGGCGCGGGTGCTGACCTTGCCGGCGTTCCCGCGCACGCCCAACGGCAAACTCGACAGCCGCCAGTTGCCCGACCCGGATCAGTTCGACCAAAGCACCCATGTGGCGCCGCGCACGGCCATGGAAACCACCCTGCACGGCATCGTCGCCGGCGTGCTGAAGCTGTCCAGCGTCAGCGTCACCGACAACTTCTTCGCCATTGGCGGCGACTCGATCCTCAGCCTGCAAGTGGTGGCCCAGGCCCGCGAACAAGGCATCGCGCTGTCGGCCAAGCAGGTCTTTGAGCACCAGACCCTCGCCGCGATGGCCGAAGTCGCCCAGCCCCTGGATGCCAGCCACGTCGAGCCCCAGGTCGCGAGCGCCGAATTCAGTGCCTCCGGCCTGTCGGATGACGAACTGCAGGCGCTGATGGCCGAACTCAACGACGCCGACCTGTAACCGCCGCGCCGCCTCACTGCGCTATCGCCGTTGCCCTTTTTCTGCAGGACGCTTTGCATGACCACCGAAAACACCGCCCGCAACCCGATTGAAGACATCTACCCGCTGTCACCGCTGCAACAGGGGATGCTGTTCCACTCCCTGCTGCATGAAGACTCCGGTGTGTACCTGATGCAGGACCGCTACCGCATCGGCGGGGCCATCGACGA
This sequence comes from Pseudomonas sp. SDO5271_S396, assembly GCF_054071795.1. NCBI lineage: Bacteria > Pseudomonadati > Pseudomonadota > Gammaproteobacteria > Pseudomonadales > Pseudomonadaceae > Pseudomonas > Pseudomonas sp. SDO5271_S396. Next base: position 44,545 of record NZ_JBSVWB010000046.1, read on the forward strand.
AGGGGCGTTCCTGGAGTCGTGGCGTCAGGTGGTGGCGTTGCACCCTTCGCTGCGCGCCAGTTTCCAGTGGAAAACCCAGAAGCAACCGGTGCAGGTGATTCACCGCGAGGTCAAGGTGCCGCTGGACACCCTCGACCTGCGTGCATTGGCGCCCCATGAGCAAGAAGCGCGGATTCGCGCGTTGCTCGAAGACGAACAGAAAATCGGCTTCAACCTGTCGAAGCCGCCACTGATCCGCTTCCGCCTGGTGCGCCTGGGTGACGAGTCCTACGAGTTCATCCGCAGCTTCCACCACATCCTGATGGACGCGTGGTGCATTTCCCTGGTGACCGTGGACTTTCTCAAGGTCTACGAAGCGCTGTGCAACCAGCGCACGCCACAACTCAAGAGCCCACGCCCGTTCCGCGACTATATCCACTGGCTGCAACGCCAGGACGCGGCCAAGGCCGAACAATTCTGGCGCGGCCAGTTGCAGGGCCTGAACGCGCCGACGCCACTGACCGTGGACAACGGCACCAACCGTGACCGCTACACCGATGCGGTGTTGGTCGACGATCAACTGGTGCACCTCAGCACGACGCAAACCCAGGCACTGGCAGCGTTCTGCCGCAGCCGACGGATCACCCCGAACACCTTCTTCCAGGGCGCCTGGTCGTTGTTGCTCTCGCGCTACAGCGGCCAGCGCGATGTGGTGTTCGGCGTCACCGTGGCCGGGCGTCCGGCGGAACTTGCCGGCGTGGCCGAAATGATCGGCCTGTTCATCAACACCCTGCCCCTGCGCGTCAGCGTCGACCCACAGGCGCCGCTGGGTGACTGGCTCAGCGACTTGCAGGGCCTGAACGTCGCCATGCGCGACTTCGAACACACGCCGCTGACCGATATTCAGGGCTGGAGCGACTTCCCCCGTGGCGAAACCCTGTTCGACAGCATCCTGGTGTTCGAAAACGCCCCCATCGACGAGCAGATCCTCGACGGCGGTTTCCAGTTCAGCCTCGACGGCATGGACCACAGCGTGCACACCCACTACGGGCTGACCGTGGTGATTCTGCCCGGCGAAGAGCTGGGCATCCGCGTGTCCTACGACCGCGAACGTTTCGACGCCGCCACCGTGGCGCGCCTGCTTGGCCATTTGGTCAGCCTGGTACACGGCATGCTCGCCGCGCCGCAAGCGCCATTGGGCAGTTTCGAACTGCTGGCGGCCGACGAGCGTCAGCAGTTGCTCCGCGACTGGGCGCTCAACCCCCACGATTTCCCTCTGGATACCAGTTACGCCGAACTGTTCGCCGCCCAGGTCGCGCAACGCCCTGACCAGGTGGCGGCGGTGTGTGACGGCCAATCCTTGACCTACGCCGAGCTGGACCAGCGCGCCACCCGCCTGGCCCACGCCCTGCGCGAAGCCGGGGCTGGCGAAGACCAACTGGTGGCGCTGGTAGCGCCCCGCGGGCTGACCCTGCTCACTGCCATGATCGCGGTGTTCAAGGCCGGCGCGGCGATGCTGCCGCTGGAGGTCAACCACCCGCCGGAGCGCCTGCGCGAAATCCTCACGCTGTCCCGTGCCCCGCTGCTGGTGGCGAGCGAGGCGTGCAGCGGCCTGCTCGACCCACTGCTCAGCGGCCTCGATCAGGCACCCACGGCGCTGTTCGCCGAAGCCTGCTGGAATACGCCGAACGACGCACCGCTGCCGCTGGCCGGCACGCCCCACAGCCTGGCCTACGTGCTGTTCACTTCCGGGTCCACCGGCACGCCCAAAGGCGTGATGATCGAACAACGCGGCATGCTCAATAACATCTTCGGCAAGGTCCCGTCCCTGGGCCTGAGCGCCACCGACCGCATCCCGCAGACCGCCTCGGTGGCCTTCGACATTTCCGTGTGGCAGTTCCTCGCCGCGCCGGTACTCGGTGCGACCGTGCACATCCTGCCGGATGAAGTGGCCCACGACCCGCAACGCCTGTTGCAGGTGCTCGCCCAGGAACGCCTGGGCGTACTGGAAATCGTGCCGAGCCTGATGCGCACCCTGCTTGCCGTGTGCCCATGCGACCTGCAACTGCCCGACCTGCGCTGGGTGCTGCCCACCGGTGAGGCCCTGCCGCCGACCGTGGCCCGCGACTGGTTCGCGCGGTTCCCCGACATCGCGCTGATGAATGCCTACGGCCCGGCGGAATGCGCCGACGACGTGGCGTTCCAGCCGATTGTCGAGGCGCCCGCCGCCCATATCAGCCACATGCCCATCGGCCAGCCCACCGCAAACAACCGTTTGTACGTGCTGGACGAGGCGCTGCGCCCCGTACCGATAGGGGTACCCGGCGAAATCTGCGTCGGTGGCGTCGGTGTGGGCCGTGGCTACCTGCACGACCCGCAGCGCACCGCCGAAGCCTTTATCGACCACCCGCAGCTCGACGGACGTCTGTACCGTACCGGCGACCTTGGCCGCTGGCGGGCCGACGGGGTGATCGAATACCTCGGGCGCCGTGACCAGCAAGTGAAGCTGCGCGGGCATCGCATCGAACTGACCGAAATCGAACACCGCCTGGCCCAGCACCCGAACGTGCGCGAAGCCGCCGTACTGTTGCGGGAAAACAGCGCGGGCGAAGCCTGGCTGGTGGCGTACTGGTCGGCCCATGACGACAGCCTGGGCAACGACGGCCTCACCGAACACCTGCGCACGCAATTGCCGCCGTACATGGTGCCCGCCGCGTTCGTCTGCCTGGAGCGCTTGCCGCTGAACAACAACGGCAAAGTCGACCGCAAGACCCTGGCAGCCCGGCAACTGGACTGGGCCGCCGACACCCGCGAAAGCATCGCGCCCCGCAACGCACACGAAGCCGCCGTGGCCAAGGTCTGGGCCGAAGTACTGGGCCGTGACCATGTGGGCGTGGAAGACAACTTCTTTACCCTGGGCGGCCACTCGCTGCTGGCAACCCAGATCGTCGCGCGCCTGCGCAGCCACTTCAAACTCGACCTGCCGCTGCGGGTGCTGTTCGAACAGCCCACCGTGGCCCTGCTGGCCATGGCCATGGCCATTGCCGCTCGCGAGGCCCAGGCCGCCGCGCCGCAAACCACGGCCATCAGCACGCCCAGAGCCCAGCCGCGTCCGGCCCTGCTGCCGTTGTCGTTCTCACAACAACGGCTGTGGTTCATCGAACAACTGACACCCGGCACCACGCTGTTCAACATCCCGTTCGCCCTGCACCTCAAGGGTGAACTGAACGTCGCCGCGTTGCAGGCCAGCCTCGACGACCTGCTGGCGCGCCACGAAATCCTGCGCACCGGCATCCGCAGTGTCGACGGCGTGCCGAACCAGCACATCAGCCCGGCCCTGAGCATCGCCCTGCCGTTCGAGGACTTGTCCGAGCTGACCGCCACCGCCCGTGAAGGCGCGCAGTTCAATGCCCTGCAAGATACCTTCGAAGCCCCCTTCGACCTGACGGAGCCGCCGCTGCTGCGTGCACGGCTGCTGAAGGTCGCGCCGGGCGAACACGTCCTCGGCATTGCCCTGCACCACCTGGTCTCGGATGCCTGGTCGGCCACCATCGCCCTGCGCGAACTGGCCCTGGGTTACGAGGCCCGCTGCAATGGCAACGCCGCGCAATTGCCGGCGTTGCCGCTGCAATATGCCGACTTCGCCCTGTGGCAGCGCGACCACCTGCAAGGCGCCGAACTGCAACGCCAACTCGACTACTGGACCCGCACCCTGGCCCGGGGCGACAGCGATGGCAGCCCGTTGCTCGCCCTGCCCACCGATCATCCACGGCCTTCGGTGCAAAGCTACCGCGCAGGCCTGGTCCAGCGTGAGCTGAGCACCGCGCTGAGCAGCCAGGTACAAGCCCTGGCCAGCCGCCTGGGCACCACCCCGTTCAGCGTGCTGTTCGCCGGTTTTGCCGTGCTGATGCACCGTTTGAGCGGCGATGCCACCGTGCTGATCGGCACCCCGGTCACCCATCGTGAACAACCGGGCACCGAAGGTTTGCTGGGGATTTTGCTGAACAACCTGGCGATCCGCGCCGACTTCAGCGCGCAGGCGGACTTCACTGCGCTGGTCACCCAGGTCGCCACCCGCCTGCGTGAAGGCTTGCAACATCAGGACCTGCCATTCGAGCAACTGGTGGACAGCCTGCAACTGCCGCGCAGCCTCAGCCACGCGCCGCTGTATCAGGTGATGGTCGCCCAGCAGCTGGCCATGGAGTCGCGTTTGCAGTTCCCGGGCCTGACGTTCGACGCCCTCGACACGCCGCTCAAGCATTCCGAATGCGACCTGGACCTGCACGTGCTGTGCCCGGCAGGCGCGCCGATCCAGCTGGAATTGATGTTCGCCCTCGACCTGTTCACTGCCGACAGTGCACGCCAGACCCTGGCGCGCCTGGAACACCTGCTGACGCAGATGCTCGCCGAGCCACAGCGCGCGGTCGCGGCCCTGCCGTTGCTGATGCCCGAGGAATGGCAACGCACCGTGGTCGAGTGGAACCGCACCGAGATGGACGTGCCGCGCCACCTGACCTTCGCCCAGTTGTTCGAACAGCAGGCCGCACGCACGCCACAGCGCGATGCGCTGTGTTTTGAAGGCCAAAGCCTGAGCTATGCCGAGCTGAACCGTCGCGCCAACCAGCTCGCCCATTACCTGCGCGCGCAGGGGGTGGTTGCCAATCGCCCGGTGGCGCTGTGCGTCGAGCGCTCACTGGACCTGCTGGTCGGTCTGCTGGGCATTCTCAAGTCCGGCGGCGCTTATGTGCCGCTGGACCCGACCTACCCGGTGGAGCGCCTGGCCTACATGCTGGAAGATGCGCGACCGGCGCTGTTCATCGGCCAACAGGGCCTGCTGGAACAACTGGGCAACGACCTGCCGCGCCTGCGCCTGGATACCGACGCGGCGCTGTTCGCCGACCAACCCCAGGACAACCCTGCGCCCCTGTCCGGCCCCGACGACCTGGCCTACATCATGTACACCTCGGGTTCGACCGGTAAGCCCAAGGGCACCCTCGTCACCCAGGGTTCGGTGGTCAACCTGGCCTGGGCACGCATCCACGGTCTGTACCGCCGCTATAGCGACCAGCCGATGCGCACCAGCTTCAACTATTCGTTCGCCTTCGACAGTTCGGTGGCCGAGCTGATCCTGCTGCTCGATGGCCACAGCCTGTACCTCACCCCCGAAGAGGTACGTTACGACCCCGAGGCGCTGGCGCGGTTTTTCCACGACACCCGCCTGGACGCTTTCGAATGCACCCCGGCGCAACTCAAGAGCCTGCTGGAAAGCGACGGCGTACGCCGGGGCGACACCTACCTGCCGCGCTTCGTGTTGTTCGGCGGCGATGCGGTGGACGCGCAACTCTGGCAACGCCTGCCATCGATTGCCGGCAGCCGCTTCTTCAACACCTACGGCCCCACCGAATGCACGGTGGATGCCACCGGCTGCGCGGTGGACGACTACCCGCAACGGCCGATCATCGGCCGCCCCATCGCCAACGTGCGCACCTACGTGCTGGATGCCTTCCTCAACCCGCTGCCGGTGGGTGTGCCGGGCGAACTGCATATCGGCGGCGCCGGAGTGACCCTGGGTTACCTCAACCGTGCCGAACAGACCGCCAAGGTCTTTATCGACGATCCGTTCTCTGCGGTGGCCGGCGCGCGGATGTACAAATCCGGCGATCTGGTGCGCTGGCTGCCCGACGGCCAGCTGGAATACCTCGGCCGGATGGACCATCAGGTGAAAATTCGCGGTTTCCGTGTGGAACTGGGCGAGATCGAAACCCTGCTCGGCGCCCAGCCTGGAGTACGCCAGGCCGTGGTGCTGGCCCGTGAAGACGTGCCCGGCGACAAACGCCTGGTGGCCTACGTCACCAGCGACCGGCACGCCGAGGTGAATGCCTGGCGCCAAGCCCTCGGCGCCGCCCTGCCCGACTACATGGTGCCATCGGCCTTTGTGGTACTCGACGAACTGCCGCTGACCGACAACGGCAAGCTCAACCGCAAGGCCTTGCCGGCCCCGGACAGCCACGCCGAACCGGATGCCGAGGACCCACCGCGTACCGCCGCCGAACGCCAGCTGGCCGCGCTGTGGGCCGAACTGTTCAATGTGCCGCTGAGTGGCATTGGTCGCGACAGCCATTTCTTCTACCTGGGCGGTCATTCGTTGCTCGCGGCGGTGCTGTTTGCCCGTCTGCGCCAACAATTCGCGACGGTGCCGCCGCTGCGCGCGGTGTTCGAACACCCGACCCTGCAAGGCCTCGCCGCGCTGTTGGCCGAGCCGTTGCACACGCCCGCCGCCGCATTCGCCGCCGCACCACGTCCGGCGCGCCTGCCGTTGTCGTTCGAACAGCAACGCCTGTGGTTCCTCGAGCAACTGAGCGGCGCCAGTGAATACAACGTGGTCAGCGCCGTGGAACTGACCGGCGAACTCGACCCACAAGCGCTGCAAGCGGCGCTCAACAGCGTGGTGCAGCGCCACGAAAGCCTGCGCAGCCGTATCGTGCGCGAAGCCGATGGCGAGCTGGCCGTGGTGATCGAAGCGCACGTGCAGTTGAATCTCGACCCGTCGACGCTGGATGCGATCACCGATGAAGACTGGCGTCGCCAGACCGACCGCGCGATCCACGCCGCCACCGCACAACGCTTCGACCTGGCCAATGAAGTGCCGATACGCGCCGCGCTGCTCCAGCGCAGCGGACACGCCCAGGCCCTGTTGCTGCTGACCCTGCACCACTGCGCCACCGACGACGCCTCCAGCCAGAACCTGCTGGACGAACTGGCGCGTTTCTACAGCGCCCAACGTCAAGGCTATACGGCCCAAGTACCGGCGCTGGCCTTGCAATACCCGGACTACGCGCTGTGGCAGCGCGAACCGGCGCAACAGGCGCTGTTCGACGGCCAGTTGGCCTACTGGCGCAACCAGTTGGAAGACAGCGGCTATCAACTGGAACTGCCCACCGACCAACCACGTCCGCACACCCTCGATCCGCTGGCCGGCGCGGTGCAGCTGCAATTGCCTGCCGAACTGGCCGGGCGTTTGCGCGAGTTCGCCCATCAGCGCGGCGCGACCCTGTACATGCTGTTGCTCAGTGCCGCGCAACTGCTGCTGGGGCGCTACGCCAACCAGCGTGATGTACGTATCGGCAGTCCGGTGGCGCAACGGCCACTGGCCGAGTTGCAGCCGCTGATCGGGTGTTTCGTCAACACCCTGGTGATGCGCGCCGACCTCGACCCGCAGTTGGACTTCAACGGTCTGCTGGCGCAGGTACGCAACACCGTGCTGGATGCCCAGCAGCATCAGGACGTGCCGTTCGATCAAGTGGTCGAACACCTCGCGCCGGAACGCAGCCTCGGCCAGACGCCACTGTTCCAGGTGCTGTTCGTGATGCAGAACGCCAGCGCCGATGCCAGCCCCTGGCAGGCATTGCAGGCGCAGGAACGTGCGGTCACGGCCCATGCCACCAAGTTCGACCTCAACTGGGAAGTGCACGACGGCGAAGTGCTGTCGGTCCTGCTCGAATACCGCAGCGCGCTGTTCAACCAGACCACCGTGCAGCGCTGGCTGAGCCAATGGCAAGCCCTGCTGGAAAACATGCTGGAGACACCCCAGTTGCGCCTGGGCGAGTGGTCGCCGCTGAGCGCTGCCGAACGTCAACAGCAGCTCGAATGGAACCGTACCGCCCGCGACTACAGCGGGCCGACCGACTTGCACACGGCCCTGGCCCAGCAAGCAGCCTTGACTCCGAACGCGCCGGCACTGGTGTTCGAAGACCAGCGCTTGAGCTACGCCGAACTCGACCACCGCGCGCAAACCCTGGCCCGCGCCCTGCGCGCTGCCGGTATTGGCCGCGAATCCATCGTGCCGGTGTGCATGCAGCGCTCGGTGGACA
>NZ_JBSVWB010000047.1:0-52068 GCF_054071795.1 Pseudomonas sp. SDO5271_S396
GCGGTGTGTCAGTCACTGGAGGAGTCGGCTGATCCACCGCTATCGCAGGCAAGCCAGCTCCCACAGGGGATCAGCTTCAGCCAGGAAGGCTTTGGTCTAGAGGCGGAAGCGGCTGACCATCCCGTTCAGATCCACCGCCAGGCGCGACAGCTCGCTGCTCGCCGAACTGGTCTGGCTGGCGCCGGTCGCCGATTGCACCGACAGATCGCGGATGTTCACCAGGTTGCGGTCCACTTCCCGCGCCACCTGCGCCTGTTCTTCGGCGGCGCTGGCGATCACCAGGTTGCGCTCGTTGATCTCCACGATCGCGGTGTTGATCGTCTCCAGCGACAGGCCCGCGCCCTTGGCGATGTTCAGCGTCGATTCCGCGCGTTCGGTGCTGTTGCGCATCGAATCCACGGCGTGCTCGGTGCCGGCCTGGATACTGCCGATCATCCGCTCGATCTCGCTGGTGGACTGCTGGGTGCGGTGGGCCAGGGCGCGTACTTCGTCGGCCACCACAGCAAAACCACGGCCCGCTTCACCGGCCCGCGCCGCTTCGATCGCCGCGTTCAGGGCCAGCAGGTTGGTCTGGTCGGCCAGGCCACGGATCACATCCAGCACCTTGCCGATATCACGGGACTCGTCGGCCAGGTTGCTGATCAGGGTGGCGGTGGCTTGCACATCGCTGCTCATGCGTTCGATGGCACCCACGGTTTCCTGCACCAGGTCGCGGCCATCACCGGCGGAGGCGGTGGCATCACGCGAAGCTTGCGAAGTGCTTACCGCATTGCGCGCGACTTCTTCGACGGCGCTGGTCATCTCGTTGACGGCGGTCGCGGCCTGTTCGATTTCGTTGTTCTGCTGAGTCAGGCCGCGGGCGCTTTCGTCGGTGACGGCGTTCAGTTCTTCTGCCGCGGACGCCAGCTGGATGGCCGAACCTGCGATGCGTTGCAGGGTGTCGCGTAGCTTGTCCTGCATCTTGGCCATCGCCGCCAGCAGGCGACCGGCTTCGTCATTGCCTTCGACGTGGATCGGACGGGTCAGGTTGCCTTCGGCGACTTCTTCAGCCGCTTCCAGTGCCTGGGCAATGGGCACGGTGATGCTGCGGGTCAGCAGCCAGGCGAACAGCAGGGTCAGCGCCGTGGCGCTCACCAGCAGGCCGACCACCATATTGAAGGCCAGGTTGTACTGGTCTTCGGCTTGCTGGTTGGTGGCCAGGGCCATTTTGTTGTTGATCTCCAGCAGGCGGTTGAGCACCGAATTGACCTGGTCGGAATTGCTCAACAGTTCGGTGTTGAGCAGGGTGCGCAGCGCTTCGATCTGATTGGCCTGCGACAGGCTCTTCATGCGCTCTTCGATCTGGCGGTACTGCCCGAGCAAACGCACGTATTCGTCGTAGGCGGCGCGCTCCTCGGGGCTGTCGATCAGTTTTTCGTAGACGGCCTGGGCGGTGCGGATCTGCTGGTTGCGCAGGTCGAAGGCTTCCAGGGTCTTTTGCTGTACGTCCGGTTCGCGGTTGGTCAGCAGGCGGTATGACAGCACCCGCAGGCGCAGGGTCAATTGGGTGAACTCGTCGAGGGCGCGGATGCTCGGCACGCTGGACAGTGTGATGTCTTCGGTGGCACCGCGGATCTTGCTCATCTGATTCAGGGCAAATACACCGAGAAACAACATGAGTGCACCAATCAACGCAAAGCCGAGGAAGGCCCTCGGAGCGATATTCATATTACGAAGCGACATGTTGTGGTCCTGGGAGAAGCGCGATCCGTGCGGTCATGAGACGGGGTGTGTATGACCTATCGGTCATGCGACTAAAGTCTTAAGGGGGTGTGCGTTTTTGTCGCATCGGACGAGGGGGCAGAGGGTTTCAGGAACCAGATGGGGGAAATGCAGTCACTAAGGCTCGAAAGTGTGGCCCGGCCCTTGGAAATCGGGCCGCACGCCGGGGATAAACCCTGGCATCCGAGGTGAATTTTCTTTATCGTCACCGCCCTTTTAAAAAGCCCGAGAAATCAAAATGTTAGAAGCATCCCTCAGTCAGCTGGAACAGCTGGTCAGCGACCTTGTACAACAGAATCAGGACCTGCTGGGCACCAACGAATCCCTCAAGACCGAACTGGCCCGCGCCAAGGATGAGAACGACAGCCTGCAATTGAGCCTGATGGAGCAGGAAGAGAAACAAGGCGCCACCGCCGCCCGTATCCAGGCCCTGGTTGAGCGCGTGAGCGCAGGTCCTGTCAGCGCATGAATGAAGGCATAAAGGTCGTTTCGATTCTCGGAGAGGATTACTCGATCAAGGCTCCGGCCGGGGAAGACCAGACCCTGATGAGCGCCGTGACCCTGCTCAAGGCCTCCCTGGCCACCACCAAGAAAAAGTACCCGACCCTGATCGGAGACAAATTACTGGTGCTGGCCGCCTTGAACCTGTGTGCCGAACAGATCGACATGCAAAAGCGTCACCAGCAGGAACTCGACCGTTACCAAGAGCAAGTCAGCGCCACGGTCGAGGTGATATCCAAGGCGATCGGACAGCCTTAGAACCATTCATCCTGCATGGCCAGGCACGTATCGTCACGTGCTTCCAGAATCGCCAGTGCATGATGGCAGCCCGGTATTTCCCAGGTCAGGAAGTACCGGGCCGCCTGGAGCTTGCCTTTATAGAAGGCCACATCCGCCGCATTGCCGTTGGCCAACCCTGCTTCTGCGCGTATGGCTTGTTCCAGCCAGCGCCAGCCAATCACCGTGTGCCCGAATACTGTGAGGTACAGCGCCGAATTCGCCAGGCTGCTGTTGACCTTGCCCTGGGCCAAATCCGTCAGCAGGCCAAGGGTGACGGTTTGCAGGCGGTTGACCAAGTGTTCCAGCGGCTCCCGGAGTGGGGTGAGGCCTGGATATTGCTGGGCACGGGCGCCGGTTTCGGCGATCAGTCTGATCAGTTGCTTCAAGCCTGCGCCGCCGTTTTGCGCCAGCTTGCGCCCGAGCAGGTCCAGGGACTGAATGCCATGGGTGCCTTCATGAATCGGGTTCAGACGGTTGTCGCGGTAATACTGTTCCACCGGGTATTCGCGGGTGTAGCCGTGGCCACCGAGAATCTGGATCGCCAGTTCGTTGGCTTTGAGGCAGAACTCCGACGGCCAGGATTTGACGATAGGCGTGAGCAGGTCCAGCAATTCGTGGGCCTGCTTGCGTTCGGCTTCGGTGCCCAGCGTCGTGGTGTCATCGAACAGGCGCGCGGCGTAGAGACCCAGGTCGAAGGCGCCTTCCACATAGGCTTTCTGGGTCAGCAGCATGCGTTTGATATCGGCATGCTGGATGATCGATACCGGTGCGGTGGTCGGGTCTTTGCTGTCGGGCAGGCGACCTTGCGGGCGCTCGCGGGCGTAGTCCAGCGAATAAAGGTAACCGGCATAGCCGAGCATTACCGCGCCCATGCCCACGCCGATGCGCGCCTCGTTCATCATCTGGAACATGCAGCTCAGGCCCTGGTGCGGCTTGCCTACCAGATAGCCGACACAGTCGCCGTTATCGCCGAAGTTGAGTGCCGTGGACGTGGTGCCGCGCCACCCCATCTTGTGGAACAGCCCGGCCAGCAGCACATCGTTGCGCCGGCCCAGGCTGCCGTCGTCGTTGACCAGGAACTTGGGCACGATGAACAACGAAATGCCCTTCACCCCGGGCGGCGCATCGGGCAGCTTGGCCAGCACCATGTGCACGATGTTTTCCGACAGCGAATGGTCGCCACCGGAGATGAAGATCTTGTTGCCCTTGAGTCGATAAGTACCGTCGGCCGCAGGCTCTGCCCGTGTACGAATATCCGACAGTGACGAGCCCGCATGGGGTTCGGTCAGGGCCATGGTGCCGAAGAAGCGGCCCTCGATCATCGGTTGCAGGAAGCGTTGTTTCTGATCGTCGGTGCCGAAGCTTTCGATCAGGTTGGCCGCGCCCATGGTCAGGAACGGGTAAGACGTGGACGCGGCGTTGGCCGACTGGAAGTGTGCAAAACAGGCTTGGGACAGCAAGGTAGGCAGTTGCATGCCGCCGGCGTCGAAACTTCGCGCGGCATTGAGGAAACCGGCTTCGAGGAAGGCATCCACGGCGGTTTTCACTTCAGGAATCAGGATCGCCTTGCCATTCTCGAAGCGCGGTTCGTTCTCGTCGTTCTTGCGGTTGTGAGGGGCGAAGTACTTTTCGGCGATGCTGCGCGCTGTGCTGATCGCGGCATCGAAGGTTTCGCGGTTGTGCTCGGCAAACTGCTCGCGCTGGGTCAGGCCCTCGGCATCGAGGACTTCGTACAGCTCGAAAGCCAGATTGCGGGAACTGAGCAGCGTCTCGGACATGGCGGGTTACCTATGTGGGAATAGGGCCGAGTCTAAGTGCGCGAATAGAGGCTGGATAGCAAGATTGATCTGGGTGATGGAGCGGCAAAACAGACGCGGTCCCTGTGGGAGCTGGCTTGCCTGCGATGAGGCCGTGCCAGTCGACATCTCTGTCGCTGATCCGCCGCTATCGCAGGCAAGCCAGCTCCCACAGGGTTTACTGCGTTTCTACAGTTAACCGATAGTCATCAGGCTGGCGTTACCGCCCGCCGCAGCCGTGTTGACGCTCAACGCTCGCTCGATCACCAGGCGTTCCAGCGCAATCGCCGTTTCACCCTGGGACAAGCCCTGTACCCCGACAATCGCCCCGCCCCGTTGCGCCACTTGCTGGCACACCGCGCGCAATTGATCGGAATCACCGTGGTGCAGAACCGCGTCGAACACCACTTCATCCTTGGTCCAGTCAGGCACGCGCCTGATCTTCGCCTGAATGTCCTTCGGCAGGCGTGAGAACAAGGCCTTGGTCAGCTCAGTCTCCGGCCATACCGCCGAACCGCCTACGGCAAGCACTGCCGCCAGTTGCGTCAACAGGTCGCCTTCCACGTCCGCCAGGCACAGTACGTGCTCGCGGGGCAGGATGGCGTAGCTGTTGCGCTCGCCGGTCGGGCCGGCCAGTTGGCGGGTGATACCGCTTTGCGATTGCGCGGCGAACTGGCTGCACAGAGCGCTCAGGTCGCTGAACTGATTGCTGTCGGCCCAGGTTTTCAGGGTGGTCAGCGGCTGGCGCATGGCATCACGCAGGCGCACGTCCGGTGCGGCCAATGTGTCGCCGCGAACGAAGGACTGTTCGATTGCATCGGTAGGACGTGTCGACAGCAGGCGGTACAGGTACAGCGGGCCACCGGCTTTCGGGCCGGTGCCCGACAGGCCTTCGCCGCCGAACGGTTGCACACCGACCACGGCGCCGACGATGTTGCGGTTCACGTAGACGTTACCGGCGTTGACGTTGTCGATCACCTTGGCGATGGTCTCGTCGATGCGGGTGTGCACGCCCAGGGTCAGGCCATAGCCGGAAGCGTTGATCTGGCCGATCAACTGGTCGATCTCTTTGCGCTTGTAACGCACCACGTGCAGCACCGGGCCGAAGATCTCCCGTTGCAGTTCGTCGAAGCTTTCCAGTTCGATCAGGGTGGGCGTCACGAAGTTGCCGCGCTTGATCTCTTCGCCGTCGGCAATCGCTACTTGATACACCGTGCGGCCCTTGTCGCGCATGGCCTGGATGTGTTTTTCGATGCCGGCCTTGGCCTCGGCGTCGATCACCGGGCCGATATCCACCGACAGACGTTCCGGGTTGCCCAGGCGGCATTCGGCCATGGCGCCCTTGAGCATCTCGATCACACGGTCTGCCGAATCTTCCTGCAGGCACAGCACACGCAGGGCCGAGCAGCGCTGACCGGCGCTGTCGAAGGCCGAGGAGACGACGTCGATCACCACTTGTTCGGTGAGGGCCGAGGAGTCCACGATCATCGCGTTCTGACCACCGGTCTCGGCGATCAGCGGGATTGGACGGCCCTGGGCGTCGAGGCGCCCGGCAACGTTGCGCTGCAGCAAGCGCGCAACTTCAGTGGAGCCGGTGAACATCACACCTTTGACGCGATCATCTCCGACCAGGCGAGCACCGACGGTTTCGCCCTGGCCTGGCAGCAGTTGCAGTACGCCTTCAGGGATGCCGGCTTCCAGCAGAATGCGCACGGCCTGGGCGGCGACCAGCGGGGTTTGCTCGGCCGGTTTGGCCAATACCGGGTTGCCGGCGGCCAATGCAGCAGCGACTTGACCACTGAAAATCGCCAGCGGGAAGTTCCACGGGCTGATGCACACCACCGGGCCCAATGGGCGATGGGCGTCGTTGGTGAAATCGTTGCGTGCCTGCACCGCGTAATAGCGCAGGAAATCCACGGCTTCACGCACTTCGGCGATGGCGTTGGCGAAGGTCTTGCCGGCTTCGCGGGCCAGCAGGCCCATCAGTGGCTGGATCTCGCCCTCCATCAGGTCGGCGGCGCGCTCCAGGATCGCCGCGCGTTCGGCGGGCGGAGTGGCCTGCCAGATCGGCCCGGCGTTGATGGCACACTGAATGGCATTGTCGACGTCTTCGACAGTGGCTTCCTGCACCTGGCCAACCACGTCACGCAAATCGGACGGGTTCAGCACAGGGGCGGCGGTTTGATTGCTGGACGCGCAACCCAGCATCGGCGCGGCCTTCCAGTTGTTGTGGGCGGTGGCCAGCAGGGCGCAGGACAACGACGCCAGGCGGTGTTCGTTGGCCATATCGATCCCGGCCGAGTTGGCGCGGTCGCTGCCGTACAGGTCGCGCGGCAGTGGAATGCGTGGGTGCGGCAGGCCGAAACCGCCTTCGACAGTCGCCATCTGCTCGATGCTCGCGACCGGATCAGCCACCAGTTCCTGGATCGAAATCGACTGGTCGGCGATACGGTTGACGAACGACGTGTTGGCGCCGTTTTCCAGCAAGCGGCGGACCAGATACGCCAGCAGGGTTTCGTGGGTACCGACCGGTGCGTACACGCGGCACGGGCGGTTCAGCTTGCCATCGGCAACTTTGCCCACAACCTGCTCGTACAGCGGTTCGCCCATGCCGTGCAGGCACTGGAACTCGTACTGGCCGGGGTAATAGTTCTGGCCGGCGATATGGTAGATGGCCGACAGCGTGTGGGCGTTGTGCGTGGCGAACTGCGGGTAGATGACTTCCGGTACCGACAGCAGTTTGCGTGCGCAGGCAATGTAGGAAACGTCGGTGTACACCTTGCGGGTGTACACCGGATAGCCTTCCAGGCCTTCGACCTGGGCGCGCTTGATCTCGCTGTCCCAGTACGCGCCTTTCACCAGGCGGATCATCAGGCGGTGGCGGCTACGGCGGGCCAGGTCGATCACGTAATCGATCACATACGGGCAGCGTTTCTGATAAGCCTGGATCACGAAACCGATGCCGTTCCAGCCGGTCAGTTGCGGCTCGAAGCACAGGCGTTCCAGCAGGTCCAGCGACAGCTCCAGGCGGTCGGCTTCTTCGGCGTCGATGTTCAGGCCGATATCGTATTGCTTGGCCAGCAAGGTCAGGGACAGCAGGCGCGGGTACAGCTCGTCCATCACGCGCTCGTACTGCGCGCGGCTGTAGCGCGGGTGCAGTGCGGAGAGCTTGATGGAGATGCCCGGGCCTTCATAAATCCCACGACCGTGAGACGCTTTGCCGATGGAATGAATGGCTTGTTCGTACGAAGCCAGGTACTTCTGGGCATCGTGTTCGGTGAGGGCGGCCTCGCCGAGCATGTCATAGGAGTAACGGAAACCCTTGGCTTCGAACTTGCTGGCGTTGGCCAAGGCTTCGGCGATGGTTTCGCCGGTGACGAACTGCTCGCCCATCAGGCGCATGGCCATGTCGACGCCCTTGCGGATCATCGGCTCGCCGCTCTTGCCGATGATGCGGCTCAAGGACGAGGTCAGGCCTGCTTCGTTGTGGGTGGCGACCAGCTTGCCGGTCAGCAGCAGTCCCCAGGTGGCGGCGTTGACGAACAGCGACGGGCTGTTGCCCAGGTGCGGTTGCCAGTTGCCGGTGCTGATCTTGTCGCGGATCAGCGCGTCGCGGGTGCCTTTGTCCGGGATGCGCAGCAGCGCTTCGGCCAGGCACATCAGGGCAACGCCTTCCTGGGACGACAGGGAAAATTCCTGCAACAGGCCCTGAACAATACCGGCACGGCCACCGGCACTCTTCTGATTGCGCAGTTTCTCGGCAATCGAAGCCGCCAGCTTGTTGGTGGCGTCGGCCATCGGCGCCGGCAAGCGGGCCTGTTCGATCAGCATCGGCACCACTTCCGGCTCGGGGCGGCGGTAGGCGGCGGTGATGGCGGCGCGCAACACCGACTGCGGCAGGATGCTTTCGGCGAATTCAAGGAAGCACTGGTGGGCGTGGTCGGTCTGGACCTCGCCGGCGTCGTCAGCGCTATTGCTGCTCAGGCCATTGAGTTCGGTCAGGGTTGCACCACCCTCCAGTTTCTCCAGGTAATTGAAAATCGCCTGCTTGATCAGCCAGTGCGGCGTGCGATCAATGGAGGTCGCGGCAGCCTTCAGGCGCTCGCGGGTCGGGTCGTCGAGTTTGACCCCAAGGGTGGTCGTAGCCATTTTCTTATCCTCATGGGTGCCACTACCGAGTGGCATCAGCTGGCGGCAAGATTAGCTTTGCGAATGGTGAGGTGCAACCGGGTGCAACCCATTTTCTTCATGAAATTTTTGATCGTGATCGGGAAAAAATCCAGGAAACGTAGATTTCGCTTCGTCTTGGTGCATTTACTTCTGAAATCGGCTGTTCTTGCTCCGAAAGGGAGCAAAAAACGTGGGTTTTGCCTGAAATGTACCAAGGTGCAACTTATTCTCAAGAAACTGGTTGCACCTTATTTACTTTGTTGAATAGCATTCGCGCTCAAGGTGCAACCAACTCAAGGTTCGGTTCATCGGCTGACGGCTTTCCTGGGGAAACGTCAGTCATAAATGCGCGGCACTCAGCTTCGTCTACCCCTCTACACAGCGGGTGGCCGTCTGACAGACCGCCGCTACATAAAAACAAAGCCAGGGCGTCACTTTTATGAGCGTTACCAATCCCACCCTGATCACATTTGTGATCTACATCGCTGCCATGGTGCTGATCGGCTTCATGGCCTATCGCTCCACCAACAACCTTTCCGATTACATCCTGGGCGGTCGCAGCCTCGGCAGCGTGGTCACGGCCTTGTCGGCCGGCGCTTCCGACATGAGCGGCTGGCTGTTGATGGGCCTGCCGGGCGCGATCTACATGTCCGGCCTGTCGGAAAGCTGGATCGCCATCGGCCTGATCGTCGGTGCCTACCTCAACTGGTTGTTCGTGGCCGGTCGCCTGCGGGTGCAGACCGAGCACAACGGCGACGCCCTGACCCTGCCGGACTACTTCTCCAGCCGTTTCGAAGATAAAAGCGGCCTGCTGCGGATCATCTCCGCCGTCGTGATCCTGGTGTTCTTCACCATCTACTGCGCCTCCGGCATCGTGGCCGGCGCCCGCTTGTTCGAAAGTACCTTCGGCATGTCCTACGAGAGCGCCCTGTGGGCCGGTGCCGCAGCGACTATCGCCTACACCTTCGTTGGCGGTTTCCTGGCCGTCAGCTGGACAGATACCGTGCAAGCCACGTTGATGATCTTCGCGTTGATCCTCACGCCGATCATCGTGCTGCTGGCCACCGGCGGCGTCGATACCACCTTCCTGGCCATCGAAGCCAAGAACCCCGACAACTTCAACATGCTGAAGAACACCACTTTCATCGGCATCATTTCGCTGATGGGCTGGGGGTTGGGTTACTTCGGTCAGCCGCACATCCTCGCGCGCTTCATGGCAGCGGATTCGGTGAAGTCGATTGCCAACGCGCGCCGCATCTCCATGACCTGGATGATCCTGTGCCTGGGCGGCACCGTGGCGGTGGGCTTCTTCGGCATCGCCTACTTCTCGGCCCATC
This sequence comes from Pseudomonas sp. SDO5271_S396, assembly GCF_054071795.1. Taxonomy (NCBI): domain Bacteria; kingdom Pseudomonadati; phylum Pseudomonadota; class Gammaproteobacteria; order Pseudomonadales; family Pseudomonadaceae; genus Pseudomonas; species Pseudomonas sp. SDO5271_S396. Next base: position 9,845 of record NZ_JBSVWB010000047.1, read on the forward strand.
CGGAAGTGGCGGGTCCGGTCACCGAAAACCACGAACGTGTGTTCATCGAGCTGGCCAAACTGCTGTTCAACCCATGGATCGCCGGTGTGCTGCTGTCGGCCATTCTGGCGGCGGTGATGAGTACCCTGAGCTGCCAGTTGCTGGTGTGTTCCAGCGCCCTGACCGAGGACTTCTACAAGACCTTCCTGCGCAAGAATGCCTCGCAGCTTGAGCTGGTGTGGGTCGGTCGCCTCATGGTGCTGGTGGTTGCCTTGATCGCCATCGCCATGGCCGCCAACCCGAACAACCGCGTACTGGGCCTGGTGAGCTATGCCTGGGCCGGCTTCGGCGCGGCGTTCGGTCCTGTGGTGCTGATCTCGGTGATCTGGAAAGGCATGACCCGTAACGGCGCACTGGCCGGCATCCTGGTGGGTGCGATCACTGTGATCGTGTGGAAGCATTTCGAATTGCTCGGCCTGTACGAAATCATCCCGGGCTTCATCTTCGCCAGCCTGGCGATCTACCTCGTGAGCAAGCTGGGTGCGCCGACCGCGGGTATGGTTGCGCGCTTTGATGCGGCAGAAAAAGACTACAAGCTCAACAAATGATTCGTTGGGTGCCGAGCGCCCCATGAGTTGAAAAAGAGGCCCGCGTCCTACGGATAGCGGGCCTTTTTATATGCGTGGTTTTCATCGGTCCGAAGAAGGTTCCGACCTGCGAGCGTAGGGTTTTACTGATTTGCTCGGTCTGTGTTCGGCAGGACGAAACAGTGGTGCAGAATCGTCCGCCTCTTCCTCGCAGAGAAACATCGGATGTTCGCTCCTGCCAATCAAAGCGCCTTTACCCTGACCCTCGACGGGGCATCCAGTGAACTCAAGGTTTTCGAGTTCAGCGGTATGGAAGCCATCAGTCAGCCCTACTGTTTTGACCTGGAACTGGTCAGTGAACAGCCTGATATCGACCTGGAAAGCTTGATGCACCGTCAGGCCTATCTCGCATTCGACGATCAGGGGCACGGCGTGCACGGCTTGATATCCCGGGTGGCCCAAGGCGATTCCGGGCGTCGGCTGACGCGCTACCAGGTCAGCCTGGTGCCGCAACTGGCGTACCTGGCGCACAGCAGTCATCAGCGCATTTTCCAGCACCAGACGGTGCCGCAGATCATTGCACAGGTCTTGGTAGGGCAGGGCATTCAGAGCGACCTGCACCGTTTCCAGCTGAGCGGCACGTACCCAGCGCGCGAGTACTGCGTGCAGTTCGGCGAGACCGACCTGGCCTTCATTCAGCGGCTGTGTGCCGAAGCGGGTATTCACTATCACTTCCAGCATGCGGCTGATCGCCATCTGCTGGTATTCGGGGACGACCAGACCGTATTTGCCCGGGCGGATCAGTCGACGCCTTACAGCCCCGGGTCTGGAATGGTGGCGGATACCCCGGCGATCAAGCGTTTTGCGGTGCAACTGCAAACCCGTCCCTCAAGCGTCAACCTGCGGGACTACGACTTCCGCAAGCCGCGTCTGACTCTCGAGAGTGAGGTGGCCGGGGAACAACTTCCGTTGCTGGAGCAACAGGCCTATCCCGGTCACTTTGCCGACCGCGCCCATGGCAAGTACCTCGCCCAGCGCGGTTTGGAACGCCACCGTAGCGAGTACCGGCAGGCGCATGGCAAAGGGGATGAACCGGCGTTGGCCAGTGGTCGGTTTCTCACCTTGAGCGGGCACTTGCGCGAGGAGTGGAACGACCTGTGGCTGGTGACCCATGTCACCCATGAGGGCAAGCAACCCCAGGTGCTGGAAGAGGCCGTGACCGAAGTGCCGGGCGGGGCGTTTCGTCAGGGTTATCGCAATGAGTTTGTCGCGCTGCCATGGGATGTGATCTTTCGTCCACCGCTGCCGGAACAACCGCGCCCCAGCGTTGCGGGCTATCAGCATGCGGTGGTCACCGGCCCCGTGGACAGTGAGATTCACTGTGACGAATACGGCAGGGTCAAGGTGCAGTTGGCCTGGGACCGTGAAGGTGAGCGCAACGAGCATTCCAGTTGCTGGCTGCGGGTCGCCAGTAGCTGGGCCCATGATCGCTATGGCGCGGTGCTGATTCCGCGGGTGGGCATGGAAGTGCTGGTGGGGTTCGTCAATGGCGACATGGATATGCCGCTGGTGATGGGCTGCCTGCCCAACGCGGCCACGCCGGTGCCCCTCGACCTGCCGGCCGAAAAGACCCGCAGTATCTTCCGCAGCCACAGCAGCCCCGGTGGTGGCGGCTACAACGAACTGCGCATCGAAGACCGCAAGGGTGCCGAGGAAATTTACCTGCGTGCCCAGCGGGATTGGACCCAGCATGTGTTGCATGACCATCGGCTAACCGTGGGAGGCGAGTCCCATCATGAGCTGCAAGGCGAAGAACAGCGCATCACCCACGGCAATCGCCTGACTGAACTCAAGCAGGACGACCACTTGGTGGTCGGTGGTTCGCAGCAGATGCGTGCAGGGCGGACGATTCAGATCGGCGCCGGGCAAAGCGTGGTCATCGACGCGGGCGCCACCGTTACGATTCAGGCGGGCGGACAGTCCATCACACTGTCGGCGGGCGGTATTTTCAGCAGTGTGCCCATCCAGTTGGGTGGAGCGTTGGCTCCACCAGCGTCACCGCTGATACCTGGAATCAAGGAAAAGCTGCTGGCGGTCATTCCGGCCCCGTTGAGCCCTGTGCAAGTGGCCAGCTTGAAGCGAAGCGCGCCGTTTTGCGAAGAGTGTGAGCGTTGCAAGAATGGTCAGTGTGACCTTGCGCAACACGCTGTTAAGGGGGGGGCTGATGGTAGGGCCTCAAGTGTCTAGCCCGGTTTTTATATCGTGCAACGCGCGATGTCTCTGGATGCGTTGGAAAAATCGCTGTTCGAATCGCCCAGCGCTATCGTCCTCGAGCGCTTTCGCAGCCTCAATCCGCAGCTCACACAATACGCCAGGCCGGGGCAGATACTCGTCCTTATAGGGTTGGGGGCGTCGGCCTCGGCGTTGAGGGTGAAGGAAACGTGTCGAGTTGGAGCGGCTGCGGAGTGTAAAAAAGTGAAATTTACGGAAGATGGGAAGTTCACGGGGGAGGTCGTTGGCGCCGCGATGGGGGGTGCTGCTGGCATCGCAAGTGCAGAGTTTGTTTGTGTTGCTATTGGTGCAGGTACTGTCGGTGTCGGAGGGCTTATTTGCGGACTTGTAGTCATTGGTGCCGCAACGGCAAGCGCAAGTGCGCTGGCTGGCGATAGAGGCGAAAAACTAGGTGATAAAATTTATGAAGTTTTAAATTGATTTGTGAGTGGTTATGACGTGCTCGATTTAATTGCCTCGACTTTGTGCTTTAAAGAAATAGAAATTATCTACCGATACTTGTTGTTTTCCTGTGGTTCATTGTTTTTTATTATTCCTGTGTGGGGTTTGTATCTTTCTTACTTTAAGATCGAAAAAATACGGAAAAACTTAAAGTGTAGTTGGCGGATTATAAGTCAGGATGAATACATTGGTTGGGACCCAATAAGTAGAGCGTGGGCCATAAGAGATGTGATCGGTGCTTTCGCCTTTCCCGATCAATCTATCAAGTTGGGGCTTCTCAGTGCTGAAGACTATGCTGAGTTTCCGAGGAAGCTCAAGGTTGTTCTGAGAGGTCTGGGTGTTTGCTCAGTGGCTTCTCTTCTCGGTGTTTTATTATTGCTTATCATTGGAGATGTTGTGGGGTGGATGGATGTTGACTGGTTTAGATAGGTGGATTTTTTTGAAAATTCAATGATTGATGCTTTGCCAGTAGTTGCAGTTATTTTGAAAAGTGAATCACTGTTTGCATCTTGATTTGACTGGGATGTCTCTAATGTTGAATGAATCTTTACCAACCACTTGGTTAGCCCATTGCCCGCTTGAGATGACCGAGGGGCTCTTCGTCATTCTCAGTAATGCCAGCGATGCAAAACCGGTCGATATCTGGCAAAGAATGGCAGTCGGCATGTCGCCAAAACCTATCTGGGCAGGCACAGCCTACGCCGAATGGGCTGAGGTAATGCCCTACGTCGCGGCGATCGACCCCGACAGTCCTTTTCTCGATTGGATAGCCACAACCGAGGCGACGGATTGGGGCTGGCTGGCGGTGTCGTCGAGTCCGCTGGAAACAGTGGTGGCGCACCTGCAAAGCCTGACCAAAGTGTATTTGCCGGTTAGCCAACAGGTGTTTTTGCGCTTTTGGGATGGCGCTCAGTTTCTGCCGATCCTTCAGCAGTGTGGGGCTGAAATATTGCCGGTTTTCCAGCGCTATCTGATCAATGGCCAATCGCTGTCGGTGGCGACGGACGTGGTGGCGGCGGCCAAAACCAGCCCATGGTGGCGGGTTCCCGCACCTTTGCTGAAACATCTCTCGGAGCAGTCACCGCAAACCCTGATCGATAACCTGCTGCAATGGCTTGAAGAGCAACGTCCTGATTTGTACACCGCGTTCAAACCTGAGACGTTGCAGCACAAGATCACCTACTTCGCGCGTAGCCCGGGTGTCAGCCATGATGCTCTGGTCGATTACCTGGCGCTGGAACTGACCTGAGCTCACGGGTTGTGGCGACGGTATCGGCCCGACACGCAACCCTGCACCTTTGCCCCTGTAGAAGGTAAACTTCGCCCCCTGCGCAGGAGCAACCATGAATTATCGTCACGCCTTTCACGCCGGCAACCATGCCGATGTCTTCAAACACCTGACCTTGACCCGCCTCATCGCCCTGATGTCGCGCAAGGAGCAGCCGTTCGCCTACCTCGATACCCACGCCGGCATCGGTCTGTATGACTTGCAGGGTGACCAGGCCAACCGCACCGGTGAATACCTGGAAGGCATCGCACGTCTGTGGGGCGAGAGCGAGCTGCCGCCGCTGACGGCTGACTATATGCGTGTGCTGCACGAGATGAACCCGGATGGCCAGCTGCGCTACTACCCGGGTTCGCCGGAACTGGCGCGTCGGCTGACGCGCCCCCAGGATCGCGTGCTGCTCAATGAGAAACACCCGGATGACGGCGTGCTGCTCAAGGACAACATGAAGGGCGATCGCCGGGTCAAAGTGCATCTGGGCGAGGGCTGGCACGTACCGCGAGCCCTGCTGCCGGTGCCGGAAAAACGCGCGTTGATGCTGATTGATCCGCCGTTCGAAAAACTCGACGAGATGCAACGCTGTGCCGCATCCCTCAAGGAAGCCGTGGGGCGTATGCGCCAGACCGTTGCGGCGATCTGGTACCCGGTGAAAGACCAACGCATGTTGCGCCGCTTCTACCAGGACCTGGCCGGCACTGGTGCGCCAAAGCTGCTGCGTGTGGAGTTGCTGGTACACCCGCTGGACACCCCCAACACCCTGACCGGCTCGGGCCTGGCGATTGCCAACCCGCCGTGGGGCTTGGAGGAGGAGCTGCGTGAGTTGCTGCCGTGGCTGTCCAAAAAACTTGGCCAGACCCAGGGTGGGTGGCAGATGGATTGGCTCATAGCTGAGTAGCTATAAGTTTCAAGCTGCTAGCTGCAAGTAAAAGCAGGCCCCGCCACTGGTAGCTTGAAACTTGCAGCTTGCAGCTCCGATCGCTAGATCGGGCAAGTCACGCCTGTGCCGCCAATCCCGCAATACCCTTGCGGGTTTTTCGCCAGGTACTGCTGGTGATACGCCTCGGCGAAGTACACCGTCGGGGCTTCTTCGATTTCCGTGGTAATCACGCCCAGGCCGGCTTTGGTCAGTTCACCCTGATACGCCTCGGCACTGGCCTGCGCTGCCGCCAATTGCTCTGGCGTGGTGGCGTAGATCACCGAGCGGTACTGGCTGCCGATGTCGTTGCCCTGACGCATGCCCTGGGTCGGGTTGTGCAGTTCCCAGAACATTTTCAAAAGATCTTCGTATTTCAGCTTGGCCTGGTCATACACCACCAGCACCACTTCACTGTGGCCGGTCAGGCCCGAGCAGACTTCTTCATAGGTCGGGTTCGGCGTGTAGCCGCCGGCGTAGCCGACCACGGTGCTGACCACGCCATCACGCTGCCAGAAGCGGCGTTCAGCGCCCCAGAAGCAGCCGAGGCCGAAAATCGCAAAACCCACGTCTTCAAAGAACGGGCCCAGCAGCGGCGTGCCGTTGACGAAGTGAGTCTCTGGCAGCGCCATCGGGGTTTCGCGGCCAGGCAAAGCTTGTTCTGCAGTAGGGAGCACGTTTTTGTTCACCAGAATTTCCGAGCGCAAGGCCATGATCAGTCCTCTCAGTCAGAGTGAGTAATGTAAGAAATCAGACAGCCAGTGTGCCCGAGTGTTACAGCGCTGTCAGGCGATTGGCCCGCGCGGGTAGCGTTTGAGCGACGCCAGCAGCTCTGCACCGGGAATCGGCCGGTCGAACAGGTAGCCCTGACCGACATCGCAACGGTGCCGGCGCAGGAATGCCAATTGCTCGGCGGTCTCGATGCCCTCGGCCACCACCTTGAGCTTGAGGTTGTGAGCCATGGCGATCACTGCCGAGGTGATTTCCATATCGTCCTGGTTATCCGGGATTTCGTGGATGAAGCTGCGATCGATCTTAATGATGTCGATGGGGAATTTTTTCAAGTAGCTCAGCGACGAGTAACCGGTACCGAAGTCGTCCATGGCCAGGGTCAGGCCGAAGCTTTTCAGCTGGTCCAGTTGCAGGCGCGTGTCTTCGGTGGCTTCCAGCAGCAGACCTTCGGTCAGCTCAAGCTCCAGCAGGTTGGCCGGCAGCTGTTCTTCCTTGAGGATGGCGGCGATCGATGCCACCAGGTCCGGGTCGGAGAACTGCTTGGGGGACAGGTTGATCGCCACCTGCAAGTTACCCATGCCGGCGGCGCTCAGTTGCTTGCTCATGCGGCAGGCTTGGCGCGCGATCCATTTGCCGATGGGGATAATCAGCCCGGTCTCTTCCGCCACGCTGATGAACTGATCGGGGCGGATCATGCCTTTTTCCGGGTGGTTCCAGCGCAACAGCGCCTCCATGCCCAGCAAGCGGCCGCTGCGCAGGCACAGCTTGGGCTGGTAGAACACGTCCAGCTCGTTCTGGGTCAGTGCACGACGCAGGTTGTTTTCCACGAACAGTTTGTAGCTGGCCTCGGCGTTGAGCGCCTCGGTAAACACCTGTACCTGGTGTTTGCCGTTGGCCTTGGCTTTGTGCAGGGCCAGGCCGGCGTTACGCATCAGGGTCTGCGGATCGCGGCCATGCAAGGGCGCACAGGCGAGGCCCACGGAGCCGGTCACACTGATCAACTGGTTGTCGACGAACATCGGTTTGTCGAGGGTGGCAAGCAATTGGCCGGCGATCTGCTGGCCGGTTTCCAGATCGGTGTCGTCCAGCAGCACTGCGAATTCGTTACTGGCAAAGCGTGCAAGGCTGCCGCCGGCACTCAGGCTGTTGCGCAGGCGCCGGGCCAGGCTGATCAGCAACTTGTCGCCGGTCTGGTGGCCGAGGCTGTCGTTGATGCGCTTGAAGTTGTCGATGTCTACCAGCAGCAGGCTGATCGGGCTGTCGCTGTCCCGGGCGAAGCGTTCATCGAGGTTACGGATGAACGCCGGGCGGTTGCCCAGGTTGGTCAGGTTGTCGGTGTAAGCCAGGCGTTCGATGCGCTGTTGCGCGAGTTTGGTCTGGGTAATGTCTTCGTAGATGCCGATGTAGTGGGTCAACTCGCGGTTGTCGCCATACACCTTGGAAATCGACAGCTGGCCCCAGTAGGGCTCCAGGTTCTTGCGGCGGCTCTTGAATTCACCCTGCCAGCTGTTGCTCTTGGCCAGGCTCGAGGGCGCGTCGAACAGCAATTCGCTGAGATTCTCCAGCGCCGGCAATTGTGCCAGGCGATGGCCGTGGACTTCTTCGGCGCTGTATTGGGTGATCGCGGTAAAGCTGGGGTTGACGTACTCCACCACACCGTCGCAATTGACCAGCAGGAAGGCGTTGGCACTTTGTTCCACGGCGCGTTGGAACAGGTGCAGGGCGCTGGTGGCGGTGCGGCGGTTATGGTTGTTGATCACTTGCGCGAACTGATCCGCCAGCTCGCCGGCAAACGCAATTTCATCGGTCTGCCAGGCGCGCGGGCTACCGGTCTGTTCCAGGCACAGCACGCCGACCACCTGGCCGTCCACACGGATGCTCGCGTCGAGCATGGCGTAGACATCCTTGGCGCGCAGGTTCTCGGCCATTTCCCGGGTGCGCGGGTCACGCATGGCATTGGTGGCGTCGATGGCGCGGCTGGTGTGCAGGGCTTCGAGGTAATCCGGAAAACCACTGGCGTCGATCGGCTCGGGCAGGTGATGTTGCTGATCGGCGCGGTGGTAAGCGGAAATCGGCACCAGGCGCTGGCCTTCAAGGTTCCACAGGCTGGCGCAGTCGATCTGGTAGATATCGCAGGCGCTGCGGGTGATCAGCTCTGCCGCTTCCTGCAGTGAGTTGGACGTGGTGTAGCGTTGTCGAGCCAGCAGCAGGATCAGCTCTTGCTGGGCGCGTACCCGTTCCAGGTGCTGCAACTGCTCCTGTTGTGCGCGCTGATTGAGCTCCAGGGCGATCTGCAAGCGGCTGTTCTGGTTCTCCAGGTCAGCCGTCGGGCCCGCGGAAGGCGTTTCGCTGAACAGGCCATCCACGACCATCAGGTAGCCGCGCAGCAGATGGCGGTTGTGTTGTTTGTAGGCTTCACCCATTTCCAGCAGGCTCAGGGGGCCATCGTTGGTGTGCAAGGTGTAGCGCACCAGGTAATGGGGGCTCTGGGCCAGTTGCTGCTGGATCGCGTCATGCAGTTGATAGCGCGCCTGGGGTTCCATCAGGCTGGCGTAGGGGGTGCCGATCAGGGCGCACAGCTCAACCGCCGGCAGGCCGAATTGGCGCTCGCAATTGGGGTCGAGGTACAGGAGGGCCCAGCTTGCCTCATTAAGCCGCTCGAAACGCAGCATACCGAGGCGCGAAGGCACCGGTAACTGCGTCACTACCTCGGCCGCCATTCGGGCGACATCGGGTTGGCTTTTCATGGGGGAAACTCACTTGAAATTACGCGCACGGCGCCGGGCTCACGCCCTCTTTTCTGTTGCCTGCGGCAAGGTTGCATCATGCGGCGCGGGCTGACAAGAGAGGATGAAGGCTAAGTGCTATAAGGCTGTTATCGGCCGCGTGGGGGATTTCTGCAATTGGGCTGATGGAAGGTGTACAACCCGGTTTTTGTTGTCCAGCTTCTTGCGCAAAAATCCCAAAAAAAGCCCCGCCAAGTGGCGGGGTTGAGGTACGAGCGTGGCGCTCGGAAATCGGTGCAACCAGGCCTCCCCGGTGAAGGGGAGGCCTGTTGTGGCTTACAGCAGGATGGTGCGGATGTCGTTGAGCAGTTGGCTCAGGCGCTGCGTGAAACGTGCAGCGGCGGCGCCGTTGATCACACGGTGATCGTAGGACAGCGACAGTGGCAGCATCAGCTTCGGCTGGAACGCTTTACCGTCCCATACCGGCTGGATGGTGGCCTTGGACACACCCAGGATCGCCACTTCCGGCGCGTTGACGATCGGCGTGAAGCCGGTACCGCCAATGTGACCCAGGCTGGAGATGGTGAAGCACGCACCCTGCATGTCGTCCGGAGTGAGCTTCTTGTCGCGGGCCTTGGCGGCCAGCGCAGCGGCTTCGCCGGCGAGTTGCAGCAGGCTCTTCTGGTCGACGTTCTTGATGACCGGTACCAGCAGGCCATCCGGGGTGTCGACCGCAAAACCGATGTGCACGTACTTCTTGCGGATGATCGCCTTGCCGCTTGGTGCCAGCGAACTGTTGAAGTCCGGCAGTTCCTTGAGCAGGTGCGCGCAGGCCTTGAGCAGCAGTGGCAGCACGGTCAGTTTCACGCCAGCCTTCTCGGCGGCGGCTTTCTGCGCAACGCGGAAAGCTTCCAGGTCGGTGATGTCGGCCTGGTCGAACTGAGTCACGTGCGGGATGTTCAGCCAACTGGCGTGCAGGCCGGCCGCGCCGATTTGCATCAGGCGGGTCATCGGCACTTCTTCGACTTCGCCGAAGCGGCTGAAGTCCACGGTGCGGATCGGCGGGATGCCCGAGCCACCGGTCGCGCCGCCAGCGGCAGGCGCTTCCTTGGCTTTCTGCATCATGGCTTTGACGTAAGCCTGCACGTCTTCTTTCAGCACGCGGCCATGGGGGCCACTGGCGGCGACTGCGCTCAGCTCGACACCGAATTCACGGGCCAGCTGACGTACCGCAGGACCTGCGTGAACCTTGGCACCGCTTGGCGCCGGTGCGGCGGCAGGGGCCGGTGCGGCCTCGGCTTTTGCAGCTGGAGCAGGTGCGGCAGCGGCAGCCGGCGCAGCTTCAGCCTTGGCCGCTGGAGCGGCGGCTGGAGCAGGAGCGGCGGCCGGTGCGGCGCCTTGTACTTTCAGCTTGAGGATGAAGTCGCCAGTGCCGACTTCGTCTTCCAGCTTGACCGCGATGCTTTCCACCACACCGGCAGCCGGCGAAGGGATTTCCATGGAAGCCTTGTCGGACTCCAGGGTGATCAGCGACTGGTCGGCTTCGACGGTGTCGCCGACCTTGACCAGCAGCTCGATGATCTTGGCCTTGCCCGAGGAACCGATGTCCGGGACGTGGATGTCCTGAACAGAGGCTGCGGCCGGAGCAGCAGCCGGGGCAGCCGGGGCCTCGGCAGCGGCAGGCTTTTCAGCCGGCGCAGGAGCCGCAGCGGCAGCTGGAGCAGCCGCTGGCGCAGGGGCCGCGGCAGCGGCACCTTCGATTTCCAGTTCCAGCAGTTCGTCGCCTTCTTTCAGGCGGTCGCCCAGCTTCACTTTCAGGCTCTTGACCACACCGGCTTTAGGCGCCGGGATTTCCATGGAGGCCTTGTCGGACTCCAGGGTCAGGATGCTCTGGTCGGCTTCAACGGTGTCGCCGACCTTCACAAACAGTTCGATTACTTCACCTTCACCGCTGCCGATGTCAGGTACGCGAATGAGTTCGCTCACAAAAAGTCTCCTCAGCAGTCCAGTGGGTTGCGTTTTTCCGGGTTGATACCGAACTTGACGATAGCGTCCGCTACCACCTTGGGCTCGATTTCACCACGGTCAGCCAAGGCTTCCAGGGCTGCCAGCACCACGAAGTGGCGGTCGACTTCGAAGAAGTGACGCAGCTTCTTGCGGCTGTCACTGCGGCCGAAACCGTCTGTGCCCAGCACTTTGAATTCCTTGGACGGAACCCACTGACGAATTTGTTCAGCGAACAGCTTCATGTAGTCGGTAGAGGCGATCACCGGGCCTTTGCGGCCGCTCAGGCTCTCTTCGACGAAGGTGCGCTGTGGCTTCTGGCCAGGGTGCAGGCGGTTGTGACGCTCTACGGCCAGACCATCGCGACGCAGTTCGTTGAAGCTGGTCACGCTCCAAACGTCAGCGCCCACGTTGAACTCTTCGCGCAGGATCTTCGCCGCTTCACGCACTTCGCGCAGGATGGTGCCGGAGCCCATCAGCTGTACGTGGTGCGCTGCTTCCTTGGTGTCTTCTTCGAGCAGGTACATGCCCTTGATGATGCCTTCTTCCACGCCAGCCGGCATGGCAGGCTGCTGGTAGGACTCGTTCATCACGGTGATGTAGTAGAAAACGTCCTGCTGCTCTTCGGTCATCTTCTTCATGCCGTCCTGGATGATCACCGCCAGCTCGTAGCCGTAGGTTGGATCATAGGTGCGGCAGTTCGGGATGGTGGCGGCCAGGATGTGGCTGTGACCATCTTCGTGCTGCAGGCCTTCGCCGTTCAGCGTGGTGCGGCCGGCGGTACCACCGATCAGGAAGCCACGGGTACGGCTGTCGCCTGCGGCCCAGGCCAGGTCGCCAATGCGCTGGAAGCCGAACATCGAATAGAAGATGTAGAACGGCAGCATCGGCTGGTTGTGGCTGGAGTACGAAGTACCGGCAGCGATGAAGGAACTCATGGCGCCCGCTTCGTTGATGCCTTCTTCGAGGATCTGGCCCTTCTTGTCTTCCTTGTAGAACATCACCTGGTCTTTATCGACTGGCTCGTAGAGCTGGCCGACGGAGGAGTAGATGCCCAACTGACGGAACATGCCTTCCATACCGAAGGTACGGGCTTCGTCCGGGATGATCGGAACGATGCGCGGGCCGATTTCCTTGTCCTTGACCAGTTGCGCCAGGATGCGCACGAAAGCCATGGTGGTGGAGATTTCACGGTCGCCCGAGCCGTCCAGGATTGCCTTGAGGGTATCCAGCGACGGAGTCGGTACGCTGAAGCTGTTGGCGCGACGCTGTGGCACGAAACCACCCAGTGCGGCGCGGCGCTCGGCCAGGTAACGGGCTTCGGCGCTGTTCGCTTCCGGCTTGAAGAACGGCAGGTTCTCCAGCTCTTCGTCCTTGACCGGGATGTCGAAGCGGTCGCGGAACAACTTCAGGCTGTCGACATCGACTTTCTTGGTGTTGTGCGCAGTGTTCTTCGCTTCGCCGGCACCGGTGCCATAACCTTTGATGGTCTTGGCCAGGATGACGGTCGGTTGTTCCTTGTGGTTGACCGCTTCGTGGTACGCCGCGTAGACCTTGTACGGGTCGTGGCCGCCACGGTTGAGTTTCCAGATCTCGTCGTCGGACAGGTCGGCAACCATCGCCTTGAGTTCAGGCGTGTTGAAGAAGTGTTCACGCACGAACGCGCCGTCTTTGGCCTTGTAGTTCTGGTACTCGCCGTCGATGACTTCGTCCATGCGACGTTGCAGGATGCCGTCGACGTCCTTGGCCAGCAGTGGGTCCCAGAAACGGCCCCAGATGACTTTGGTCACGTTCCACTGTGCACCGCGGAACACGCCTTCGAGTTCCTGGATGATTTTGCCGTTGCCGCGAACCGGGCCGTCGAGGCGCTGCAGGTTGCAGTTGATGACGAAGATCAGGTTGTCCAGTTTCTCGCGGCCAGCCAGGGAGATGGCGCCCAGGGATTCCGGCTCGTCACACTCGCCGTCGCCCAGGAAGCACCAGACCTTCTGCTTGCCTTCAGGGATGAAGCCACGGGCTTCCAGGTACTTCATGAAGCGAGCCTGGTAGATCGCCTGGATCGGGCCCAGGCCCATGGATACAGTCGGGAACTGCCAGAAGTCAGGCATCAGCCAAGGGTGCGGGTACGACGACAGGCCGTTACCGTCCACTTCCTGGCGGAAGTTGTTCATGTGTTCTTCGGTGATGCGGCCTTCCATGAACGCACGGGCGTAGACGCCTGGAGAGGTGTGGCCCTGGAAGTAGATCAGGTCGCCGCCGTGTTCGTCGGTCGGGGCCTGGAAGAAGTAGTTGAAGCCGATGTCATACAGGGTTGCGCTGGAAGCGAAGCTGGAGATGTGACCGCCCAGGTCAGAATCTTTCAAGTTCGTGCGCATTACCATCGCCATGGCGTTCCAGCGTACCAGCGAGCGAATGCGGCGTTCCATGAACAGGTCGCCAGGCATGCGTGCTTCGTGGGTAACGGGGATGGTGTTGCGGTATGGCGTAGTGATGGCGTATGGCAGTTGCGAGCCGCTGCGGGTCGCAAGTTCGCCCATACGGGTCATCAGGTAGTGAGCACGGTCTTCGCCTTCTTTGTCGAGAACCGATTCCAGGGCGTCCAGCCATTCCTGGGTTTCGACGGGATCGAGGTCTTGCATGGCTTGCTCCAGGGCGGAAAGGCTACCAGAATCGGTTGCCTGAAGTTTGCGACTGGCCTTGTGGGCAGACGACATGAATTCTTGGATGGCCGAAGGTTGCTTCGGCGTCCTGTAGTTTTACTACAAATCGTCGGCCATTTCAGCCTTTCGAATGTATATACGAGTAGTAAAACTACACAAGACTGAGCGTATGGCTCGGTCTGGCTGGTGAGCATAATCGTTATTGTTGATCTTTTGCGAACAAGAAAAGGTAGAAGTTTAATGTTGCCTGCCAAAATTAATGAATTTTCAGCTATTTCTAACTTTTGTTCGACAGTCCTTCACCAAGCGTGGTCTCTGCCTTCACGGCAACGAGCCATTTATGCGCCGATCAAGGATAGACCATGAGCCTTCCAACACTGGCTGAAATACCGGCCATTCTCCTGCCTTTCGTCAGCCGGGCCGAGCAGTCATTTCGTGACGCCGTGGCCGCGCTGGGCGACGATCATGGACTTTCTGCGTGGACGCCGCAACGGTGGCGCGACTTTGCCCGCGTTTGCGCGGCCAGTGATTTCGTCATTGAACAGAGTGTTCGTGACCCTTTGATGTTGCTGGAGCTGGTGGCCTGGGGCGAACTGGACCGCAGTTATGCACCGGGCGAGTTGTGTGGCCAGTTCGCGGGCGCTGTGCAGCAGGTCGACACCGAAGAGGCGTTGGGCCGGGTATTGCGTCGCCAGCGCACGCGCCAGCAAGTGCGCATCATCTGGCGCGACCTGACGCGCCAGGCCGACCTGGTGCAAACGTGCCGCGACCTCTCCGACATGGCCGACGCCAGTATCGACCAGGCCTATCAATGGCTGTACCAGCGCCATTGCGTGCAGTTCGGTACGCCCACCGGGCGGCGCAGCGGCGAGCCGCAGCACATGGTCATCCTCGGCATGGGCAAGCTGGGTGCGGTGGAACTCAACCTGTCGTCGGATATCGACTTGATCTTCGCCTACCCCGAAGGCGGCGAGACGGTCGGCGTGAAGCGCCCGCTGGATAACCAGGAGTTCTTTATCCGCGTGGGGCAAAAACTGATCAAGGCCCTCGACCCCATGACCGTCGACGGCTTTGTATTCCGCGTCGACATGCGCCTGCGTCCTTACGGCTCGTCGGGCGCGCTGGTGCTCAGCTTCAACGCGCTGGAACAGTATTACCAGGACCAGGGCCGCGACTGGGAACGCTACGCGATGATCAAGGCGCGCGTGGTCGCTGGCGACCAGGTGGCCGGTGCGCAGCTGCTGGAGATGCTGCGGCCCTTCGTTTATCGGCGTTACCTGGATTTTTCCGCCATCGAAGCGTTGCGCACGATGAAGCAACTGATCCAGCAGGAAGTGCGGCGCAAGGGCATGGCCGACAACATCAAGTTGGGCGCGGGCGGCATTCGTGAAGTGGAGTTCATCGCCCAGGCGTTCCAACTGATTCACGGTGGCCGCGACTTGAGCCTGCAGCAACGGCCTTTGCTCAAGGTGCTCGGCACCCTGGAGGGCCAGGGCTACCTGCCGCCGGCGGTGATCGCCGAGCTGCGTGAAGGCTACGAGTTTCTGCGCTACACCGAACATGCGATCCAGGCCATCGCCGACCGCCAGACCCAGATGCTTCCCGACAGCCCTGAAGATCAGGCGCGTATTGCCTTTATGCTCGGCTTTGCAGACTGGGCCGCGTTTCATGAGCGCCTGATGTACTGGCGGGGCCGGGTAGACTGGCATTTCCGCCAGGTGATCGCCGATCCTGACGAAGAAGAGGGCGAAGAAAGCGAGTTGGTCGTGGGCGGAGAGTGGTTGCCTTTGTGGGAAGAATCCCAAGATGAAGAGGCCGCCTGCCGACAATTGGCCGAAGGCGGTTTTACCGATGCGCCCAAGGCACTCAAGGCGCTCGGCAGCCTGCGCAGCAGCCCGCAACTGCGCGCCATGCAACGCCTGGGGCGTGAGCGGCTGGATGCGTTTATCCCGCGCCTGCTCGCCCAGGCCGTCGAACATGCCAACCCGGACCTGGTGCTGGAGCGTGTGTTGCCGCTGGTCGAAGCCGTGGCGCGCCGTTCCGCCTACCTGGTGCTGCTCACGGAAAACCCCGACGCCCTGCGCCGCCTGCTGACCTTGTGCGCCGCCAGCCCGTGGATTGCCGAGCAGATCACCCGTTTCCCGCTGTTGCTGGACGAATTGCTCAACGAAGGCCGCCTGTTCAAGCCTCCGCTGGCGCCGGAACTGGCTGCCGAGCTGCGCGAGCGCCTCACGCGCATCCCCGAGGACGACCTTGAGCAGCAGATGGAAGCCCTGCGTCACTTCAAACTGGCTCACCGTCTGCGGGTGGCCGCGTCGGAAATCGCCGGCAGCCTGCCGTTGATGAAGGTCAGCGACTACCTCACCTGGCTTGCCGAAGCCATCCTCGAACAAGTGCTGGCCCTGGCCTGGCGCCAGACCGTGGCGCGCCACGGTTCGCCGCAGCGCCTGGACGGCACCCTGTGCGATCCCGGGTTCATCATTGTCGGTTATGGGAAAGTCGGCGGGATCGAACTGGGGCATGGTTCCGACCTGGACCTGGTGTTTATCCATGACGGCGACCCCCAGGCGGAAACCGACGGGGCCAAGCCGATCGACGGGGCGCAGTTCTTCACGCGTCTGGGCCAGCGGATCATCCATCTGCTGACCACCCAGACCAACTCCGGCCAGTTGTACGAGGTGGATATGCGCCTGCGGCCTTCCGGGGCGTCGGGCTTGTTGGTGAGTTCATTGGGTGCGTTCGACCGCTATCAACAAAATGAAGCCTGGACCTGGGAGCATCAGGCCTTGATTCGTGCGCGGGTGTTGGTGGGCAGTCAGGATGTGGGCCAGGCGTTCGAGCAGGTGCGGGCCAATGTGCTGGGGCAGCAGCGGGACCTGGAGAAGCTGCGCCAGGAGGTCAGCGAGATGCGCGCCAAGATGCGCGACAACCTGGGCACCAAGGCCACGGCGGCGGGTACCGGCGCCAATGCCTTCGAGCCCGCGGCGGCGTTCGACCTCAAGCAGGACGCCGGAGGTATCGTCGATATTGAATTTATGGTGCAATACGCGGCTTTGGCGTGGTCTGCGCAACATCCTTCGTTGCTGCGCTACACCGACAATATCCGCATCCTGGAGGGCCTGGAGCAGGTCGGGCTGATGTCCGCCGCCGATGCCCACCTGCTGCGTGAGGTGTACAAGGCCTACCGTTCCGCCGCCCACCGCCAGGCCTTGCAAAACGAAGCCGGTACGGTGCCCGGGGACCAGTTTGCCGATGAACGGCGCCAGGTGATGCGAATCTGGAAAGAACTGGGGTTAAGCTGAAACTCGATTAAATGTGGGCCTGGCTTATGTTGAGGTTGGCTTTTGTGGGAGCCGGGCTTGCCCGCGATGCAGGCGCCTCGGTGTATCAGTTGCACCGAGGTGATGCCATCGCAGGCAAGCCAGCTCCCACAAAAGCCCGCTCCCAGATTAAGTCTGGTTCCAAACAAAGCAGTTCCCTGGCCCACCGCGACCTACAGTAATTATCGAGGCGGGGAGGCATAAGCCTCCCCGCATCGTTTGTGGAAACTACATGAATATTCTGATCGTTGGGCCCAGTTGGGTCGGTGACATGGTGATGGCACAGACACTGTTCCAGTGCCTGCGCCAGCGTCATCCGGACTGCCAGATCGACGTGCTCGCCCCCGAGTGGAGCCGGCCGATCCTTGAGCGCATGCCCGAAGTCCGCAAGGCCTTGAGCTTTCCGCTCGGCCATGGCGCGCTCGAACTGGCGACCCGTCGTGGTATCGGCAAGTCCCTGGCCGGCCAGTACGACCAGGCGATCCTGCTGCCCAACTCGCTCAAATCCGCGCTGGTGCCGTATTTTGCCGGCATCCCCAAACGCACCGGCTGGCGCGGCGAGTTCCGCTACATCCTGCTCAACGACGTGCGCACCCTGGACAAAGCGCGCTACCCCTTGATGATCGAGCGCTTCATGGCCCTGGCCTACGAGCCGGGCGCCGAACTGCCCACGCCTTACCCGCGTCCCAGCTTGCAGATCGACCCGGTGACCCGTGACGCGGCCCTGGCCAAGTTCGGCCTGACCCTGGATCGTCCGGTGCTGGCGCTGTGCCCTGGCGCCGAGTTTGGCGAGTCCAAGCGCTGGCCCTCGGAGCACTACGCCAAGGTTGCCGAAACCAAGATCCGCGAAGGTTGGCAGGTGTGGCTGTTCGGCTCGAAAAACGACCATTCGGTGGGCGAAGACATCCGTCAGCGCCTGATCCCGGGCCTGCGCGAGGAGGCGGTGAACCTCAGCGGCGATACGTCCCTGGCCGAGGCCATCGACTTGCTGTCCTGCGCCGATTCGGTGGTGTCCAACGACTCCGGCCTGATGCACGTGGCCGCCGCCCTGAACCGTCCGCTGGTGGCGGTGTACGGCTCCACTTCGCCGGGGTTCACCCCGCCGTTGGCCGACAAGGTCGAAGTGGTGCGCCTGGGGCTGGATTGCAGCCCGTGCTTCGAGCGCACTTGCCGTTTCGGTCACTACAACTGCCTGCGCCAGATGCTGCCGCAACCGGTGAACGATGCCTTGCAACGGTTGCAGGGCTCCGTGGTCGAGGTCCGTTAAGTTGCGGGTTCTGGTAATCAAGACCTCATCCCTGGGCGACGTGATCCATGCCTTGCCGGCCCTCACCGACGCCGCGCGGGCGATTCCCGGTATTCAATTCGACTGGGTGGTGGAAGAAGGCTTTGCCGAGATCCCCACCTGGCACCCGGCGGTGGACAAGGTGATCCCGGTGGCGATCCGCCGCTGGCGCAAGAATATCTGGCAGACCCTCAAGAGCGGCGAATGGCGGCGTTTCAAGCAGCGCATCCAGTCGACCAAGTACGACCTGGTGATCGATGCCCAGGGCCTGCTGAAAAGCGCCTGGCTGACCCGCTACGTACGGGCCCCGGTGGCGGGTTTCGACAAAAACTCTGCCCGCGAACCCATCGCCGCGCGCTTCTACTCGCGCCGCCTGGCCGTGGCCCGTGGGCAACATGCGGTGGAGCGTCTGCGCCAACTGTTCGCCGTGGCCCTGGGTTATGACCTGCCCAAGGCCTTGGGCGACTATGGCTTGAGCGTTGACAAGCTGCCGGGGCTGCCGCCGAAGAAACCCTTTGTCCTGCTGTTGCACGGCACCACCTGGGACACCAAGCACTGGCCCGAAGCCTACTGGCGCGAGCTGGCCGAGCGTATGGAACGCTTGGGCGTCGACGTGAAACTGCCCTGGGGCAATGCCGACGAAAAGGCCCGCGCCGAACGCCTGGCGCGCGGCCTGCCCAATGCCGAAGTGCTGCCCAAATTGAACCTGGCCGGCGTCGCCCGCGTGCTGGCCGGCGCTCGCGCCTGCGTGGCGGTGGACACCGGCCTCGGTCACTTGGCGGCCGCGCTGGATGTGCCGACCATTTCCCTGTTCGGCCCCACCAACCCGGGCCTTACCGGTGCCTACGGCAAGGGCCAGATTCACCTGGGCAGCGATTTTCCCTGTGCGCCGTGCCTGCAAAAAACCTGTACCTATCAACCGACGGCCGACGACTTGCGTCGGTTCGACATCAAGCGCGAGTCGCCCCTGTGCTTCACGCGTCTGAACCCTGAGCGTGTGGCAAGCCGACTGAGCACGTTGTTATTGGCTGAGGAGCTGCACTGATGCAACTGGCTTTTGTGCTGTACAAATATTTCCCCTTCGGTGGCCTGCAGCGCGACTTCATGCGCATCGCCCTGGAGTGCCAGCAGCGCGGCCACCAGATTCGTGTGTACACGCTGATTTGGGAGGGTGACATTCCGCCTGGTTTCGAAGTGCTGGTGGCACCGGTCAAGGCGTTCTTCAACCATCGACGCAACGAAAAACTCAGCGCGTGGATGGAAGGCGACCTGGCCAAACGCCCGGTGGACCGCCTGATCGGCTTCAACAAAATGCCCGGCCTGGACGTGTACTACGCCGCCGACGGCTGCTTCGAAGACAAGGCGCAAAACCTGCGCCATGGGCTGTACCGTTATTTTGGTCGCTACAAGCACTTTGCCGAGTACGAGCGCGCGGTGTTCGCCCGGGACGCCAAAACCGAAGTCCTGATGATTTCCGAAGTGCAGCAGCCCTTGTTCATCAAGCACTACGACACCCCGCTGGAGCGCTTCCACCTGCTGCCGCCGGGCATTGCCCAGGATCGTCGTGCACCGGCGAATGCGGCTGAAATCCGCGAAGGTTTCCGCCAGGAATTCAATCTGGGTGACGATGACCTGCTGCTGGTGCAGATTGGCTCGGGCTTCAAGACCAAGGGCGTCGACCGCAGCCTCAAGGCCTTGGCCGCGCTGCCTGCGGAGCTTAAAAAACGTACGCGCCTGTTTGTAATCGGTCAGGACGACCCCAAAGTATTTCAGCTGCAAAGTGCAACCCTGGGATTGGGCGATAACGTGCAGTTCCTCAAAGGGCGCAGCGATATCCCGCGTTTCCTGCTGGGCGCCGATCTGTTGATCCACCCGGCGTACAACGAGAACACCGGCACCGTCTTGCTCGAAGCCCTGGTGGCCGGGTTGCCGGTGCTGGTCTCTGCGGTGTGTGGTTATGCCCATTACATCGCCGAGGCCGATAGTGGGTTGGTGCTGGATGAGCCGTTCGAACAGAGCCAGCTCAACCAATACCTGACGCACATGCTCACCGACACTGCACAGCGCGCGGCCTGGGGCCGCAATGGGTTGGCCTTCGCCGAGACGGCCGACCTCTACAGCATGCCGCAGCACGCTGCGGATGTGATTCTGGCGGAGCCGAACCGATGAAGTTGATTCTTGCCGAACCGTTCAAGACGCTCTGGGCCGGGCGTGACGCCTTCGCCGAGGTCGAGAAGCTGCAAGGCGAAGTGTTTCGTGAGCTGGCGGCGCGCCGCACATTGCGTACCGTGGTGGATGGCCGCCCGTATTTCGTCAAGATCCACCGGGGCATTGGCTGGGGCGAGATCTTCAAGAACCTGATCACCGCCAAGCTGCCGGTGTTGGGCGCCGGCCTGGAATGGGCTGCCATCCATCGCTTGCAGGAACTCGGTGTGCCAACCATGACCGGCGTGGCCTTTGGCGAGAAGGGCAGCAACCCGGCGGACCAGCATTCGTTCATCATTACCGAAGAGCTGGCACCGACCATCAGCCTCGAAGACCTGACAATCCATTGGGCCACCGAGCGGCCTGCGCCGGCCTTGCGTCACGCGCTGACGGCAGCGCTGGCCCACACGGTAGGCGAGATGCATCGCGGCGGCGTGAACCATCGCGATTGCTACCTGTGCCACTTCCTGCTGGACACCGCCCGGCCCATCGACGCGAACCGCATCAAGCTGTCGGTGATTGACCTGCACCGTGCCCAGTTG
Source organism: Pseudomonas sp. SDO5271_S396 (assembly GCF_054071795.1). Lineage (NCBI taxonomy): Bacteria > Pseudomonadati > Pseudomonadota > Gammaproteobacteria > Pseudomonadales > Pseudomonadaceae > Pseudomonas > Pseudomonas sp. SDO5271_S396. Next base: position 30,816 of record NZ_JBSVWB010000047.1, read on the forward strand.
CGTGCCCATCTGCCGCTGCGCTGGCGCGACAAGGACCTTTCCGCGCTGTACTACTCGGCGCTGGAAATCGGCCTGACCCGCCACGACAAGCTGCGCTTCCTCAAGGGCTACTTCCGCCAGCCGCTGCGCCAGATTCTGGCCGAGCAATCGGCCTCCCTGAATCTGCTGCAACGCAAGGCCGACAAGCTGTATGCACGCAAGCAACGCTACGGAGATGCGATCTGATGGCGGGTTGGAACCTGGAACCTGCCTATGCCGCCTTGGCGGATGATTTCGGAAGCCTCGAGGCCGTGTTCGCCCTGCAAGGCGAGCGCCTGACCCGCGACCCGTTGTCGGAAGTAATCCGGGTGCAGCGCGGCGGGGTCAATTACTACGTCAAGCGTTACACCGGCGCCGGCAAGGGCCTGCGCCGTTACCTGGGCAAGCCTCGGGTGAAGTCCGAGTGGCAGAACCTCAAGCGTTTCGCCAAATGGGGCATTCCCACCGCCGACGTGGTGGCCTGGGGGCTGGAACGCAAGGGCCTGGCCTACGACCGTGGGGCGATGATCACCCGCGAACTGCCTAAAACCGAAGACCTGTCGGCCCTGGCCGAGCGCCATGACGCCCGCCTCAAGGACCCCAAGTGGGTCGATGTGGTCAGCCGTCAGCTCGCCGAATACACCCGCACCATGCACGAGCACCGCTTCACCCATAACGATCTGAAGTGGCGCAACCTGCTGATCGACGACCAGTCGACCCTGTATCTGATCGATTGCCCCAACGGTGATTTCTGGCGCGGCTTCTGGCTCAAATACCGCATTACCAAGGACCTGGCGTGCCTGGACAAGGTCGCCAAGTATCATTTGTCGGCCACCCAGCGCCTGCGTTTCTACATGCAATATCGCCAGCGCACGCACCTGACGGCGTCAGACAAACAGCGAATTCGCCATGTGGTGAAGTTTTTCGAGGGACGCGAATGAGTGACTTCCTGGCGGCCGATGACCGTGCTCTGCTGGAGCGCAACGGCCTGGCTACGTTCGATGCTCTGTGGGCCAAGCAACTGGATGCGGTGGACGAGCCGAACACCAGTCGTGGTGGCTGGAGCAGCGTGTTTCGCCTGGAGCTTGAAGGTCAGGGCTACTACCTCAAGCGCCAGAGCAACTACCTGACGCGCACCCTGCACCGGCCCTTTGGCGAGCCGAGTTTCGCCCGCGAGTTTCGCAATATCAGCCGCTACCGCGAACTGGGTATCCCGGCGTTGCAGGCGGCGTTCTTCGGCGAGCGCAAGGTCAATGGCGAGCGCCACGCGATGCTGCTGACCCGTGCCCTGGACGGCTGGAGTGACCTCGACTCCTTGTTGGAGCAGTGGTCGCAGCTGAGTGATGCCCAGCAGCAGGCGATCCTGTCGGCATGCGGCCAGTTGGCGCGTCGGCTGCACAGCGTGGGCCAAGTGCATGGCTGTTTCTACCCCAAGCATATTTTCATGCAGGCCAGCGGTGACGGTTACGCCGCGCAGTTGATCGACCTGGAGAAAACCCGCCCGCTGCTGTTCGGCTGGCGTGATCGGGTCAAGGATTTGGAACCGTTGTTGCGTCGCGCGCCACAATGGTCGGATGCCCAGGTGCGCCAACTGTTGGCCGCTTATCTGGAGCAGCCCGCGGACAGCTCGCTGGTAGCTACCTGGTACCAGCGCCTGAACGCCCGCCGTAGCCACAAGGAAAACCGTTGATGCGTTTGTCCGAGCTGAAAACTGCCGGTCGCACCCCCCATTTGCCCTTGACCCTGGAGCTTGCCGATGCGGCGGGCCCCGGTCAGTTGCAGCTGTTGAACCTGCTGCGCGTGTTGCCGGGCGAACGCTACGTGGGCGCTGCGGTCTGGCGCGGTCGCCCGGTGCTGGCCAAGCTGCTGGTGGGCAATAAAGCCGCGCGGCATTTTCAGCGTGAGCGAGCGGGCGTGCGCCTGCTGGCCGAACAGGGCCTGACCACGCCATTGCTGCTGGCCGACGGCTTGCAGGAAGGCGAGGGCGGTTGGCTGTTGTTCGAATTTATCGAGGGGGCCGAAAGCCTGGCCGATGCCTGGCAGGCCGTTGAACACCTGCCGCCGTTGGCTGACGAGCAAACGGCCGTATTGGCCGAAGCGCTGGGCGCGATTGCCCGGATGCATACCCAGGGCTTGTGGCAGGAAGACCTTCACCTGGACAACCTGCTGCGCCAGGACGGCAAGCTGTATTTGATCGATGGCGCGGGGATTCGAGTCGAAGAAGCCGGCAAGCCGCTGTCGCGCAACCGTGTGCTGGAAAACCTCGGGGTGTTTTTCGCCCAGTTGCCGAAGAACCTCGAACCGTTTACCGAAGAGTTGCTGGTGTATTACCTGCTGGCCAACGGCGAACATGCCTTGCCGCTGGAGGCCCTGGAAAAGCAGGTGCGCAAGGTGAGTGCCTGGCGCCTGAAGGACTTTCTGAGCAAGGTTGGCCGCGAGTGCACGCTGTTCAGCGTGCTGCGCGGGCCGTTTGCCTTGCGTGCTATCCGTCGCGAGGAAGAAGCCGCGATGCTGCCGGTGCTCGAGCAGGCCGATGTGTTGCTCGATCAGGGTCATCTCTTCAAGACCGGCGGCGCCGCGACGGTGGCCAAGGCCGAGGTAGCAGGGCGTGCCTTGGTGATCAAACGCTACAACATCAAGGGTTTCGTACATTGGCTCAAGCGCTTCTGGCGCCCGAGCCGGGCCTGGCATTCCTGGCGCGAAGGCAATCGCCTGGCGTTTCTCGGCATCGCCACGCCCAAGCCGCTGGCGGTGCTGGAGAAGCGCTTTTTCTGGCTGCGCAGCCGTGCCTACCTGGTGACCGAACTCATCACGGGCCCGGACATCATCGAGCGTTTCGCGCCCTACGTCGAAAGCGGTGATGCGCCGGAAAACGAACTGCTGGCCCTGGATCACCTCTTCGCCGAACTGATCCGCGAGCGCATCAGCCATGGTGATTTCAAAGGCCACAACCTGTTCTGGGATACGGATCGCTGGTCGCTGATCGACCTGGATGCCATGTGTCAGCACAGCTCCGACGCCAGCTTCGCCCCGGCGTACGCCAAGGACCGCGCGCGGTTCATGCGCAACTGGCCTGAGAGCAGCGCGTTGTACCAACTGATCGATCAGCGGCTGCCTAAAGAAAGTCAGTCTGGTGGCCCTCTGTAGCAAGGCCGCAGGGCAATATGAATGTTGATGCGTGACTCGGAGAACACGCAAACAACAGGATTGGGCATCCCATGGCAGATGAAAAATTAACCTTCTCTCAGTTCATCCTGTTTGAAAGTGAGACTGAGGCTGAGCGCGTTGCAGACGATATTGCAGTGAAGCCACCCAAAGGGGGGGTCAGCGACTTCGTCGTGTACGTGGATGAAAGTGGTGATCATGGAATGCAGACGTTGGATGCCCACTATCCCATGTTTGTTTTGGCCTTCTGTGTTTTCCATAAGCGGCATTACTGCGAGAAGGTCATCCCTGCCCTTCAAAAGTTTAAGTTCAATCATATGGGCCATGATCTTGTTGGCCTGCATGAGCTGGAAATTCGCAAGGAAAAGGGGGCCTTCTCAAACGTTTTCGTTTCTCGCCAGCACAAACATGCTTTCCTCGAAGAACTGACCAGCATCATTGAGTCGAGCAATTTCGTTCTGATCAGTTGCGTGATTGATAAGGCCGCTCTTCGGGAGCAGCAAGGCCCAGTCCATAACCCCTACCATCTGGCGCTGGGGTTTTGCCTTGAGACCCTTCACGAGTTTCTCCAAGAGAAAAATCAGCAGAACGCACTGACTCATGTGATTTTCGAGCGCCGAGGACGTAAAGAAGATAACGAGCTTGAGTTGGAGTTTCGTCGGATGTGCGCCGGAGCCAATCGCTTGGGTCATTGCCTGCCGCTCGATATCGTGTTCGCGACCAAGCAGGTCAACTCCACGGGGCTGCAACTTGCAGATCTCGTCGCGAGACCCATAGGTATGAGCGTTCTACGGCGGGGCCAGGAAAACCGTGCCTTTGATGTACTCAAACGCAAGTTCTACTGCAGTGGAGGGCGAAGCAGGGTCGGCGAGGGTTTTGAAAATTGGGGGTTGAAGGTTTTCCCCGCTGCAGAAAGCGAAAAGCCCCGATGAAACTCACCGAGGCTATAGCGCCGACCGGGATCCCCCAGTCCATTTGTGCCCGATCCTATGCTTGCGATTTTTGAGTGTCAACGCAGGCGATTTAGTCGCAATGTATAAGCCCTGTGAAACCTGGGATGTGAATTAGCAGTGGCAAGTGTTGCGTGGGCAACACTGATCGGGCAGTTGTGCTCAGGAATGACAGTCAATGTTCATTCACTCTTTTTATCCTGCTGATTTAACACGATAAAAATCCTGGCACGGGCTCTGCAATGCCATCGGGTGAACCCTTTCACCGGTGGCTCAGGAGCCCTGTATGCCTTCCCGCCTTTCCTCGTTTTCCCGTTTGATCTGCCTCGGCACTGCCCTTTTGCTGAGCGGCGCAGCTCTCGCCGCAGAGGGTGATGATGCCGTGCCGTCCCTGGCTGGCAAGCGCATCGCCGTGAGCATGACGGGTACCAGTCACTACTTCGATATCAAGGCGTTCCAGGCGCAGGTCGATGAGATCAAGCGCTTGGGCGGCACGCCCATCACCCTCGATGCCGGGCGCAATGACAAGAATCTGGTGACTCAGTTGCAAACCGTGGTCACCCAGAAACCCGACGCGGTGATCCAGACCCTGGGCACCCTTAGCGTGATCGACCCCTGGCTCAAGCGCATCAGCAAGGCCGGCATCCCGTTGTTCACCATCGATGCGCCGTCGCAATACAGCCTCAACAACACCACCTCGGATAACGTCGCCACTGGCAAAGCGCTGGCCGATCAGTTGATCAAGGATGCCGGCGGCAAGGGCAAGATCCTGGTATTCAATGGCTTTTACGGCGTACCCGTGTGCGCGATCCGTTATGACCAGTTGAAGCTGGCGCTCAAGGATTACCCGCAGCTGGAAATCATCCAGCCGGAGCTGCGCGACGTCATCCCCAATACCGTGCAGGACGCTTACTCCCAAGTGTCGGCGTTACTCAACAAATACCCGGCGGGCAGCGTGTCGGCGATCTGGTCGGCCTGGGATATTCCGCAACTGGGCGCGAGCAAGGCGTTGATCGATGCCAAGCGCACCGAGATCAAGACCTATGGCGTCGACGGTACCCCGGAAGTGCTGGCGCTGTTGGGGCAGGCGAATTCGCCGGTCGGCGCCGTGGTGGCGCAGCAACCGGCACTGATCGGCAAGACCGCCGTGCAGAACGTGGCGCGTTACCTGGCCGGTCAGCGGGACTTGCCCAAGGAGACCCATGTCCCCACCTTGCTGACCACCGCCGCCAACCTGGCACAGGTCCAGCAACTGCGGGGTGACTGATGACGGCGCTGCACCTGCAGAATCTGCACAAACGCTTTGGTGCCACCTTGGCGCTGGACGATGCCAGCCTCAAGGTCGAGCGCGGCACCATCCACGGTCTGGTAGGCGAGAACGGTGCAGGCAAGTCGACCCTGATCAAGATCCTGGCGGGTATCCACAAGGCAGACGCAGGGCAGGTGAGTATCGACGGGCAGTCGTATGCAACGTTGTCACCGCGCCAGGTAGACGCGCTGGGCGTGCAGTTCATCCATCAGGAACGGTTGTTGCCCGCAAGTTTTACCGTGGGCGAGGCGCTGTTTTTCGGGCATGAACTGCGCTGGGGGCCGTTTGTGGACCGGCGTCGACAGCAGCGTGAAGCAGAGCGCTTGCTGGTGGAATATTTTGATCTGAAGTTGCCTGCCGGCGCCTTGGTGGACGAGTTGAACAGTGCCGAACGCCAGGTGCTGCAAATCACCCGGGCGCTGATTCGCCAGCCGAAAATCCTGGTGTTCGACGAACCCAGCGTGGCGCTGGTCAAGCGTGAAGTCGACCAGTTGTTGCGCATTGTCAAACGATTGCGCGAGCAAGGGCTGTCGATTCTCTACATCTCCCATTACCTGCAAGAGATCGAAAGCCTGTGCGATGAAGTCACGGTGCTGCGCAATGGCCGGGATGTGGCGGTGGTGGCGCCTCGGCAGACGTCCAGCGCAGAAATTGCGCGGCTGATGGTCAACCGTGAAGTGCAAGAGATGTACCCCAAGGCCAGAGTCGAGTTGGGCGAACCGTTGTTGCAGGTACGCGGGCTGAGCCTGGCGCGGCGCTACCGGCAGATTGACCTTGAGGTGCGCCGCGGTGAAATCGTTGGCGTGACAGGGCTGGTGGGTTCGGGGGCCAAGGCGTTGTTCAAGACGTTGTTTGGCGTAGTGCACGCCGACAGCGGCAGCATTCAGCTCGATGGGCGGTTGGTGCGCCTGCGTTCGCCCGGCCAGGCGATCGCGGCCGGCATTGCCCTGGTGCCGGAAGAGCGTCGCAGCCAAGGGATTTCTCCGGTGTTGTCGGTGCTGGAAAACCTCACGCTGGCAGGGCTCGCGCGGTTCAGTCGCGGTGGCGTATTGAGCCGCCGCAAGGAGCACGCAGAAAGCCTGCGCTTGATCGACGAGCTGGCCATCAAGGCGCCTGGGCCCTACGCGGCGGTCAGCCAGCTCAGCGGCGGCAATCAGCAGAAAGTCGCCCTGGGTAAATGGCTGAGTCGGCGCTCGGCGGTGTATCTGTTGGATGAGCCGTGTGTGGGCGTGGACGTCGGCGCCAAAGTGGAAATTTATCGATTGATCGGGCGTTTGGTCGAAGAGGGCGCGGCGGTGTTGGTGTTGTCATCGGACTTGCCGGAATTGCTCGGCATCAGTGATCGAATCGTGGTGTTGCACCGCGGCGAGATTGCCGGTGAGTTCCGCGCGGGGGAGGTCGACAGCGACCGGTTGCTGGCCTGCGCCACGGGTGCCGTGTCAGTACCGGCTGCACCCGTGCAGGAGGTCGAGCATGCTTGAGGCACTGTTGCGACGGGGTTCGGCGGGGGCTTTTCTGGTGATCCTGGCGGGGTTTGCGCTGGCGGCGCCGAACTTTCTGTCGCTGGGCAACCTGGCCAATGTGTTCAGCCAATCAGCGATCCTCGGTGTACTGGCGTTCGGGCTGACGTGCGTGATGATCGGCGGCGGCTCGAATGCGGTGGCCGGCGGGCTGGACTTGTCATTGGCGGCCAACCTGGGCTTGTGCGCGGCGGTGTTCAGTCGCCTCAACAACAGCGGTCTGGAGCTGGGTTTCACCGTGTTATTGACCCTGGGGTGTGGCCTGGCGGTGGGCCTGGTCAATGGCCTGGCCGTGGTGGTGCTGCGCTTGCCGCCGTTGCTGGCGACCCTGGCAAGCATGAATGTCGTGGCCGGGCTGGAACTGGTGCTGACGGAAAATACCGTGGTGTCCACCGACTCGCCGCTGCTGGACCTGCTCAGTGGCGGAACCTGGCTGGGCGTACCGGCCCTGGCCTGGGTGCTGCTGATCAGCGCCGGTGTGCTGACCTTGCTGATCCAGCATTCCGCCTACGGCTTGCGCCTGCATGCGGTGGGTGAATACCCGCAGGCGGCGCAAGCGGCAGGTATTCGCGTGCCGGGCTACGTGTTGTCGAGTTACGCGTTGTCGGGTGTCTGCGCGGCGGTGGCGGCCTTGTGTTCGGCGGCGTTCTTCAGCGGCAGCACAACGGGCTCCGGGGACATGCTGTTGTCGGTGGTGGCCATCGCTTTTCTCGGCGTGGTGTTTTCCCGGCGGCTGATCGCGAGTATTCCGGGCACGTTGTTGGCGGCGTTGTTGATCGGTTTTTTGATCAACGGCTTTCAACTGCTCAATGTGTCGAGTTTCTGGGTCAACGGCGTGCAGGGCGTATTGATCCTGCTGGTGGTGGCGGCTTCCAGTGCGTTAAGCCGGGGAGCCCGATCATGAAGCTGCGCACGCTGTTGCCATTGACCTTGCCGCTGGTGTTTGCGCTGATCGTGCTGGTATTTGCCGTGCAGGCACCGGGGTTCCTGAGTGGCGGCAACCTGAAGAGCCTGGTGCTGAACAACTTTGTGCTGCTGGCGATTGTCGCCATCGGCATGACCTATGCCGTGGCCGCTGGCGGTATCGACTTGTCAGTGGGCACCGCGCTGGATTTCGCCAGTTTCAGCTTCGTGGTGCTGCTCAATGCCGGGCACGGCTGGGCGCTCGCTGCTTCGGGCGCACTGGCTGCTGCGCTGCTGGTGGGGGGGATCAACGCCGGTTTGATCGCCGGGCTGCGGATAAGTCCGTTTCTCGCCACCTTGGGCACGTTGTTTATCGGTACCAGTGCCCAGCAATTGCTGTCGGACGGTGGCCAGCCGATCTACATCGCCCAGGGCCTGGCCCCCGAGCTGACGGGGCTGACGCCTTTGCTCATTGTGCTGGGGCTGGCGCTGTTCTACGGCCTGACTTTGGCGCGGGGTCGTCTGGGCCGCGAACTGCTGGCCCAGGGCACCCAGCCCTTGCTGGCGTATTACTCGGGGTTGTCGATGCGACGGATCGTCTCCGTCGTGGCGCTGGCGACGGCGCTGGCCTGCGGTGTGGCGGGGGTGTTGCTCAGCTCGACGGTCAGCGCCTATGTGCCATTGTCCGGCAATGCATTTCTGCTCAACGCGATTGGTGCGGTGTTCATCGGCACCACCTTGAGCCGCCAAGGCCGAGCCAATATCCCCGGTACCCTGCTCGGCGTGCTGTTCATCAATGTCATCGCCAACGGCCTGCTGCTGATCGGCTGGAATTTCTACTGGCAGCAGGTGGCCACTGGTGTGTTGATCTTTATCGTGCTGACTTTCAGCTTCGCCAGTCGACGCCTGCTGGAGCGGTACTGATCAGAAGCGGTATTCGGCGCCTGCCCCCGCATACCACGAGCGCCCCGGCGCGGCTTCGTAGTAGCGCCCATTACCGTCGCCGACGATCACCGAACCGACGTATTGGCGGTCGAGCAGGTTGTCCAGGCGCAGGGTCTGGTGGAAGGTCCAGTGTTCGACCTTCTGCTCGAAGCGGGCGCGCCAGTTGAACACGCTGTAGCCGGGTGCGGCGCGTTGCGTGTTGGTGTCTTCGACATAGACCTGGCTGCGGTACAGGCCTTCGAGGGCGGTACTGACCCAGTCCCGGGGCTTCCAGCTCAACTCGGCAAACAAGGTGGTCTGCGGCACGCCCGGCAAGTCGTTGCCTTTATCGACGGCGGTCGCGCCGCCGCTGACGAAGTCACTGTCGTAGGTCGCTTGCAGGCGCGTATAGGCGAGGTTGGCGGCCCACTGTGCGCTGAGCCGGCTTTCGATGCCCAGTTCGAAGCCCCGGCGCAGGGTGCGGCCGGCATTCTGGTAGGTGGTACGACCGCCGAAGGACTGTTGCACCACCAACTCGTCCTCGGTGGTGATCTGGAACAGCGCCGCGTTGATGCGTGTGTCCTGGCCGACACGCGCTTTCAAGCCGATTTCATATTGTTTGCTGACCGATGGCTTGAGCGCAAAGTTGAAACCGTTGACGGTGCTGGAATACGCCGACTCGGCCTGGGTCGGGGTTTCAAACCCCTTGCCTGCGCTGACGTAGCCATGCAGGTCCGGGGTGAAGGCATACATGACGCTGACTGACGGCGTGTTCTTCTGGTAGGTCTTGTTGCCGCTGTCATTGCCGTCGCTGAGGAAGTGGTCATCCACGTCCATGGTCATGGTGCTGTGGCGCAGGCCGGCTTGCAGGGTCCAGTCGCCGAGCAGCCAGTTGGCCTGCACGAACGGGTCGAGGCTGGTGGCAGTGTCGATTTCATCGCGACCCAGGGCGCCCTTGACGCCGTGCACGCCGTTGACGGTATTGGAATACCCTTGGCGGTCATCCTGGCTGCGGTCGTAGTCGAGGCCGGTGATCAGGGTCAGGTCGCCGGGAGCGCTGGCAATGGATTGCAGCCAGTGGACGGAACCGCCGTAGAATTTTCGCTCGAAGTCGACGACGCCGCCGCGTTTATCGGCGGCAGTGCCGCTCGGGATCGACAGGTACTGAATCACGCTCCGACGCCCTGTGTACGCATTCACCTGCAGGGTCGCATCGCCGATATAGCGCACGTAATTCATGCCGATTTGCTGATGATCGATACTTTTTCGCGTGTTGTATTGCAGCGCCGCCGGTGCCACCGAGCGCGGGTCGGCCTTGTACGCGGCCCAGGTCTGCCCCAGCGGGTCCTGAGTGCCGTTCTGCTCCAGGCTGCTGTAGATCAGCGCCAGTGTGCTGTCGTCATCCGGCTGGACGTTGAGCTTGGCAAAGGTCTGGTCGCGGCGCGCGCTGCTGTGGTCGCGGTAGCCGTCGGTGTCCATGCGCGAAGCGTCGAGCACGAAACCGGCGCCGTTCGCCGCACCTTCGGCGGTGAGGTGGTTTTTATTCAGGCCGTCGCTGCCCACCAGGGTTTCGGCGCCGATGCGCGGCGGGCCTTCGCCATCGCGGGAGAACATCTGGATCACCCCGCCGGCATTGCTGCCGTATAACGTGGCGGCAGGGCCGCGCAGCACCTCGATGCGCTCGGCGGTATCGAGGTTGAAGGTGGCCGCCTGGCCCTGACCGTCCGGAGTGCTGGCGGGGATGCCGTCGGCAATCAGCTTGATGCCGCGCACGCCAAACGCCGAGCGGGCGCCGAAGCCCCGGGAGGATATTTGCAGGTCCTGGGCATAATTCTGGCGGTTCTGCACCACCAGGCCGGGCACACGGGCCAGTGCTTCGGAGGCGTTGATACCCAATTGACCGTCGCTGATCTGTTCGCGATCGATACCGTCCACCGAATACGGCAGGTCAAAGGTCGGGCTGGCGCTGCGCGAGCCGGTGACGACGCTGGGGTCGAGGATCAGCGGGGCGTCATCGGCCCATATCGGGTCGCTCAGTGCGAGCAGGCCAGGTAGCAGCAGGGTGAGGCGGGCGAGGGTTTTCATGGGCAGCCGAAGTCCGTGGCGCATAGGTCATAAACGCGCAAAAGGGCGCGAGTTTAGTGGCTGGGTCGATTTTTACCATTTCGGATTTTTCTCACGCGATGGATGGAGGCGTCTGTCTGAGGGATATCGCCGCTTCGGGGCAGTGACAACGGGCCACTACATTCCCTAGATCATCACGCCGCCTGTTTACGCTATAATCCCGCCCTTTAGCTGTTTCTCGCCCAGGCGAGAGGCACACTTTTTTCAGGCGCAACCCGCCTGCATGCAGACTAAAAGAGGCTAGACCCCTGTGGCATTGACGATTCTTGGCCTGTCCGGCGCCCTTAGCCATGATCCTTCCGCAGCCCTGTATATCGACGGCAAGCTGATTGCGGCCGCCGAAGAAGAGCGCTTCGTACGCGACAAACATGCAAAGAACCGCATGCCCTACGAGTCGGCGAAGTTCTGCCTGGAACAGGCCGGCATCAAGCCTTCCGACGTTGACGTAGTGGCGATCCCGTTCGCTCCGATCAGCCTGTTCGGTGAGGCGCGCTGGCACTACGCCAAGCGTTACTGGTACGCCCCGGACCGCGCCCTCGACGCGATCCTGATGGGCAACCGTCGTTACAAGCGCTATCGCAACAAGATCGTCTGGTGCCTGGAGCAACTGGGCTTCGATCCGAAGAAAATCAAGATCGAACCGGTTGAACACCACCTGGCCCACGCTTCCAGTGCTTACCACTGCTCCGGCTTCCAGGAGAAAACCGCGATCCTCGGCATCGACGGTAAAGGCGAGTACGCCACCACGTTCTTCGGCTACGGCGAAAACGGCAAGATCCACAAGCTCAAGGAGTTCTACGATCCGGACTCCCTGGGCGGCCTGTACGGCGCAATCACCGAGTTCCTCGGTTTCGAGATGCTCGACGGCGAGTTCAAGGTCATGGGCATGGCGCCGTACGGCGATGCCAGCAAATACGATTTCTCGCGCCTCGCCTCCTTTGAGAACGGCGAACTGGTGATCAACACCGAGTACGCCAACGTCATCGGCCTGCGTCGCTATAAAGAGAAGGGCAAGGGGTTCTACTTCTCGCCGAAGCTGATCGAGTGGCTGGGTCCGAAACGCGAAGGCGACATCGCCGACGAACCGTACATCCACTACGCGGCCAGCATGCAGGCACTGTTCGAGAAGCTGGCTTTGCAGATGATCGACCACTACCTGGGCGACATCCTCAAGGAAACCGGCAAGCTGGCATTCGCTGGCGGCTGCGCGCTGAACGTCAAGCTGAACCAGAAGATCATCGCCCGTGACGACGTGAAAGAGCTGTTTGTACAGCCGGCGTCCGGCGACGCCGGTACCGCGGTGGGCGCGGCGGCCTATGTGTCCCATGCCCGGGGTGTGCCGGTGGAAAAGATGGAACACGTCTACCTCGGCCCGTCCTACAGCAACGAAGACGTGATTGCCGCGTGCGCCAGGCACGAGAGCAAGCCGAACTGGCGCAAGATCGAGAATATGCCCCAGCGCATCGCCAAGATCATGGTCGACGGCAATCCGGTGGCCTGGTTCCAGGGCCGCATGGAGTTTGGTCCGCGTGCGTTGGGCGGTCGTTCGATCATCGGTTGCCCAAGCGCCACCGGCGTGGCGGACCGTATCAACCACCAGATCAAGTTCCGCGAGCGCTGGAGGCCTTTCTGCCCATCGATGCTCGACACCGTGGCCCCGCAGATGATCAAGGTCGATCACCCGGCGCCCTTCATGACCTTCACCTTTGAAGTGGCTGAAGAGTGGAAGACCCGCGTGCCGGAAGTGGTGCACGAAGACGGTACGTCCCGCGCCCAGGTGCTCAAGCGCGAATACAACCCGCGCTACTACGACATGATGAAAGAGCTGGAAGTGCTGACCGGTAACGGTGTGTCCCTGAACACCTCGCTCAACCGTCGCGGCGAAGCGATGATCTGCTCGCCGACCGACGCGCTGAACATGTTCTTCGGCTCCGACCTGCAGTACCTGATCATGGAAGACATCCTGGTCGTCAAGGACGGCGTGGACCCTTATGACGCTGTGGTCTAAATGCTGAACCGCTTCCAGGGCTGGCGTGAACGTGGCTGGGCGCCTGTCGAGGCCGAGGTTTACGCCCAGGCCTGGCAGCGTTTTGGCGGCAGCGTGGCGACCCATCCCCTGATCGTCGAGCGGCTGGCGGACCTGGCGCAGATTCCGGTGCGGTACCTGGGCTGGGAACAGGATGGCGAACTCAAGGGCGCGATTGCCACCTGGGGTCGCGACCTCGCGCTGTCCAAGGACGTGCTCAAGCGCAACGGCAAGAAAGGCCTGTTCGATCTGGGCAATGCCGAGATCATCCTGCCGATTGCTGCCCAGGCGCAGGTGCCCGTACGCCACCGTGGGCGCTACTTGTCGGCGCTCAATGAAGGACGCATCAGCACCCTCAAGCCCCAGGCCGAGCAATTGGCCATGGCGCGTACCCCTGAAGACCTGTCGAAGAAGTTTCGCTACAACCAGCGCCGCGAATTGCGTTTGCTGGAAGAGGCGGGCGGCGTGGTGCGGGCGGTGAGCGAGTTTTCCAGCGCTGAACTGGCGGCGATCTACTGCGATTTGTTCCAGCGGCGCTGGGGATTTGCGGCTACCGGTGCCGAGCGCCTGGCCGAAGTGCTGGAGCTGCTCAAGGAGTTTTTGATCGGCTCGGTGCTGTTTCTCAACGAGGCGCCCATTGCTGTGCAACTGGTGTACCGCGTCGAAGCGCCCGAATGGGTGAGCATCGAGTACGTCAACGGCGGAGTCGACCCTGAAACCCGCGCTTTCAGCCCCGGCAGTGTGTTGAGCTTCCTCAACACGCAAAGTGCCTGGGAACAGGCGCGCGCACTGAATAAACCCCTGCGTTTTTCCTTTGGCCGCGCCGACCGTGAATACAAAGAGCGGTGGTGCAACCCCGTGCCGGTGTTCAGCCTATGAGCCGTAAACAGCAATTGCTCAAGCGCCACCGGCGCAACAAACGTGTGGCGCTGTTGGTCGCCTTGCTGGGCTTGGTGGTGGTGGGCGTGCTGGTGGCCTGGTGGCTGCCGCTGGTGCTGGCGGTGGTGTTGTGGGCCGCCCACGAAGCCTGGTTTGCCGACCATCTGTTCTATTCGCCCCAGGAGGATTACCAGTACCGCTTCCCGGCAGACAGCCAGTCGACCCCCTTGCGCCTGGCGGCCGGCCGTCTGGTTGCGCAGGCGCCGCTGAGCCTGGAAGGCGATGAGACGCTGATCGTCGAAGTGCAGCTTAAAAGCACCTGGCTGGGGCGTTTTCTCGACCCTGCGGTGGAGTTGTCCGGCGATCGGCAAGTGTTCGAACGTGGGGTGGCTGGCAAACGTTACCTGAACCTCACGGGCTCGGCGCAGGCACTGGCCGCCGGTGAGTTGAGCCTGCGCAGCCGTTACTGCCGCGTGGTCGGCGACCTCACCCTGTGGGTGTTCCGTCAACCGGATTACGCCCGCCAGCGGGTCATGGTGATCGCGCCCCATGCCGATGATGCCGAGCTGGCCGCCTTCGATCTGTATGGCCAGGCGGATGAAAGCTGGATCGTGACGCTGACGGCGGGTGAGATCGAGGCCGAACACTATCAGCAGATGGGCATGCCCAAGGCCGACGCTGCGCGGACCAAGGGGCTCTTGCGCGCCTGGGACAGCATTGCCGTACCGCGTTGGGCGGGGGTTCCCGAGGCACACTGCGTGCAGTTGGGCTATTTTTGCCTGCAACTGCCGGCAATGCGCGCCACGCCGGATCAGCCGCAGGCCTCCCGCGAGGCGGGCATGGACGATACACGGCTGTTCCGCCGGTTCAACGCATTCCCGTTGCCGGGCGATGTCGATGGCGCGCCGACCTGGCTCAATCTGATTGCAGACCTTCGGGCGCTGCTGCTCAAGGCGCGCCCCGAGGTGATTGTGCTGCCGACGCCGGTGCTTGACCCGCACCCGGACCACATCTACGCACATACGGCGGTGGTCGAGGCGCTGGAAGGGCTTGAATGGCAACCGAGCACGCTGCTCGGTTACGCCAACCATCTGCACGATAATGACCGCTGGCCCATGGGCGACTCCGGTGCGGGAGTGGCCTTGCCGCCACAGTTTGATACTGATCAAGTGCTGGAGCCGTGCTGCCGGGTGCTATCGTTGCGCCGCCAGCAGGACAAGGCCATGGCGTTGGGCATGATGCATGACTTGCAGCCGCGCCCGCCGTTCAAGCGTCGTGTGCGCCGTCTGTTGCAGCGCGTGCTGGCAGGTCGTGGCCCATCGCCTTATGGGGAGAATGAGTTCTTCCGCAAGGCTGTGCGGCGTCACGAACTGCTTTGGGTCCTGAAGCAGGACTGAGTCTTTATCTTTTCGTTGGGCTGCCGCCCGCAGCCTGATTGCCCCATGGAGTGCTATGAAACCTCGTTTCAAAGTGTTGCAGTTACAGCCGGACTACAACGTCAAGGTCAATGACTTCGCCGATCTCGGAGAGCAGATCGTCAAATCGTTGCCGACTGAGCGTTTCGAGGTGACCTCTGCCTTTCTCAGCGGTCGTCCGCAACCGGGCCAGCCGTTGAGCGTGGCGGACCATTCCAAGTATTTCGAGTTTCCCGAAAAGGCCCTCAAGGGTATTCGCCTGGGCGCCATGTGGCAGATCTACAAGTACTGCCGCGAGCAGCGGTTCGACGTGGTGATCTGCAACCGTTTCAAGTCAGTGAACATGATGCTGTCGCTCAACCGCTGGTTGAAGATCCCGTTGTGCATCGGTATCTCCCACGGTTTTGGCGAGTACGACCGCGCCTATCGCCGTCGGCAGACCCGTCGCCTGGTCAGCCCGGCCTGGCGGTTTGTCGGGGTATCGGCGGCGGTCAGGGATTATCTGATCGGTCTCGGTTGCGGTTTCACGCGCGAGAACACGACCTTTGTGACCAACGCCATCGACATCCCCCAGGCCGAAGCCTTGCAACTGCCGCGTGAGCAGGCGCGGCTTGCGCTTGGCTTACCCCAGGAGGCCCGCCTTATCGGGGCCCTTGGGCGCCTGGTGCCGATCAAGGGGCATACGCATTTGTTGCAAGCGTTCGCCCGCCTCAAGGACAAGTACCCCAACGCCCAGGTTGGCATTATCGGCTCCGGGCGCGCGGAAGCCGACCTGCGTGGGGACATCGAGCGCCTGGGGCTGACCGGTCGCGCGCATTTGCTGGGGTTCCGAGAAGATGGCATGCAATATGTGCGCGCGTTCGATATCTGGACCATGCCGTCGTTACTGGAAGGTCTGGGCCTGGCGCTGCTGGAAGGCATGAGTGGACGCCTGCCGGTCATCGCCTCCAACGGGCCCGCCATGTTGCCGCTGGTCGAGGGCGCGGGCGGTTTGTCCCATGAGCCTGGCGACGTCGCACAACTGACGGCAGCCCTGGATACTTACCTGGCGATGAGCGATGAACAGCTGCGTGCAAAGGGTGAACAGGTCTTCCGTTATCTGGAAGAAAACCACGGACTGGATGAGTTCCAGCAAAAGTACCGGCAACTGATTGAAACCGGTTTGAAGGAAGCAGGTAGAGCATGACTCAGCAACAACCCCTGGTCTCGGTAATCATCGCGTCCTATAACCACGGCCAGTACATCGAGCAGAGCATTCTCAGCGTGCTCGGCCAGACCTACCCGCATATCGAATTGCTGGTGGTGGATGACGGGTCCAAAGATGACAGTGTGGAGCGCATCCAGCGCTTGCAGGCTGAACACGGCTTTGATTTCCAGGTGCAGCAGAACCAGGGACTGACGGCGACACTCAACGGCGCGATCGCTCGGGCCAAGGGCAGCTTGATCGCACCGTTCGGCTCCGACGACATCATGCTGCCAGACCGCATCGCCACACAGGTGGCGTACATGGCGGACAAGCCAAAGGTCGGTATCTGCGCCGGTAACATCGAGCTGATCGACGGTGCTGGCAACCTGCACCCGGAAAAGAAACAGCGTCGTGAGGTGCCGTTTCGCAGCCTGGACTTCGACGACATGTTCATGGATCGCAAGCCTTTTCCGCCTGCGCCGACCATGTTGATTCGCCGTGAGGCGCTGGAGGAGGTGGGTGGTTTCGACCCGCTGATTCCTCTGGAAGACTTGCTGATCCAGCTGAAGATCACGGCGGCCGGCTACACCATCGACGCCCTCGGCGTGGTGATGGCGCAGTATCGGCAGCACGCCAGCAACACCTACAAGAATCACCGCTACATGATCCAGAACATCCTCAAGACCTATGCAAAGTTCAGCGAACACCCGGCCTACGATGCCGTGCGCTACAACTTTCTGAACTCGATGTTCCTCAAGACCGCCGACCGTGACCGGCCGCTGGCGCGGGAGATCCTCAAGCAGATCCCGTTGAAGTTCTGGGGGAAGAAGACCTTTCGCGGACTGGTGCGGTTGTATCTGAAACCGCTGCGCCGTTGAGGCGACGGTAGACATGAAGAAGGCGACTATCAGCGGTGATAGTCGCCTTTTTTGTTCAGGCGGCGGGCTGGCTGAGGGTCAGCACATGTTCGCGAATCCTGGCGGTAGCGCTTGGGCTTGCCACCGATGCGTAGCCTTTGGCCAGTTGTTCGAAGTGTGCTTCGAACAGCCAGTTGCGGTCCTGCGGATAGCGCTGCATATGGTGCAGGTTGCGCTGGCGCAGCGCGTGGCGCAGCGGTGACGGGAAGACGCGCAGGTCGGCCACATCGATCAGGCCAAACTCACCATCCTCCATCAGCAGCACATTGCCCAGGTGCAACGAGCGAAAGTACACGCCGCGCTCATGCAGTTGCGCCATGAAGCGGCCGAAGCGCTCGATCAGCGACTCACGCAGGCTGCTGTCCAGGCTTTGCAGGGCCTGGCGCAGGGTCAGGCCGGGCAGGGGCGCGTAGCTGACTGCGCTACTGCCGTCAGGCAGGCGATAGAGATCGAGAATCTGCGGTGTCGGGATGCCCAGGGTGCGCAATTGCTCGCAGTTGCTGGCAAACCGCTCGGAATAAGGGTTGAAGCTACCCGAGGTGTACCAGCGGCGCGCGCGGAACACCTTGAGAAAGCGGCCGTCTTCCAGACGCAGGACTTTCGGGCCCAGGCCATCGGCTTCGATCACATGGGCGTCGCTGCACAGCTGTTCGAACGCCTCGGGCTTGAGGTTTTGCACCGGCAGGCGCAACACGCTGCGACGACGCTGGGCAATGCTCAGGCCGGCGATGATCGCCAGCGGGATCCACAGCAGGAACCAGTGTTCCTTGGGCCGTGACAGGATGCCGCCGCCTTCGGTCAGGCCGGCGCCGATGCCGTAGGCCAGCAGGGACGAAGCCAGGATGAACAGCGGTTGTGCCCGCTCCTTGAAGCTTTTATAGAAGCCCCAGCCAATCATGAAGATCCATGGGATAAACCCGATGATGCCGATGTAATACAGCACGCCCAGGGCAAAGCTGTGGGGCTCGCGAAGCTCGGTACCCTGGGAAAGCGTCAAGTACAACTCGGAGTCGTAGCTGTGTCCGATCCAGGGGTGTTCGGCAATGCGTTGCAGTGACATGGTCCAGAGTTCGAAGCGGTAGGAGCTGCCACGGTTGGTGATGAGTTCGGGGTAGAACAGCAACAATCCTGCTGCACCTGCGACCATTCCGGCGAGCAGCAGCGCCGAACGCCGGTTGCGGTTGACGAGTGCCAGCCATAGAACGGTCAGCACCAGCGCCACCAACGGGGTGCGCGAACCGGTTGCGAGGATGGCAGCGGTCATCACTGCCAACGCCGGCAGGCTGAACCACAGCACCTGCAAGCGGCGTGTCGTCATGCAGACGTACAGCCAGTAAACGCAGAAAAAGCCGAATACGTGGGAGCTGAGCAGCGGGTTATCGAGTGCGCCGCGGCCGCCGATCATGCGCATGTCGGGTGAATAATCTTTCACGAATGCCACGAGGTTGAACACGCAGACCACCAATGCGATCACCGCGGCGCTGAAGAAGACCGGTTTGAACACATCGTTGCGGTAATGCAGCAGAAGCCCGCAACCGGCGAACAGCATGAAGGTGTGCAGCGGCCGCTTGAACAGGTCGGTATCGGCGGTGGGCTCCGGGCTCCATAGCAGGCTGGTCAATGCCCAGGCGGAAAACACCAGGAACGCGATCGCCAGGGGCTCTCGCAGCAACTCCTTGAATTCCCTGGGCCGCAGGCACAGCAATATCAGGGTCGGGGCGCTGAAAAGAGCGTAATAGAACTTGTGCAACACATTGCGATTGGTGACGAAGAACAGCGAGCTCAGCAGCAATAACAAGCCAATGGGCAGAATCCAGAGGACCAGGAAGTCGAAAACGCGATTTGAGCCATAGATCAGGCGCTTGGAATGCATACGAAAAAGCCGTTCCAGAATAGAGAGAGCCGACCATCTTAAAGTAGTGGCTATTTAATGTCGCCGGTCGGATCGAGCCGGATTGAGGGTCATGCGGGGTGCAAGTACAACAGAGAAGCTGTGCTAAAGTCAGCCTCCTTTTTCAAAACGCCGCGTGATATGACCGACTCCAGTCCGAGCGCAAGCCCTTCGAGCTTGAAAATATACTTCCGCCTGCTCAGCTACGTTAAGCCTTACATGGGCTTGTTCGCGATGAGTATCATCGGATTTCTGATTTTCGCGTCGACCCAGCCGATGTTGGGTTACATCCTCAAATATTTCGTCGACGGCCTGTCCAACCCGGAAGCCGTGCTGTTCCCCGGTGTGCCCTTCCTCAGTGACCTGCAATTGCTGCAGGCCGTGCCGCTGCTGATCATCCTGATCGCGGCCTGGCAGGGCCTGGGTTCGTTCCTGGGCAACTACCTGCTGGCCAAGGTTTCCCTGGGGCTGGTGCATGACTTGCGGGTGCAGTTGTTCAACAACCTGCTGACCCTGCCCAACCGCTATTTCGACAACCACAACTCCGGGCACCTGATCTCGCGCATCACGTTCAACGTGACCATGGTCACGGGGGCGGCGACCGATGCGATCAAAGTGGTGATTCGCGAAGGCATGACGGTGGTCTTTCTGTTTGCTTCCCTGCTGTTCATGAACTGGCGCCTGACGCTGGTGATGATCGCCATCCTGCCGCTGATCGCGGTGATGGTCAGCACGGCCAGCAAGAAATTCCGCAAGCAGAGCAAGAAAATCCAGGTGGCCATGGGTGATGTGACCCACGTGGCGTCCGAGACCATCCAGGGCTACCGCGTGGTACGCAGCTTCGGCGGCGAAGTGTACGAGGAAAAGCGCTTTCTCAAGGCCAGCCAGAGCAATACCGACAAGCAACTGCGCATGACCCGCACCGGGGCGATCTACACCCCGGCGCTGCAACTGGTGATCTACACCGCCATGGCCGTGCTGATGTTCCTGGTGCTTTACCTGCGCGGCGATGCATCTGCCGGTGACATGGTGGCCTACATCACCCTGGCCGGTTTGTTGCCCAAGCCGATCCGTCAGTTGTCGGAAGTCAGCTCGACGATCCAGAAAGGCGTGGCCGGTGCAGAGAGCATCTTCGAACAACTGGACGAAGAGGTCGAGGTCGACCAGGGCACGGTCGAGCGCGACAAGGTCAGCGGTCGTCTCGAAGTGCGCAACCTGAACTTCACCTACCCTGGCACCGAGCGTCATGTGCTCAAGGACATCAGCTTCACCGCCGAGCCTGGGCAAATGATCGCGTTGGTCGGACGCTCCGGCAGCGGCAAGTCGACCCTGGCCAGCCTGATCCCGCGCTTCTATCACCACGAGAGCGGTGACATCCTGCTTGATGGTGTGGAGATCGAGGATTACAAGCTGCTCAACCTGCGCAAGCACATCGCCCAGGTGACACAGCATGTGACCCTGTTCAGCGACACCGTGACCAATAACATCGCCTATGGTGACCTGGCGGGCGCGCCGCGCGCGGACGTTGAAGCGGCGGCGGCGGACGCCAATGCCAAGGATTTCATCGACCAGTTGCCCAAGGGCTTCGACACGCCGGTCGGTGAAAACGGCGTGCTGCTTTCCGGTGGCCAGCGCCAGCGCCTGGCGATCGCCCGTGCGTTGCTCAAGAACGCCCCGTTGCTGATTCTCGACGAAGCCACGTCGGCCCTCGATACCGAGTCCGAGCGGCATATCCAGGCAGCGCTGGACAACGTCATGCAGGGCCGCACCACCCTGGTGATCGCGCACCGCTTGTCCACCATCGAGAAGGCCGACTTGATCCTGGTCATGGACGATGGCCGGATTGTCGAGCGGGGCACCCACAGCGAGTTGCTGGCGCAGAACGGTTACTACGCGCGCCTGCATGCCATGGGCCTGGATGCTCCCGTCTCCGCCGAGATTACCTGACCCAATGATTGCACCGGCCTTTTGTGGGAGCGGGCTTGCTCGCGAATGCTGTCTGACATTCAACCGTGATGTTGACTGG
>NZ_JBSVWB010000048.1:0-51819 GCF_054071795.1 Pseudomonas sp. SDO5271_S396
TGGCCACGCGCACTTCCGGGCCGACGCCACGGGCGATCAGCGCGTGGGCCAGGCGATTGGCCTGGCGCTCGAGTTCGCCGTAGGACAGGGTTTGCGTGTCGAACTTGACCGCCACCGCATCGGGATTTTCCCGGGCGCGATCGCCGAACAACTCGTGCACAAAACGCGTGGCCGGGAAGCCCGAGTCGGTGCCGTTCCACAGCTGGAGAATGTGCTGTTGCTCGTCAGCATCGAGCAAATTCAATCGGCCGATACTCTGCTGTTGATCGGCAACCATGGCCTGCAACAGGTTCTGCCAGTGGCGCGCCATGCGGGCGATGGTGGTGGGTTCGAACAGGTCGGTGGCGTAGCTGAGCGAAGCACGCAGTTGGTCCACGGACTCTTCGATGTCCAGGGTCAGGTCGAATTGCGCAGCCGCTTCATCCCAAGCCACCGGACTGATATCCAGTTGCCCCAGGCGCTGCAAATGACTGCCGGCCCGGCTGATATGGTGGTTGAACGCCACCTGGAACAGCGGGCTCAAGCTCAGGCTGCGCTCCGGTTGCAGCGCCTCCACCAGTTGCTCGAAAGGCAAATCCTGATGACTCTGGGCTTCCAGCGCACGCTGTTTGACCTGGGCCAGCAACTGGGCCACGCTGGTCTGCCCGTCGATTTCGGCCTTGAGCACTTGGGTGTTGACGAAGAAGCCGATCAGCCCCTCGGTTTCCATGCGGTTGCGGTTGGCAATCGGCACGCCGACGCGGATGTCCTGCTGACCGCTGTAGCGGTGCAAGAGCACCTGATAGGACGCCAGCAACAGCATGAACAGCGTGACGCCCTCGCGCTGGGCCAGGGCTTTAAGGTCTTCCAGCAACGCGGTGGCCAGCGGAATATTCAAACGCGCGCCACGATGGGTCGGCACCGCCGGGCGCTGATGGTCGAACGGCAATTCCAGTACCGGCTGCACACCACCAAGCTGTTCGCGCCAGTAATCCAACTGGCGCGCCCTCTCCCCCGCCTCCATCCAGTCGCGCTGCCACACGGCATAGTCGGCGTACTGGATCGGCAGCTCCGGCAAGCGCAACGCCTGGCCTTGGCTGTAAGCGGTATAGAGCCGCACCAGTTCATCGACCATCACCTGCATCGACCAGCCATCGGAAACGATATGGTGCTGCACCAGCACCAACACATGCTCGTCTTCGGCCAGGCGCAACAGGCTGACGCGCATCAGCGGGCCCTGGCGCAGATCGAACGGCTGAGTGATCTGTGCCTCGACCTGAGCCTTCAAGTGGGCTTCGCTGGCATCAAACGACACCACCTCGATACGCGCCCGGGCACTGATCACCTGGACGGTGCGGTCGCCGTCCTGTTGCAGATGGGTGCGCAGGCTTTCGTGGCGCATCAGCAAGGTGTCAAAGGCGCGCTGCAAGGCGTCGCGGTCCAGCGCGCCCTTGAGGCGCAAGGCGCTGGGGATATGGTAAGCGGCGCTGTGCGGGTCCAGTTGCCAGAGGAACCACTGGCGCTCCTGGGCATAGGACAGCACCAACGGCTGGCCGCGCTCGACACGCTCGATGCGGCTGTGTTCAAGGCGTGCACCGCTCAATGCCTGCACGAATGCCCCGAGCACCGGCTGATCGAACAGGGCCTTCAAGCCCACATCGAGCCCCAGGCCGTGGCGGGTGCGCGAGATGACCTGGGTGGCCAACAGCGAGTGCCCGCCCAGTTCGAAGAAGTTGTCGTCAAGACCGACGCGCTCAACGTCCAGCACGTCGGCCCAGATCGCGGCGATCTGCTGTTCCAGCTCGCTGGCCGGCGCCACATATTCGCGGGCTTGCAGGTTGGCGTCGACTTTGGGCAGCGCTTTGCGGTCGAGCTTGCCGTTGGGACTCAGCGGCATCTGTTCCAGCAACATCCATTGCGCCGGGACCATATAGTCCGGCAGCTGCCGGACCAGGTGCGCACTGAGTACGTCGCGCCAATCCTCGCCGGCGTTTTGCAGTACCAGGTAGCCCACCAGGAACTTGCCATCGACGGCCAATACGGCGGTTTCACGCACCCAATCGTGCTCCAGCAAACGCGCTTCGATTTCACCCAGCTCGATGCGCAGGCCGCGCAGTTTCACTTGATGGTCGATACGCCCGGCGTATTCGATCACGCCATCTTCGCGGAAGCGCGCCAAATCACCAGTGCGATACAGGCGTTCGCCTTGAACGAACGGATGGGCGATAAAACGTTCGGCGGTCAGGGACGGACGACGGTGATAACCGCGCGCCAGGCCAACACCGCCCAAATACAGTTCGCCCAGCACGCCAACCGGCACCGGTTCGAAATTGCTGTCGAGGATGTAGCAACCCAGGTTGGCAATCGGACGACCGATCGGCACCGCGTCGCGATCTTCATCGACACAGGTCCAGTGGGTCACGTCGATGGCCGCTTCGGTCGGGCCGTACAGGTTGTAGAGCCCGGCCTGGGGCAGCTTGGCGAACACCTGTTGCTGGGCGTCCACCGGCAGGGCTTCACCACTGCACACAATGCGTTGCAGGGTTTGGCAGGTGGACACCGCCGGGTCTTGCAGGAAGGCTTGCAGCATCGACGGCACGAAATGCAGCGTGGTGATCTGCTCCTGGTTGATCAGGGCCACCAGCTTGGCCGGGTCGCGATGATCACCCGGCGCAGCCACCACCAGACGCGAGCCAGTCATCAGCGGCCAGAAGAACTCCCATACCGACACGTCAAAGCTGAACGGAGTCTTTTGCAACACGCTGTCGCTGACGTCCAGTTCATAGGCTTCCTGCATCCAGTGCAGGCGGTTCAGCAAGGCGGAATGGCGGTTGCCCGCGCCTTTCGGCTGGCCGGTGGAACCCGAGGTGTAGATCACGTAGGCGAGGTTTTCGCCATCCAGTTCAATGCCCGGGTTGGCGTCGCTGTAATCCTCGAAGGCCGAGTCGCCCAGCACCAGCGTGTGCAGCCCAGCCGGAATCGGCAACTGTTCAAGCAAATGCGCCTGGGTCAGCAGCAGTTTCACGCCGCTGTCGTCGAGCATGTAGGCCAGGCGTTCACGCGGGTATTCCGGGTCCAGCGGCACATAGGCACCGCCGGCCTTGAGCACCGCCAGCAGGCCGATGACCATTTCGATGGAGCGTTCCACCGCCAGACCCACCAGCACATCCGGGCCTACGCCAGCCTCGATCAGACGATGGGCCAGGCGATTCGCGCGGCGGTTCACCTCGGCGTAGTTCAGGCGCTGTTGGCCAAATACCAACGCAAGTGCGTCCGGCTGGGCTTGTGCGTGGGCTTCGAACAATTGGTGTACCCACTGGCCTTGCGGATAGTCGCGCTCAGTCGCGTTCCAGCCCGAAAGCACTTGCTGACGCTCGGCTTCATCCAGGGACGACAGGTCACCCAGACGCTGTGGCGCAGGACCGGCCAAGCCGTGCAACAGGCGCTGGAACGACCCGGCCAGGTGGCGAATCTGTGCCTGGCTAAACAGCTGCGCATCAAAGCTGAATTCGAACTCCAGGCTTGCGCCCGCGCCCAACAACACGGTCAGCGGGTAGTGAGTCTGTTCGAAATTCTGCACCTGGCTGAACGTCAACCCAGCCGTTGCGCCCTCGGCCAGAGCCTTGGACACCGGGTAGTTTTCGAACACCAGCAGCGTGTCGAACAACGCCGCACCACCCGCCCCCGCCCAGCGCTGGATATCGAACAGCGGCGTGTGTTCGTGTTCCCGCAGGCTCAGGTTGTGCGCCTGCACCTGCTGCAACCATTCGCCCACCCACTGTTGCGGGCACGGCGTGGCAATCACCGGCAAGGTATTGATGAACAGGCCGACCTGTTGCTCCACGCCCGGCAAAGCGGCGGGCCGACCGGAAACGGTGGCACCGAACACCACGCTCTGCTGGCCGGTCTGACGTTGCAACAACAGGGCCCAGGCGGCTTGCACCAGGGTATTGAGTGTGACTTTGTGCGCCTGGGCACAGGCTTTGAGTTGGGCGGTTTGCTCGCCAGTCAAGGTCACCAGGTGGCTGCCCTTGGCTGCCGACGGCTCGGGGGAGGCGCCAGGGGCCAGCAAGGTCGGCGCCGGCAACCTTGCCAGTTGGGCTTTCCAGAAGGCCTCGCTGACTGACGCGTCCTGGGCTTGCAGCCAGTCGATGTACTCGCGGTAATGCCCCTGCACCGGCGCCAATGGCCGGCCCGAATAGTGCTGCAAGACTTCGCCGAACAACTGCGCACGGCTCCAGCCATCCAGCAGGATGTGGTGGTTGGTGTAGATCAGATGGAAATGATCGGCGCCGAGACGCACCAGCTTCAGGCTCAACAACGGCGCGCGTTCCAGCGCAAAGCCCTGCGCCCGTGTCGACTCACTCAGCGCCTCCAGCGCTGCGTGCTGGTCCGACCGGGTCTGCCAGTCATACTCGGCGAACGGCAAGGTGACTTCGCGGTGCACCGCTTGCAGCGGCTGCGCCTGGGTTTCCTGCCAGACAAAGCCGCTGCGCAACATGTCATGCCGCGCCAGCACCTGGGCCCAGGCTTGCTGGAAGCGCGCCACGTCCAACCCGTGGATATCAGCGCGCAACTGGCTGACGTAGATGTCGTCGCTGCCTTGCTGATACAGGCTATGGAACAACATGCCCTGCTGCATCGGCGACAGCGGGTACAGGTCCTGCACCTCGCGGGCCGGCAAGTCCAGCGCATCCAGCTGGGGCTGGGTCAGTTGCGCCAGCGCCACATCGGACGGGGTGAAACCGCCTTGCTGCGGGTCGACGCAATGCTCGATCAGTGCCAGCAGTTCCTGGCGGTAGTCATCCGCCAATTGCTGAAGGGTCGGAGCCTGGAACATCTCGCGGCTGAAGCCCCATTGCAGCGCCAGCTCACCGCCATACACCTGCCCTTCCACCGTCAGCCAGTTGGCCAGCGGTGCCTCGGGATCCTGAGCTTGCCCGCTGCCCTGGGCCGCCGGCACGAACAGCGCCGACTCATCGAACTGACGGTCGAACTGCCCCAAATAGTTGAACGTGATGCGCGGCACGGCCTGGCCGGCCAGGCTGGCACGCGCCTCGTCCGAGCCCAGATAGCGCAGCAGGCCGTAACCCAATCCCTTGTCCGGTACGGCGCGCAGCTGTTCCTTGACCGACTTGATCGCGTCGCCCAGCTCGCCGCCCGCCTGCAAACGCACCGGGAACAGACTGGTGAACCAACCCACGGTGCGGGTCAGGTCGATGTCGTCGAACAGGTCTTCGCGGCCATGACCTTCCAGCTGGATCAGCGCCGCGGACTGGCCGCTCCAGCGGCTGATCACCCGCGCCAACGCGGTCAGCAGCAAATCATTGACCTGAGTACGGTAGGCCACCGGGGCATCCTGCAACAGTTGCCGGGTCTGCTCGGCGCTGAAGCGGATTTCCAGCTTGCTGCCCAGGCGGTTTTGCAGGCCGCCCTGGGGGTTGTCACACGGCAAGTCGGCCTCGACAGACTGCGCCTGCCAATACGGCAGTTGATCGTCCAGGCGTTGCGCATGGGCCTGCAACCGCTGCGCCCAGTGCTGATAGGCACTGGTCTTGGCCGGCAGTGCCGAGTCGCGGTAAGCCTGCTGCAAATCCTCCAGCAGAATGCGCCAGGACACGCCGTCCACCACCAGATGATGCACCACCAGCAACAGGCGTTGCGTGCCGTCGGCCATTTGCACCAGGGCCGCGCGCAGCAGCGGACCTTGCTCCAGGTCCAGGCTGCGTTGGGCGTCATCGCACAGGGCAGCCAGTTCAGTGTCGTCAGCGGCATGGCGTTGCCACAGCGGGGTTTCGGTGATCGGCTCGACATGGCGCTGCTGCCAACTGCCGCCCTGCGGCACGAAGCGCAGGCGCAAGGCGTCGTGATGGTTGATCAGCCGGGTCAGGGCCGTTCCCAGGCGCGTCGGTTCCAGCGCTTGGCGCGGCGTCAGCAACAGCGACTGGTTCCAGTGGTGCCGGGCCGGGATGGCCTGGGCGAAAAAGCCCTGCTGCACAGGGGTGAGGATGACCTCGCCAGTGACCGGCCCCTGGTCGATGACGGTCGCTTGCTCATGACGCGCCACCAGCGCCAGGCTGCGCACGCTCTGGTACTGGAACAGGTCACGCGGGCTGAGGCGAATACCTGCCTGACGCGCGCGGCTGACCACCTGGATCGAGATGATCGAATCGCCGCCCAGCTCGAAAAAGTTATCGTCCAGGCCGACTTTTTTCACGCCCAGCACGTCGCTCCAGATCGACGCCAGCGTGATTTGCAGGGCGTTTTCCGGCGCGCTGTAGGCCTGCTGCGGCGCGGCATCCGGCACCGGCAGGGCCTTGCGGTCGAGCTTGCCATTGGCGGTTACCGGCAGCTTGGCCAGCGGCACGATATGGGTCGGCACCATGTACTCGGGCAAGCTGCCAAGCAGCCAGGCCTTGAGGTCGCTCGGTTGCTCGGCTTCCAGCACCAGGTAGGCCACCAGTTGCTTGCCGCCCTGCACCAGCACCACGGCCTCGCGCACTTGCGGGTGCTGCATCAGGCGCGTTTCGATCTCGCCCAATTCGATGCGCAGGCCACGCAGCTTGACCTGATGATCGAGACGACCAAGGTAGTCGATCACCCCGTCGGCGCGCTGGCGTACACGGTCGCCCGTGCGGTAAAGGCGCTCGCCGCTCACGAACGGGCTGGGCACGAAGCGCTCGGCGGTCAATGCCGGGCGCCGGTGGTAACTGCGCGCCAGGCCGACGCCACCCAGGTACAACTCGCCGGCAACACCGGCAGGCACCGGGTTGAGTTGGGCGTCGAGCACATAGGTGCCGAGGTTGGCGATCGGGCGACCGATCGGCACGGCATCGCGGCCTTCGTCGACGCAGGTCCAGTGGGTCACGTCGATAGCCGCTTCGGTCGGGCCGTAGAGATTGAACAGGCCGGCCCCGGGCAGCTTGGCGAACACTTGCAGCTGTGCGTCCAATGGCAGCGCCTCGCCGCTGCACACGATGCGCTTGAGGGAGGTGCAGGCTTGCACGCCCGTCTCATGGATGAACGCCTGGAGCATCGACGGCACGAAGTGCAAGGTGGTGATGCCGAACTGGCCGATGGTCTCGATCAGGCGCGCCGGCTCGCGGTGCTCACCCGGCGCTGCAACCACCAGGCGTGCGCCGGTCATCAGCGGCCAGAAGAACTCCCACACCGACACGTCGAAACTGAACGGGGTTTTCTGCAATACCGCGTCGCCGTCATCCAGACCGTAGGCCTGCTGCATCCAACACAGGCGGTTGACCAACGCACGGTGGCTATTGCCGGCGCCCTTGGGCTTGCCGGTGGAACCGGAGGTGTAGATCACGTAGGCGAGGTTCAGCGCGTGAACCTCCACGGCGGGCGATTCGTCACTGTAGCCGTCAAGCCACTGGGCGGGCTGGTCGAGGGCAATCACCTGGATGCCCTCGGCAGGCAGCGACGGCAACAGGCTGTGCTGGCTGAGCAGCAGGCGGATGCCGCTGTCTTCGATCATGTAGGCCAGGCGTTCGCGCGGGTATTCCGGGTCCAGTGGCACATAGGCGCCGCCGGCTTTGAGAATGGCCAGCAGGCCCACCACCATTTCGATGGAACGCTCGACGCAGATCCCCACCAGCGAATCCGCCCCGACGCCCTGCGCACGCAGGGCATGGGCCAACCGGTTGGCGCGGGCATCGAGTTGCCCATAGGTCAGGCTGACCGTACCGAACAGCAGCGCCGGCGCCTGCGGTGTGCGCTGCACCTGTTGTTCGATCAGGTGATGGATGGCGCAATCGGTCGGATACGGTTTGGCGGTCTGGTTCCAGTCCTGAACCAGCACCCGCTGTTCATCGGCGACCAACATCGGCAACTCACCGACGCGCTGCTCGCCGTCGGCCACCATGGCCTGCAACAGGCTGATCCAGTGGCGTGCCATACGGGCGATGCTGGGCGCGTCGAACAGATCGTTGGCATAGGTCAGCGCCGCATGCAGGGTGCCGGACTTCTCGAAGGTATCGAGGGTCAGGTCGAACTGGGTGGTGCGGCCTTGCCACTGCACCAGCGACAACTCCAGGCCGGAGGCGGTGCTGACCGAGGCGATATCGGCCACCACCGGCTGGTGGTTGTACATCACCTGGAACAACGGCGTGTGGCTCAAGCTGCGCTCGACTTTCAGTGCTTCCACCAGGCGCTCGAACGGCAATTCCTGGTGATCCTGGGCACCCAGTGCATGCTCCTTGATGCCTTGCAGCAGCTCGGCAACGCGGGTTTGTCCGGTCAGCTCGGTGCGCAGCACCTGGGTGTTGACGAAAAACCCGATCAGCCCTTCGACTTCGCTGCGGTTGCGGTTGGCGATGGGCACGCCGATACGGATATCGCCCTGGCCGGTATAGCGATGCAGCAGCACATTGAAGGCGCCGAGCAGCAGCATGAACAGGGTGACATTGTGCTGTTGCGCGCAGCTGCGCAATTGCGCGGCCAGCGCCGGGTCAATCGCAAAGTCATGGCGTGTGCCCTGGTAGCTGGGCATGGCCGGACGCGGGCGGTCGGTGGGCAACTCCAGCACCGGCTGCTCATCCCCCAGGCGCGCTTGCCAGTACTCGAGTTGACGGGCCCGCTCCCCCGCCTCCAGCCAGCGGCGCTGCCACAGGGCGTAATCGCTGTACTGGATCGGCAACGCCGGCAATTGCGGTGCTTCGCCGCGCTCATGGGCGTCGTAGCAACGGATGAACTCGTCGATCAGCACATTCATCGACCAGCCATCGGAGACGATGTGGTGCAGGGTCAGCAGCAAGACATGCTCGTGCTCGTCGAGCTTGAGCAACTGCACACGCAGCAGCGGGCCATTTTCCAGGTCAAACGGCAGCAGCGATTGGCGCGTCGCGGCGTCGATAACGGCCTGCTCGCGTTCGGCGACGGCCAGGTGGCTCAGGTTCGTCTGTTCGACGGCCAGCTCTGGCATCCGCGCAACCTGTGCCAGGCGCTCATCCGCCTGGCGCTGGAACACCGTACGCAGGGTTTCGTGCCGTGCCACCAGGCTGGCGAACGCCTGCTCCATCGCAGGAAGGCTCAATACGCCCTTGAGTCGCACCGCCCCCGGCAGGTTATAGGCACCGCTGGCCGGGTCCAGTTGCCACAGAAACCACATGCGCTGCTGCGCGTAGGAGAGTGCCTGGCGATCCTCGGTCTCGACCCCTGCCGGTATGGGAAACCGCGAAAAATCCACGCCTTCTTTCTGCAGGGCCTGCAGGAACAGCTGACGCTTTTCCAGGGGCAACCCGATAAACCGGCGAGCAAGTTTCAAGGAGTCTTCAGCATTCATTTCTTGGAGTCCGGAGCAATAGGCAGGAAGCACAAAGGCACGTCGTCCCTATAAAACGAACCGGAGAGGGAAAAATTAGCGGGGGGATGAACGCCGCGAAACGCAGTGTCATCAAGGGTTACATCAAAATCAGGAGGACAACACCAAGCCGAGCTAGCATTGACGAACACCACTTTTTGCAACTAAATTTAGTTACACGCAAGGAACGCCGTGTCCAAAAATGAAAAGCTGCTCGCCAAACTGCTCAATGAGCAAACCGCGTTTACCTGGTCGGAACTCGTTACCCTGCTGCGCCGATTGGGTTACACACAGATTGAGGGGGCTGGAAGTCGCGTGAAGTTCGATATCGGCGATCCCAGTGCAATGATCACGTTGCACAAGCCACACCCCGGCAACGAACTGAAGCACTACATTCGGCGCCAAATCATCGAACAATTGAAATCAGGAGAACTGATTCAGTGAACAACCAATTGAAGCACAAGGGCTACATCGGCTCGATTGAAGCCAGCGTCGAAGACAACTGCCTGTTCGGCAAGATCCTGTTCATCAAGGCACTGGTGAGCTACGAAGGTAAAACCGTCGCTGAGCTGGACGCTGCATTTCGTGAGGCGGTGGATGACTACCTCGCCACTTGCCAGACCCTCGGGCATACCCCGGAGAAGCCCTGTAAAGGCTCCTTCAACGTCCGGGTTGGCCATGACCTGCACTTGGCGGCAGCCCTGGCAGCAACCCGCAAAAAAGTGACGCTCAATGACCTGACACGCCAAGCCTTGAATGAGTTTTTACAACATCATGGCAATGACGCCTCTCCTGCGGTTAGCTGATTAGCCCAATCGCCGATAACCCAGCACCGCCGCCCCCAGCACCACCGCCCCTGCCGCCAGCGCCACCCAGAAACCGCTGGTGGCGCCAAAGTGGTCGATCAGCCAGCCGGAGCTGGCGGCGCCGATGGCCACGCCGATGCTCAGGCCGGTGATCAGCCAGGTCATGCCTTCGGTGAGGCGGCTGGGCGGGACGATTCGCTCCACCAGGGCCATGGACACGATCAGGGTGGGGGCGAAGAACAGCCCGGAAATGAAGATCGCCACGGCAAGCCCGGGAATGTTGCTCACCAGCAGCAGCGGCAAGGTGGTCAGCGCCGTGGCCACGCCACAGAACAGGAACTGGCGGGGCAGCGGCGCCTTGAGCTTGAGGGTGCCAAAGGCCAGCCCGGCCAGGCATGAACCGATCGCATAAACCGACAGCACAATACTCGCCGCCGCCGGCTGGCCCTGTTGCTGGGCGAAGGCCACGCTGACCACATCCACCACGCCGACGATCACCCCCATGGCCAGCAGCAGGATCATCAGGATCAGCACCGGCGGCGAAGCGATCAGCCAGCGCCCGTGATGTTCATGGCGGGCGTGCACCGGGGGTTCGGTCTGGCGTTGCAGCACGAAGGCCGTCACGCCCACCGCCAGCAGCAACGCCGCGACCAGCGGCCCGGCCTCGGGAAACACCACCACGCAGAGCCCCACCGAAATCGGCGGGCCGATGATGAAACACACTTCGTCCAGCACCGACTCCAGGGCAAACGCGGTTTGCAGCCGGGGCTGGCCGCGATACAACTCGGTCCAGCGCGCCCGCACCATGGCCGACATATTGGGCATGCAACCGGCCAACGCGGCAAACAGGAACAACGTCCAGGCCGGCGCCTGCAAGTGGGTGCACAGCAACAGCAGCAACAGCGCGCCGCCGCCGATCAGCGCGGCAATCGGCAGTACCCGGCCCTGGCTGTAGCGGTCCACCAAACGTGACACCTGGGGTGCGCAAAACGCCGTGGCCAAGGCAAACACGGCGGCCACCGAGCCCGCCAGGCCGTAGCCGCCGTTCACTTGGGAGAGCATGGTGATCAGCCCGATGCCCGTCATGGAAACCGGCATGCGTGCGAGCATGCCGGCCAGTACGAAGGCACGCGCGCCAGGGGCCTGGAACAACTCGGCGTAGGGGTTTGCCATGACGTGAAAAGCCTTGTGTCCTTGAAGTGCGCAACCTTTTATCACACCAGGCGCTTGATCTGCTTATGCCGCCACACCTGCCGGTAATACGTGACCTGCAACGCCAGCATCGCCAGGTAGGTCACCGGAAATGCCATCCACACGCCTTCAAGGCCAAAGTGCGCATTGAACAGGTAGGCGATCGGCAACTCGACGCACAGCATACAGAAAATCGAGATCGCCACCGGCATCAGCACCACACCGCTGGCGCGCATGATCCCGCCCACCACCGCCTGGAAGCCGAACACCAGAATGCTCCAGAGCATGATATGCAACAGGTGCTCGGCGTTGAGCCGCGCCGTGTCGTCCGTGATGAACAGGCCCAGCAGCCAGTGGGACAAGCCATACCCCAGCAGGATCAGGCCACCGGTGAGGCAAGTGTTGATCAACAGCCCCGTGCGCAGGATCGGCCCGATACGCTCCAGGCGCCCGGCGCCAATGGCCTGGGCGCCGAGGATCGAGGCGGTGATGGCAATCGACAGTGCCGGAAACTGCACGTAGTTGACGATCTGCGTCACCGCGCCGTAAGCCGCCGTGGCCTGGGAGCCGTGGCCGTTGACCAGGGCCAGAATCACCAGTTCCGACAGCGACAGCACCACCATCTGCAAGCCGGTGGGCAGGCCGATGCGCAGGACTTTACCCAGGATCGCGCGGTCCAGGCGCAACGCCGCGAGCAGTTCGCGATCCGGCGCCATCACGTGTTTTTTATGGCGCAGGCGCAGCACCAGAAACAGCATCGCCGAGGCGTTGCCCACCAGTCCGGCATACACCGCACTCTGGATACCCAGGGGCAGCAGGCCGATCCAGCCGCGAATCAGCGCCGGCGTCAGCACCAGACCGACCAGGGTCGAAACCATCAGCGCCAGCAGCGGCGAGATCGTGTCGCTGACCCCACGCAGCAATTGGGTATAGAGGATGAACACCAGCAACAGCGGCATGATCAGCATCATCATCTGCGCATAGCCCACCGCGTCATCCAGCACATCCAGCGGCGTGCCCAGCACCTGCAACGCCGGGCGCGCGAACAGGCCGCCCAGCACCGCCGCGATCAGCCCCACCAACGCGCCCAGCGTGAGGGTGGCGCCGGTGATCACCTTTACCAGCCCGGTCTCCTGGGCACCCCAGGCCTGACCGATCAGTACCGAGGCCCCCGCTCCCAGACCGATGACCAGGGCGATAAAGAAAAACACGATGGGAAACATGCCCGACACCGCCGCCAGCGCCTGGGTGCCGAGCATTTGCCCGACATAGATGCCGTTGAGGGTGCCGGAAAAGCTTTGCAGGAAATTGGACAGCACCATCGGTGCCAGAAAGATCAGGTAGATCTGCCACAACGGTCGTTGCTGGGTGACTTCCATGGTTGGTTCGCGTCCCGAAAATGAGGGTCAGGCAGAAAAAGCATGGCGCGACAGCCAGGCCAGGTACGTTTGTACGTCCACGGGCCAGTGCGCGATTTTATTCGAAAAGTCTGCCCCGTCCTGGGCAAACAGCGCGCGTGAAGCGTCTTCGAAACCGGCGAGATCGCCGCCGATGGCACTCATGAAACGGTAGCTGGCTTCCTTGGCCTGGCGCAGTCGATCACGGGCAGCATGCACGCTGCGCGCCTCATCCACCAGCCGGCGCAACGCCGCCGAGGCGCCACCGCGTTGCTGGCCCAACCACTCCCAGTGACGCGGCAGTAACGTCACTTCCCGCGCGACCACGCCCAGGCGAGGACGCCCCACGCCAGGCGATGCCGGCGGTTCTTCTTCGGCTTCAACTGGAGCCAGTTCGGGTTGTTCAGGGGCATAACCTGCCGGCCAGGGGTAATCCACCTGGGCGCCGGTGGCGTCATCGAACACCAGAAAACTGCCGGCAGGCAGTTCAAGATCCGCCAGGGCCAAAGCCACATCAGCGTAGGAACCTTGCGCCACACGCTGATGGCGAGCGAAGGCAGTACAGCGGGGAAAAGGAGGCATGTCCATTCGTTTATACCCGGGTATAAGTTGTTTTACCCGGGCTATATTAGTCAAGAATGGATCCGATGCAAGTGCATTAGGCAAGAGAACGTCGACCCAGGCGTTTTATTCCATCAATTCGCTCAATGTCAGGGTCAGCAATTACTGATTGGACGACGGGTCGACGGGTGGTTAGATTTCGCGCGACAGATAGCTTTTAGCCATCACTTCTCCCCCCCCTGAACATCGAGCCTTCCATGAAAAAACCTGTCTCGTTAGCGCTGCGTATCGGATTGGGCTTTGCGTCCACCCTGTCGTTGCTGGTGCTGATCACCGCCGTCGGTATTCAACGCGTGGGGTTTATCGACAGCACACTCAAGGAGGTCGGGGAAAAAGCGGCTGTGGTGCAGCGCTACGCCATCAACTTCCGGGGCAGCGTGCACAACCGCGCCATTGCGATCCGCGACGCGGTGCTGGTCAAGGATGAACCGGCGCTCAATCGCCACCTGGCCGAGATCGACCAACTCAAACGCGACTACCAGGACTCTGCGGTCATGCTCGACCGCCTGTTCGGCGCCACCGCCCCCAGCGCCGAAGAGGCGCGCTTGCTGAGCGACATCAAGGCCATCGAAACCCAGGCGCTGGCCTCCAGCGACCGCGTGATCAGCCTGCGCCGCAGCAATGACATCGCCACCGCCCAGGAACTGCTGCTGGCCCAGACCTCGGGGCATTACAGCGAGTGGCTCAAACGCGTGAACGCGCTGATCGACTTCGAAGAAGCGCAGATCAAGCAGCGGCTCGACACCGTGCAGTCGGCGGCCAGCAATTTCGCGGTGCTGATGCTGCTGGCCAGTGCCGTGGCGATTGTGTTGAGCGTGCTGGTGTCGCTGTTGATCATCCGCAAGGTCAAGGCCACCCTGGGCGCCGAGCCCGAGGAAGTCGCCGAAGCGATCCGCCGGCTGGCCAATGGCGAGTTGAGCCAGCCTATCGAAACCCGCTACCCCGACAGCGTGATGGGCATCCTGAAAAGCGCCCTCGCCCGCCTGGGCGACACCATCACCGAAGTGCGCGCGGCGGCCCAGGCGCTGCGCCACTCTTCGGTCACGCTGTTGTCGGTGGTCAGCGACAACCGCCAGCAAATCACCCTGCAAACCAGTGAGGCCCAGCACGTAGCGGCAGCGATCACACAGATGGCCGCCTCGGTCAGCGAGGTTTCGGGATATGCCTCTGCGGCGTCCAAGGCCACCATCCTGGCCGACGCGGAAGTCGACAGCGGCCATCGCCTGGTGGGTGAAGTGACCGTGGCCATCGAAGAACTGGCGACGATCCTTGACCAGGCCACCACTCGGGTCAATCAAGTCTCCAGCGACAGCGAAAACATCGAGACCGTGATCGAAGTGATCAACGCCATCGCCGCGCAAACCAACCTGCTGGCCCTGAACGCCGCCATCGAAGCCGCCCGTGCCGGTGAGCATGGTCGCGGTTTTGCGGTGGTGGCCGATGAAGTGCGCTCGCTGGCCACCCGCACCCAGGAGTCCACCCAGGAAATCCGCGACATGATCGGCAAGCTGCAAAGCGGCACACAGGACGCTGCCGACATCATGCAGCGCAGTCGCACCCTGGCTCAGGTCACGGTGGCACAGACCCGCGATTCCCAGGTGGCGCTGGGCAAGATCAGTCAGGAAGTCGGCGCGATCAACGCCATGAACGCGCAGATCGCCAGTGCTTCGGTGCAGCAAAGCGCGGCGGCTGAAGAAGTGGCGCAGAACGTCACGCGCATCCACAGCTCCACCGTGCAATCGGCCGCCGGCTCCGAAGTGGTGGAAAACTCCAACCAGGAACTGGCGGAGCTGGCGGACCGGCTGAGCACGAAGGTGGCGTTTTTCAACGTGGCGTAAGTTTCAAAGCTTGTCGCGGCGCATCTGCATGGTCAGGGTGAAACGGTCCGCGGGGTAGACCGTTTCCGACACGGCAATGAGAGCGCCGGCTTCATCGCGGTACTGGCGGATGATATTCAGCCCCAACGCCCCACCCTGGGCTTTGAGGCTGGAGGCCAGTTCGGCGGTCAGTTGCACCGGACGCACCTGCTGGTCCACCACATCGATATGCCGCGCGAACGCCTTGCCGATCAACGCGGCGATCAACTCATCCGGATGTTCGCGCGCCTCGGGAATCACCTGGGCAAAGGTCTGTTCGGCGTACACGTCGGTCCAGCACAGCGGCGCATTGCCGGCGCTGGCGTCGACCTTGATGCTCGACACGCAGAAATAATGCCCGCCCGGCTCCAGCCCCAGGCGCCGGGCCAGGGCGATATCGGCGACGAATTCACGCACGCCCTGAATATCACGGATATGGGTTTCGGCCACCTGCACCAGGTCGGCCACCGAAGCCATCGCCTGGGTATACCCGCCCTGGGGTGACGCGGCTTCGACGCGGGTGCCCACGCGCTTGCGGCGCGACACCATGCCCTGCCCCTGCAACTGGTCGATAGCCGCGCGCACCGTGTGCCGGCTCACCGCATACAGCGAACAGAGTTCGAATTCCGTCGGCAACAACGACCCTACCGGGTAATGGCCGCTGCCAATCTGCTCGATCAAGTCCTTGGCCACCACCGCATAACGCCTCTGGCTCACGCTTTCCATTTTTACCCTCGTTGTCGAGTTGACAGTGTATCAGCACAGGCGTAATCATAATGTACGGACATATTAAATATGTATGGTTTAAAAATAACAATTAGGATTTTCCCATG
Source organism: Pseudomonas sp. SDO5271_S396 (assembly GCF_054071795.1). NCBI lineage: Bacteria > Pseudomonadati > Pseudomonadota > Gammaproteobacteria > Pseudomonadales > Pseudomonadaceae > Pseudomonas > Pseudomonas sp. SDO5271_S396. The sequence goes on from NZ_JBSVWB010000048.1 coordinate 16,000, forward strand.
TCGAGCACCGTTTTTGATTCCGCCCTGTTCCGCGACATGTTCGGCACTGCCGAAATGCGCGGTGTGTTCTCCGATAAAGCGCTGATCGAACGCTATATCGAAGTGGAAGTGGCCCTGGCCCGCGCCGAAGCGCGCTGTGGCGTGATCCCTGCGCAGGCCGCCGAACAGATTGCCGCGCTGTCGCAGTACGACGCCCTGGATCTGGCGCTGATGCAGCACGAAACCGAGATCGTCGGTTACCCGATCCTGCCGCTGGTGGAGCAACTGTCGAAGATCTGCGGCGAAGCTGGCCGCTACGTGCACTGGGGCGCCACCACCCAGGACATCATGGACACCGCCGTGGTCCTGCAAGTGCGCGCCGCGCTGGCCATCGTCGAACGTGATATCCAGGCGGTACGCGGCCTGCTCGCCGGCCTGGCCGAGCGTTATCGCGATACCCCCATGGCCGGTCGCACCCACTTGCAGCACGCGCTGCCGATCACCTTCGGCTACAAATGCGCCGTGTGGCTGAGCATGTTCGACCGTCACGCCGAGCGCCTGGTGGAACTGCGTCCACGGGTGGAAATCGGTCAGTTCGCCGGGGCCGCCGGCACCCTCGCCTCCCTGGGCGACAAGGGTCTGGAAGTGCAGGAAGCGCTAATGGCCGAACTGGGCCTGGGCGTGCCGCAGGCCACCTGGCACGTGGCACGCGACGGCCTGGCCGAAACCCTGAACTTCCTCGGCCTGGTCACGGGCTCTCTGGGCAAGATCGCCCTGGACATCATGATGATGATGACCAGTGAGCTGGGCGAAGTGTACGAACCCTTCGTCAAGGGCCGTGGCGCCAGCAGCACCATGCCGCAAAAACGCAACCCGATTTCCTGCGAGCTGATGTACGCCGCCGCCAAGGGCGTGCGCCAACACGCCGGGCTGATGCTCGACGCGATGATCCAGGACTTCGAACGCTCCACCGGCCCGTGGCAGGCGGAGTGGATCGCCATCCCCGAAGCCTTCGCCCTCAGCGCCGCATCCCTGGGCCAGGCCACTTTTATGCTCGCCGGTCTGGAAGTGCGCCCCGAGCGCATGCGCAAGAACCTCGACATGACCCAGGGCCTGATCGTCGCCGAAGCGGTGATGATGGGGCTCGCTCCGGCGCTTGGCCGCCAAGTGGCCCACGACGTGGTCTACGCCGCCTGCCGCATGGCCAACGACCAGGGCACCAGCCTGCTCGACGCCCTGCTCGCCCAGGGCGAAGCCACCGCACAACTGGACGTGGCCGAGCTGCAACGCCTGACCGACCCGGCCAACTACCTGGGGCTGGCACCGCAGATGGTGGACATCGCGCTGGCGCGCCCAGGCTCAGTCAAACGCTGATCTTTCGGGCACATCGGTTTTTTGTAGTGAGCGGGCTTGCCCCGCGCGAGGCAAGCTAGCTCACCACAAAAGCCAGGCTCCTGACACATCGCTCAAACAGCCAATAACAACAACGAGATCACAGACATGTCATCCACCCCCGCAAAAAAACCGCTCTACAAGGACCTGACGTTCCAGGTCGTCGCCGCCATGTTCCTCGGGATCGCCTTCGGCTTTCTCGCACCGGAGTTGGCCGCCAGTTTCAAGATTCTTGGCGATATCTTCCTCAAGCTGATCAAGACCGCCGTCGCGCCGCTGGTGTTTTTCACCGTGGTCCACGGCATCGCCTCGGCCGGTGATATCAAGCGGGTCGGCAAGGTCGGCCTGCGCGCATTGATCTATTTCGAAGTGGTGTCAACCATCGCCCTGGCCATCGGTCTGCTCTGGGGCAACCTGTTGCAGATCGGCTCCGGCATGCACGATGCTCATCCCAGCAGCGCCGCCGCGGCGGCTGCGAGCGCGGCGGTCGCCAAGGGCCACGCGCCCGCGTCGACCATGGACTTCATCTACGGGATTTTCCCGGACAATTTCGTCGGCGCCTTCGCCGGTGGCCAGTTATTGCAGGTGCTGGTGATCTCGGTGCTGTTCGGCTTCGCCCTGCTGGCGTTGAAACCGGAACGTCGTGAAGTGATCGAAGACGGCCTGAATCGCATCTCCGAATGCTTCTTCGAGTTCATCAACCTGATCATGAAGTTCGCCCCCCTGGGCGCCTTCGGCTCGGTGGCGTACGCGGTAGGCAGCAACGGCAGCGCCGTGCTGATGTCGCTGGCCAACCTGGTGCTGATGTTCTACGTGGGTATCGCGTTCTTTATCTTCGTGGTGCTGGGCGTGGTCTGCCGCCTGAGTGGCTTCAGCCTGTGGCGCTTCCTGACCTACATCAAGGATGAAATCTTTATCGTGCTCGGCACCGCCTCGTCGGAAAGCGCCCTGCCCCGCCTGTTGCAAAAACTCGAGAAGTTCGGCTGCTCCAAGCAGAGCGTCGGCCTGGTGTTGCCCACCGGCTACGCCTTCAACCTGGATGGCACGTCGATCTACATGTCGTTGTGCGTGCTGTTTATCGCCAACGCTTACGGCGTGCCGCTGAGCTGGGAGCAACAACTGGGCATCATCGCCATCATGCTGGTGACGTCCAAGGGCGCGGCAGCCGTGTCCGGCGGCAGCTTCGTGGTGTTCGCCGCCACCGTCACCGCCATCGGCGTATTGCCGGCGGAGGGGCTGGCGTTGCTGTTTGGCGTGTACCGCTTCATGTCGATGGCCATCGCCACATGCAACACCATCGGCAACAGCGTGGCGACCGTGGTGGTGTCGAAGTGGTCGGGGGAGTTCTCCCAACAGACCGCGCAGGATGAATATCAACGGGTACTGGGCCGCGCTGCCGGCGCCGCCCTTTAACGGAGTTTGCAGATGTCTGATACACGAATAGAACATGATGCGTTCGGCCCGGTGAGCCTGCCGGCCGAGCGCTACTGGGGCGCGCAGACCCAGCGCGCGCTGGAGGTGTTCGGCAGCAAACAACCGTTCCCGGCCTGCCTGATCCGCGCGTTCGGCCAGCAGAAGCGCGCCTGTGCCCGAGCCAACGCCCGGCTCGGCGCACTGGCGCCGGAGCTGGCCCAGGCCATCGAACGGGCGGCCGAGGCCCTGGCCAACGGTGAGTTCGACGCGCATTTCCCGCTGTCGATCTGGCAGACCGGCTCCGGCACCCAGACCAACATGAACGCCAACGAGGTGATCGCCAACGTCGCCAACCTCAGGCTCGGCAGCGCCTTGGGCAGCAAGTCCCCGGTGCACCCCAACGACCATGTGAACCGCTCGCAATCGTCCAACGACAGCTTCCCCACGGTGATGCACCTGACCACCGTGCTGGAGCTGCGTGGACGCCTGCTGCCGGCCTTGAGTCGGCTGCAGGATGAACTCGACGCCAAGGCCGATGCCTGGCAAGACGTGCTGAAAATCGGCCGTACCCACCTGATGGACGCGGTGCCCATGAGCCAGGGCCAGGCCTTTGGCGCGTTTGCCCAGCAGATTCACCACGGCATCGCGCGCATCGAAGCCTGCCTGCCACGCCTGCGCCTGCTGCCCCAGGGCGGCACGGCGGTGGGCACCGGGTTGAACACACCGGTCGGTTTTGACCTGGCGTTCTGCGAGGAAATCAGCCGACTCACCGGCGAACCCTTCGAAACCAACCCCTGCAAATTCGAAGGCATGGGCACCCACGATGCGCTGGTGGAAGCCTCTGGGGCCTTGAATGTGCTGGCGGTGTCGCTGACCAAGATCGCCAACGACATCCGCCTGCTCGGCTCGGGCCCGCGCTGCGGCCTGGGGGAATTGATCGTGCCGGACGACTGCCTCACCTCCTCGATCATGCCGGGCAAGCGCAACCCGACCATTGCCGAAGTGTTGGTGCAGGCGGCGATGCAGGTGATGGGCAACCACACCACCATCACCCTGGCGGGCGCGTCCAGCACGTTCGAGTTGAACGTGGCCAAGCCGGTGCTGATCCACAACCTGCTGCACTCGATCGAGGTCCTCACCGACTGTGTCAGCCTGTTCACCCACAAGCTGCTCAGCGGGCTTGAGGTCAACCGCCCACAGTTGGCGCGCAATGTGGAGCATTCATTGCTGATGGCGACGGTGCTGAACCCGTTGTTGGGTTATGACCGCGTGGCACAGATCACCCGCAAGGCGGCGGACGAAGGCTTGTCGCCCAAGGAAGCGGCGGTGCAACTGGGCTTCATCACCGCCGAGGACTACGAGCGCCATGTGCGCCCTGAAGCGATGATTCGCCCGGCTATGCCATAGTCGGCGGCACCTGGAACCCGCCCGTCAGCTCGGCCAGGCACTCGGCGAACTGGATCGTGGTGCGATCCTCGAACGGCGCGCCGATGATCTGGATGCCCACCGGCAAACCCTGAGCCGTTAGACCGATGGGCGCGCAGGTGGCCGGCAACCCCATCAGCGTGGCGGGCGAGATCCAGGTGTACAGGTCGGCATAGTGACGCTTGCGCCCCTCCACGTTCAGGCTGCGCAGGCTGATGACCCGGGATTGATCGTGGGCGAACGCGGTCGTGAAGGTCGGCGGCGCCAGGATCACGTCGAAGTCCTCGAAGTTCTTCAGGAACGCCTCGCGCAACTGCAGGCCCTGCTCATGGGCTTGCAGCCAGTCGGCGTGGCGCAGGGCACTGCCCTGATAGAACTTGTCCGCCTGCCGGGGCAGATCGAGCATCTTGCCCAACCCTCTCAACACCGGCGCCATCAGCCCCATGAAACAACGGCTCACCGGCGACAACCCGACGCTCAGCTTGGCACCCAACTGCACCAGGTAAGCGCCGAACAGACGCTCCAGCGACGGACCCTTTGGCGCGCCCTGCACCACCTCCACCCCGACCGCTTCCAGGCTGACGCGCAATTGCCGGTACGCTTCGGTCAGGCTGCTGTCGAGCGGGCAGGCCGGATCTTCGGTCCAGAGCAACACGCGAAATGCCTTGAGCGACTCATGCCGCGCGGCGGGCAGCGCCAGTTGCCAGCCAGCAGGCCGGTCCGTGATCACGTCCAGCAGCAGTCGCAAATCGGCGGCGTTGCGCGCCAACGGGCCGACCACGTTCAAGTGCCCTTGCGCCAGCTCACCCGGCTGCCCGGGAATATGTCCGCGCTGGGAGACGATTCCATGGGTGGGCTTGTGTCCGTAAACCCCACAGAAATGCGCCGGGATACGGATCGACCCGCCAATGTCGCTGCCCAGTTCCAACGGGGTAAACCCGGCCGCCAGGGCCACCGCTGCACCGCCTGACGAACCGCCCGGGGTCAGCGCCAGGTTCCAGGGGTTGTTGGTGGTGCCGAACAAGCTGTTGTAGGTCTGGATATCGCCAGCCATGGCCGGCACGTTGGTCTTGCCGAACACAATGGCGCCGGCGTCTTCCAGGCGCTTCACCGCCGCCGCCGAGTGCTGCGGGCGGTGCTCGCGCAACGCGGGCGCGCCTGCGGTACAGGGCAGGCCCAGCACTTCGAACGTGTCCTTGATAGTCACAGGCAAGCCATGCAGCGGGCCCAACGCCAGACCATTGCGCACCGCCGTATCGGCCAGGTCGGCTTTGAGCCGCGCCTGCTCCAGGTTGAGTGCGATCACGCTGTTGAGCGCCGGGTTGAGCGCCTCCATCCGCGCGATGCAATGCTCCAGCAACGCGCGGCTGCTCAGGCGGCCGGCGGCGATGTCGGCCAGCAGCTCGGTGGCACTGCGATAGGCGGTGTCGGTGTTCATGTCCTGGGCTCGGCGGGGTGCAGCGTGTCCAGGTGGGGCATCAGCACTACGCTTTCCTGCTCGTTGGGGTCGGAGCGCGCCACCAGCACCGAGACGGTCTCATCGGTGTCGTTGTAAGGCTGATGGGGCATGCCCGCCGGGATATAGAAAAAGTCGCCGGGATGGATCGTCTCGTGCTGCTCCAGTTGCTGGCCGTACCACACGCGGGAGATGCCGCTCAGAGCGTAGATCGCGGTTTCATGGCCCTCATGCATGTGGGTCTTGGCCCGAGCGCCCGGCGGGATGCTGACGATTTGCAGGTTGATCCCGGTGGCGCCCACGGTTTCGGTGGAAATGCCCACGGCGTTGTGCAGGCCTTGCTTGCCGACAACGGCAGCACGTGGACGAAGCAGGCGGCAGGTCTTGGGTTCGGTCATGACTCAGGCTCACTGGTTTTTCGAATATCCCGGTAAACACCTGAGCCCCGCCGTTTATTCCCTCGTGTGCAAGCTGAAGGCAACTACCCGCCAAAGGTCTGCGACGGTCGGCGCAACGTCGGGTCGAACGGGTTGATCCGTGGCCCGATCGCCGCCGCTTCGCGCTTGAGCAATTCCACCACCATCGGCAAGCGGCTGGGGCCCAGGCGGTCGCTGATGGTGGCCACGCTCAGCGCGGCCACGGCATGCCCGTCCCGATTGAGAATCGGCACCGCCAACCCCGCCATGCCTTCCAGCACCCCGGTATTGCGCGCGGCATACCCCAGACGCCGTACGTTCTCTACCTCCGAACGCAGCAGCACTTCGTCATACAGGTGGAAGTCCTTGAGCCGTGGCAGGTTGTAGCGGATTACCGTTTCGCGCTCCTCTTCGGGCAGGAACGCCAGGATCGCCAGACTGCCCTGCCCCACGCCCAATGCCACGCGCCCGCCGATATCGCCGGTAAAGGTGCGGATCGGATACGGGCCTTCGCTGCGGTCCAGGCAAATTGCGTCGAAGCCGGAGCGGGCCAGCAAGAACAGCGAATCGCCCAATGACGCGCTGAGACGCAACAGGCTGGGCCGCACCAGGTCGCGCAAGTTGCCGGTCTTGCCGGCATTGGCCGCCAGGGCGAAGAACTCCAGGCTCAGGCGATAGCGTTTGCTGCGCGCGTCCTGCTCGACCATGCCTTCGTCCATCAAGCTGCGCAGCAGGCGATGGGTGGTGGGTTGGGACAGGCCCACTTGTTGCGCGAGCTGAGTGACGCGTTCGCCACCCTCCGGCACGGCGCCCAGGGTTCGCAACAGCGCGAACAGGCGCGACACCCCGCCTGCTCCGACTTCTTTGCCATTGTCATTTCGATCAGTGGAATCCATGAAACACAATCTCTTTGAAAATTCCGGTGAGTGAATAAACTCGAAAATAATAGTCCATTCAGTGAAATTCCATCTTCCGCCCATCCTAAGCTTCGTCCTAATCTGCGTCCACAGGGGCGAAATGAACAACAACCGGCAGCCGACCAAGATCGAGCGCCAACGCACCGGCAACACCCTTTTCGCATCTGCCCAAAACAAAAAAGCGCGTTTCGACGCGACTCAAAAAAGGTGGAACGCAGACATGGCATTTCTCCAGCTCAACGCCTTGAGCAAACGCTACGGCGCCGTCGACGCAGTGGTCGCCACCGACCTTGCGGTGGAAAAAGGCGAGTTCGTTTCCCTGCTCGGCCCTTCGGGCTGCGGCAAGACCACCACCCTGCAAATGATCGCCGGCTTCGTGGACGTCAGCGGCGGGCAGATAATGCTCGACGGACGCGACATCACCCACGCCAAGCCCGCCAGCCGTGGCCTGGGCGTGGTGTTCCAGAGCTATGCGCTGTTCCCGCACATGACCGTGCGCGACAACGTCGCCTTCGGCCTGAAGATGCGCAAAGTGCCCGCCGCCGAGATCGCCAACAAGGTCAAGACCGTGCTGGAGCTGGTGCGCCTGGCCCAGCACGCCGAGCGCTACCCACGGGAGTTGTCCGGCGGCCAGCGCCAGCGCGTCGCCCTGGCCCGTGCGCTGGTGATCGAGCCTCCGGTACTGCTGCTCGATGAGCCGCTGTCCAACCTCGACGCCAATTTGCGCGAAGAAATGCAGTTCGAGATTCGCCGCATCCAGTGTGCCGTCGGCATCACCACCTTGATGGTCACCCACGACCAGGCCGAAGCGCTGTCGATCAGCGACCGCGTGGTGGTGATGCAGGCCGGGCGCGTCACCCAGATCGACGCGCCGTACAAGCTGTATGAACACCCGCGCACGCGGTTCATCTCGGATTTCGTCGGCAAGGCCAACCTGCTGGCCGGCGACTACGACTCACTGGGTCTTGCGCAGGTGCGTCTTGAAAGCGGCGACGGCGAGCTGACCCTCAGCCTGCGCCCGGAAAAGATCCAGATGGTGGATGCCGGCAGTGGCCGTTTGCAGGGCAAGGTGCTCGACCGTTACTTCTTTGGCAGCCAGTGGCTGTACCGCGTCGACACCCGCCTCGGTGAAATCGCCGTAGTGCGCAGCAACGACGGCAGCGCGCCGCTGGGTTGCGGCGCCGTCGTCGGTCTTGACTGGCAGGCTGAGCTGCTGCGCGTGCTGGCGGCGGATGAGGTGCGCCCATGAGTCGGGGCTACCTGCTGTCGCTGCCGGCCCTGGCGCTGTTTACCGGGTTGTTGATCCTGCCGCTGGGCTTGACGCTGGTGCTGTCGTTCAACGTGTTCGACTATCAGGTGGGGGTGAAGGCCGATGAGTGGACCTTCGCCCATTACCTGTCGCTGTTCAGCGATGCGTACTTCTACGAGATTTTCTGGCGCACCTTCTGGATCAGTGCGCTGGTGACGCTGCTGTGCGTGGTGATCGGCGTGCCCGAGGCCTACATCCTCAGCCGCATGGGTACGCCCTGGCGCTCGATCTTCCTGATCTTGATCCTCACGCCGCTGCTGATTTCGGTGGTGGTGCGCGCCTTCGGCTGGAGCCTGTTGCTGGGTGCCGACGGGCTGGTCAACCAGGTGATCCAGGCCCTCGGCGGGCGTCCGGTGAAACTCTTGTATACGCCGTTCGCGGTGATCATCGCGCTGGTGCACGTGATGCTGCCTTTCATGATCATCCCGGTATGGACCTCCCTGCAAAAGCTCGACCCGTCGGCTGAACAGGCGGCGCTGTCCCTGGGCGCAAGCCAGGCCACGGTGATGCGCAAGATCGTGCTGCCACAGGTAATGCCCGGCGTGCTGTCCGGCACCTTGATCGTGTTCGGCCTGGCCGCCAGTTCCTTTGCGATCCCCGGCCTGCTTGGCGGACGCCGCCTGAAGATGGTCGCCACGGTGGTGTACGACCAATACCTCTCGGAACTCAACTGGCCCATGGGTGCGACCATCGCGGTGGCGCTGCTGGTGATCAATCTGCTGATCATGCTGAGTTGGAACCGCATGGTCGAAGGCCGCTACAAAAAGTCCCTGGGGGTTTAAGCGCATGTCCAGAAACGGTCCTTTGGCCCTCGGTTTCCACACGCTGGTGGTGCTGTTCATGATGGCGCCGCTGGTGGTGGTGTGCCTGGTGGCCTTCACCCCGGAAAACACCCTGAGCCTGCCCACGTCGGGCTTCTCCCTGCGCTGGTTTCGCGCGGTGTTCGAGCGCGCCGATTTTATCCAGGCGTTCTACAACAGCCTGATCCTGGCGTTTACCGCCGCGAGCCTGGCCACGTTGATCGCGGTGCCTGCGGCATTGGCAATCAGTCGTTACCCGTTCCCGGGGCGCAACTTTTTCAGCGCGCTGTTCCTGTCGCCAATCATCATTCCGCACCTGGTGCTGGGCGTGGCGATGCTGCGCTTGTTCGCGCTGATGGGCGTCAACGGCAGCTTTACCTGGCTGATGCTGGCCCATGTGGTGATCATCACGCCGTATGTGCTGCGCCTGGTGCTGGCGGCGGCCATCGGCATCGACCGCAGCGCCGAGCAAGCCGCCGAATCCCTCGGGGCCAGCCGCTTTACGCTGTTCCGGCAGATCACCTTGCCGATGATTCTGCCCGGCGTGGCCGGGGGCTGGCTGCTGGCGTTCATCAACAGTTTCGATGAGGTGACGCTGTCGATCTTCGTCAGCTCGCCGGCCACCCAAACCCTGCCGGTACGCATGTACGTGTACGCCACCGAGTCCATCGACCCGATGATGGCGGCGGTGTCGGCGCTGGTGATCGCCCTCACCGCCGCCACCATGATTCTGCTGGACCGGGTCTACGGCCTGGACCGTGTGCTGGTGGGGAAACATTGATGGCGCTGTTCAAACGACTGGCCGAAACCGCGCGCCCGACGCTGGCCTTTACCCTGGACGGGCAACCGGCGACAGGCCTGCTTGGCGACACCCTGCTGACCGCCGTGCTGACCTGCGCCGACCACTTGCGCGGCAGCGACTTCAGCGCCGAACGCCGTGCAGGTTTTTGCCTGATGGGCGCTTGCCAGGATTGCTGGGTACGTCTGGAAGACGGGCGTCGTGTGCGGGCTTGTTCAACCCTGCTGGAAGAAGGCCAGGCGATCAGCCGCGAGCCGGGGCGTCAGCCATGAAGCCGGTGGTGATCGTGGGCGCGGGCCCGGCAGGCATCAGCGCGGCGCGCACCCTGCTCGACCATGGCATCAAACCGTGCCTGGTGGATGAAAGCCTGCGCGGCGGCGGGCAGATCTATCGACGCCAACCGGCGAACTTCCAGCGTTCCGCCAAACAACTCTACGGGTTTGAAGCGCACAAGGCCCAGGCCATGCACCGCACGCTGGACGAGTTGGCGCCGCTGATCGACTATCGCCGGGAAACGCTGGTGTGGAACGCCGAAGATGGGCGCCTCGACCTGCTCGACAATGGCCGCGCCGACAGCCTGGAATACGCGCAGCTCATCGTTGCCACCGGCGCCACCGACCGCATTCTGCCGGTGCCCGGCTGGACGCTGCCCGGGGTGTACAGCCTGGGCGCGGCGCAGATCGCCTTGAAATTCCAGGGCTGCGCCATCGGTGAGCGCGTGGCCTTCTGCGGTAGCGGCCCCTTGCTCTACCTGGTGGCGTATCAGTATGCCAAGGCCGGGGCCACGGTGGTGGCGGTGCTCGACAGTGCGCCGTTCAGCGCCCAGTGCCGCGCGTTGCCGGCGTTGCTCGGGCAACCGGCAACCCTGGCCAAGGGCATGTATTACCGCGCCTGGCTGACGGCCCACGGGATTCCCGTGCATCAGGGCGCAACGCTGACGCAGATCGATGGCGAGCAACGGGTTCGCGGTATTCGCTTCGGCGAGCACAACCTTGAATGCGACGCCGTGGCCTTCGCCCATGCCCTGCGCAGCGAGACGCAATTGGCGGACTTGCTCGGCTGCGAGTTCGCCTGGAACGCCCTGAACCGCGCCTGGTTGCCGCAACGGGACAGCGCCGGACGCAGCAGCGTCAAGGGCGTGTACCTGGCCGGCGACGGTGCCGGCATCATGGGCGCCGACGCCGCGCAGATGGCCGGCGAGCGCGCAGCCTTGGCGGTACTGGAAGATGCGGGCGTGGCGATCGATCACCGTCGCCCCGCGCTGCTGGAGCGGCAGCTGGCAGGCATCCTGCGCTTTCGCCAGGGCCTGGAGACGGCGTTCCCCTTCCCTGCACAGTGGGCGGCACAGGCGCCGGACAGCCTGGTGGTGTGCCGCTGCGAGGAAGTCAGCGCCGGCGAGATTCGTGCGGTGGTGGATGAAGGTCACTGGGAAATCAATCGCGTGAAAGCCCATTGCCGCGTCGGCATGGGCCGCTGCCAGGGACGCATGTGTGGGCTGGCGGCAGCGGAAATCGTGGCCGAGCGCAGTGGCCGGGGCATCGAAAACGTTGGGCGGCTGCGCGACCAGGCGCCGATCAAGCCACTGCCGTTTGGCGTCGAGGTGCAGCCATGATCGACGTCATTGTGCTCGGCGGCGGCATCGTCGGTGCCTCGGCGGCCCTGATGCTCGCGCAGAAAGGTCAGCGTGTGGCGCTGGTGGAGCGCGACTTCTGTGGGTCGCACTCCAGCGGCGTCAATTATGGCGGCGTGCGGCGTCAGGGACGGCCCTTGCACCAATTGCCGTTGTCGCAGCGTTCACATGAGTTGTGGGCCGACCTGCCAGGGCTGATCGGCATCGACGGTGAGTACCTGCGCTCAGGGCACCTGAAGCTGGCCCGCAGTCACGCCGATCTTGCCGCGTTGCAGGCATATGCCGAACAGACCCGTGGCTTTGGTCTCGGCCTGCAATTGCTGGATTACAGCGAGCTGCGCGCCCGTTTCCCCTGGGTCGGCGATATCGCGGTGGGCGCCTCGCTGTGCCCCGAGGACGGACACGCCAACCCGCGACTGGTCTCCCCCGCCTTCGCCAGGGCCGCGCAACGCTGTGGCGCCACGCTTTACGAGCAGGCCGAAGTGATCCGCATCGAACATGACAGTCGCCAGTTCCAGGTGCACTGCCCCAACGGCCTGCACCTGCAAGCACCGTGGCTGCTCAACTGCGCGGGCGCCTGGGCCGGCACGCTGGCCGAACGGTTTGGCGAGCCGGTGCCGATGACGTCGGCGCACCCGGCGATGCTGGTCACCGAACCGCTGCCGGTGGTGATGAACGTGAGTACCGGCGTCGAAGGCGGCGGCATTTATGCGCGGCAAGTGGCCCGAGGCAATTGCATCCTGGGCGGCGGTCGCGGCTTTGCCCTCGGCCCCCGGCAAGCCCGGCCCGGGCAAGCGGCGGTGCTGGAGATCCTGCGCAACGCCGGCGAGCTGTATCCGTTTCTCAAGGGCGCCCAGGCGATTCGCACCTGGAGCGGCACCGAAGGTTACCTCCCCGATCACGAACCAGTGATCGGTCCCAGCAGCACCCAACCCGGCCTGCTCCACGGTTTCGGCTTTGCCGGCGCCGGGTTCCAGCTCGGTCCCGCCGTCGGCGAAGCCCTGGCAGAGATCGTCTGCACGGGCGCCAGCCGCCAACCCATCGAAGCGTTTTCCATCCGTCGTTTCCAAGCCTGAGAGGAAAAACATCCATGAACCCACGTATTGCGCTGCCCTGCTTGTCCCTTGCCCTGCTCGCCTCCACCGCCCACGCCGCGCCGACGCTGTACCTGGGCATGAACGGCGGCACCATGGAACGGGTGTACGCCGACAAGGTGCTGCCCGCGTTCGAAAAGGCCAACAACGTCAAGGTGGTGATCGTGCCCGGCACCTCGTCGGACATTCTGGCCAAGGTCCAGGCCAACAAAGACAACCCGCAAATGCATGTGATGTTCCTCGACGATGGCATCATGTACCGCGCCATCTCCATGGGCCTGTGCGACAAGCTGGCGCCAAGCCCGACTCTGGAGCAGATTCCGGCCAAGGCGAAAATCAAGGAGGAAGCGGTGGCGGTGACCCTCGGCGTCACGGGCCTGGGCTACAACGCCAAGATGTTCAAGGAAAAAGGCTGGGCCGCGCCCACCTCGTGGATGGACCTGGCCGACCCGCGCTTCAAGGAAAAGGTGGTGTTCCAGTCCCTGGCCTCCTCCACCTTCGGCCTGCATGGCTTCCTGATGTTCAACCGCATCCAGGGCGGCGACGAGACCAACGTGGAGCCGGGGTTCAAGGCCTGGCCGAAAACCGTCGGGCCCAATGTGCTGGAGTACATTGCCAGTTCCGCGAAAATTTCCGAGATGGTGCAGACCGACGAAGCGGCGATCTTTCCGCTTACCCCGACCCAGGTCGCCACTCAGAAGCTGCTCGGCGTGCCCATGGAATATGCGCAACCCAAGGAAGGCGCGGTGGTACTCAACGTGGCTGAATGCGTGATCGCGCGTAATGACCAGCCGGAACTGGCGCAGAAACTCGCCGCGTTCCTGCTGACCGCCGAAGCCCAGGCCCCGGCGCTGGAAGAAGGCGACCAGATCCCGTCTAACCCCACTACCCCGACCACCGACAAGACCCGCGCGCGGGTGGAAGCGATGCAGGGCTACTTGCAGACGGCGATTTCGATTGATTGGGACCAGGTCAACCAGGCTCGCCCGGAGTGGAACGCGCGGTGGAGCCGGTCTATCGAGCGTTGATCGCACTCCCCTGTGGGCTTGCCTGCGATGACGGCGTCACATCCAACCGCTATCGCAGGCAAGCCAGCTCCCACAGGGTACTTATGGTGGTTGGAAAAACTCTGTCAGCAGGGACATTGCGACGGGCGCTTTCTTACCCGCGGTGAAGATCCAATGTGGGAGCTGGCTTGCCTGCGATGCTCGTTAACGATAACGCGGGCATTCTGGAGAAACGCGGTGCCGTTGCGATCATCGCCGGCAAGTCGGCTCCTGCAGGGGGGTAATGGGTAGCGCGCGTTTGTGGGCGGTCTTTAGATAGGCCTGTTCCACAATATTGCGCACTCGCTCACTCACCGGTTCGCCCATCAGGTAGGCATCGATTTCGGCGTACGTGCAACCGTAGGCGTGTTCATCCAACTTTCCCGGCACCAATTCTTCGAGGTCGGCAGTCGGGTGTTTGTGCACCAGGTTGTCCGGTGCACCGAGGGCCGAGGCCAACAGGCGCACCTGAGTCTTGGTCAAGCCGGACAGCGGTGCCAGGTCGCAGGCGCCATCGCCGAATTTGGTGAAGAACCCCATCAAGGCTTCGGCGCCATGGTCGGTGCCGACCACCAGGCCGTTATGCAGGTTGGCCACGGCGTACTGGGCGATCATCCGCGCACGGGCCTTGACGTTGCCTTTGATGAAGTCGAGATGGTCAGCGCAGGCATCTGTGGCAGTCAGGCTGGCCATGAGGCCGTCAACGCTGGCGGCGATGTTGAGGGTGTCGATCTGATCCGGGGTGATGAAGTCCAGAGAGGCCTGGGCATCCCGTTCGTCAGCTTGAATCTTGTAGGGAAGGCGCATGGCGACAAAGCGCGCAGCGTAGCCTTCGGCGCGCAATTGCTCCGCCGCCAGCTGACACAGACGACCGGCGGTGAGGGAATCGACGCCACCGCTGATGCCCAACACCAACGCCTTGCAGCCCGAGCTGCGCAAGGTGTTCTTGATGAAGTCGATGCGCCGCTGGATCTCCCTGGCTTCACCGCCCTTGACCAGTTGCCGGTCGATGTTCAGTTCCTGTGCGATACGGTCTTGCATGTCACACCTCCACACTACCCACATTGAACACTTGCGCTGCGTACTGCAAAAACGAGGCGTCTTCGCAGACGTTCTTCACGGGGTCATCCGAGAATTTCACCACCGGCTCGCCGTGCACCCGCACCAGTTTCATGACGATGCTCAAAGGCTCCACGCCGTCCACATCGCAGGCCAGGCTGGTGCCCATGCCGAAGCCGAACCTGGCTTTGCCACGCACGTGCCGCAGGATCGGCAGGCATTTTTCGAAGTTCAGGCCGTCGGAAAACATCAGGTCCTTGGTCATCGGGTCGACGCCCAATTGCTTGTAGCGGGCCAGCACCTTGTCGGCCCAGACGATGGGGTCGCCGGAGTCCTGGCGCAGGCCGTCGTAGAGCTTGGCGAAATACAGGTCGAAATCCTTGAGGAAAAAGTCAGTGCTGATGCAGTCGGTCAGGGCAATACCAAGGCGACCGCGATACTCACGCACCCAGTTTTCCAGGGCGGCGTTCTGGCTCTCGCGCAGCCGGCCCAGTTGCTGGTGCACCATCAGCCATTGGTGGGCCATGGTGCCGATCAGCGGCAAGTCGAATTCGTAGGCCAAGTGCGCGTTGCTGGTGCCGACGAACTGGCCTGGGAAGTCGCGGCGCATGATGTCCACCACTTCCCGCTGGGCTTTGAAGGACAGGCGCCGGCGGGTAGAGAAGTCGGACACTCGCAGGTCGGCCAACTCGTCGCGGCTGAGGTGCTTTTCCAGCCAGTCGAACTTCTGGTAAAGCTTGCGCGTGACGTCTTCCAGGGTCACGTCGGGATATTTGTCGCGGTTGCGTAACTCGCTGACCAGGGCCAGCACCGGCTGCTCGAACATGATGCAGTGCAGCATCGGGCCGACCACGCGGATGTTGAGTTGACCGTCGACTTCACTGACGTGGATATAACGCAGGTTGAAGCGGAACAGGCCGAGGAAGCGCTCGTAATCCGGCGTGAGGTATTCGCGAAAACGTGGGTTGAACAGAAAGCGCAGTTCACCTTCGCGCATGTGCAGGCCGGCCATTTTCTCGAGTTCGGCGCGCAGCTCGGGGATCAGATGGCCGAGTTTTTCCCTGGAACGGACGATGAAGTTGTATTCGACGTCGACATTCGGGTGCTGGTGCAGCACGGCCTGCATCATGGTGAAGGTGTAGTAGTCGGTGTCGAGCAAGCCCTGAATCACCGAAGTTTCATAGTCGTAGGCACTTTCCATGCTGTCTCTCCTTAACGCGTGGCCATCACGGCCAGTTCTTCGCGGGTGCGGCTGATGGCGGCGCCGGCCTTGAGCAGATCGTTCACGGCCTGCACCCCGCCCTCCGCGCTGATGCCCCGGCACGCCGGCAGGTGCAGGACCACTTCCAGGCCAGCCTTGAGCAGTTGCAACGCGGTGGTCTTGACGCAGTAGTCCAGGGCCAGCCCGCCGACGATCACACGGGTCACGCCTTGGGCGTTCAGGTACTCGATCACGCCGGTGGACAGTTTGTCGTGCAAGTCGTGGTAGCAGGCGCCATAGGGGTGCAGGTCGGGTTCGACGCCTTTCCAGATGAAGTAATCGTAGTCATAGGGCGTGGGCAATTCGTCAAGCAAGGTAAACCCTTCCGTGCCCGGTACGCAGTGGCTCACCCAAGTGACATCGGCATGGGCCAGGCCGGTGGGTTGCAGCATGTCGCTGTGCTGCGACACCACCCAGGGCGCGTGCGGGGTGTGGGCGTCCTTGCTGCCAACGCGATGGCCGGCGAGGCTGGCCATGTAATTGAGCTCGGCGCCGATCCGGTCACCGCCGGCCACCGGCAATTCGTTGGGGCACAGCGGCGTGAAGCTCTTCTGGGCGTCGACATCGAATGAAGCAATGGCTGTTTTCGCGAGGATCATGGCGGTTCTCCTGTGGCCTGAAACAAAAGTACACGTCATGTACTTTCATTGCAAGAAACATTTGGTTATCTATGCTGGACTCAGTACATGACATATCTGTTTGATCCGTTAGACTGTGCCCCACTGCAATTCTGGAAGGACCTCACATGCCGCTCAGCGCCTACCTCCACACTGTCGACCTGTGCGTATTGTTCTATTGCCGCACCTCCGGTGAACTGAAGCTGCTGCTGAATAAGCGCGACGCCGAACCTTTCGCCGGGCATTGGGCGTTACCCGGCGTGGTGGTCAATGGCGATGTGCAAGATCTGAGCCTCGAGGCGGCGGTGGAGCGCCTGCGCGCCAGTGACAAGGTGGGCCTGAAGCTGGTCTGGAGCGAGCAAGTGGGCACCGTGGGTGATGCGTTTCGCGACCCGCGATGCTGGTCGTCGTCCACTTACTACCTGGCGATCGTCGCGGATGAGGTACGGCTGGGTGAACATCAAGGCTGGTTTGCCCTGGACGCCGTGGCCAAGGGCAGCATCAAGCTGCCATTCGATCACAACCGGATTGTGGCGGCGGTTCAGGAGCGGTTGCTGTCCAAGTCGCTGTACAGCAGCTTGCCGTTGATGTTCCTGGGCAAAGAGTTCAGTGCACCGGAAGCGACCACGATCTTTTCCCGGGTGCTGGAGCGGCCGGTGCTCAAGACCAGTATTCGTCAGCGGCTATTGAAACTGACTGAGGCTGGGTACTTGCGCGAGACCGGGCGCAAGAAGCAAGGCGAAGGCGGCAGGCCCCAGGCGACAGTGGCGGTTCTGAAACCTGGAGAAATCTACTTCTTCGACCGCAGTTTCGCTGAGTAACGCGATTTAAAAAACACCGATGATCACCTGTGGGAGCTGGCTTGCCTGCGATAGCGTTGGGTCAGACAGTAAAGCAGCAACTGACAGTTAGCTATCGCAGGCAAGCCAGCTCCCACATTCTGATCAGTGCAGGGCTCTAGTTCATCCAGTTGCCGCCATCGACGTTGTAGGTCTGGGCCACGACGTAGTCGGCATCTTTGGAAGCCAGAAAAACCGCCATCCCGGTCAGATCCTCCGCCGTGCCCATTCGCCCGAACGGCACCTCGGCTCCGACCCGTTTCTTCTTCTCGCCCGGCGCCAGGCCTTCGTGCCGGGCGAACAGTGCATCCACGCCGTCCCAATGTTCGCCGTCTACCACGCCAGGGGCGATGGCGTTGACGTTGATGCCTTGCTTGATCAGGTTGAGCCCCGCCGATTGCGTGAGGCTGATCACCGCCGCCTTGGTCGCACAGTACACCGCCACCAGCGGCTCGCCACGGCGCCCGGCCTGGCTGGCCATGTTGATGATCTTGCCGCCATGGCCCTGGCTGATCATCTGGCGGGCGGCGGCCTGCAAAGTGAACAGCGTGCCGGCGACGTTGATCGAAAACAGGCGCTCGTAGCTGTCGCGGCTGATATCGACGATGGGCGCCAGGTCGAACAGCGCGGCGTTGTTGATCAGGATATCCAGCTTGCCGACCCGGGCCACCACGGCGGCAATCGCGCTGTCGATGGAGGCCTGGTCGGTGACGTCCATCGCCACCGCGTAGGCCTGCGGGCCCAGCTCGGCGGCCGTGGCCTGGGCCCGTTGCAGGTTGATATCGGCGATGGCCACGGTGGCGCCTTCGGCGATATAGGCCTGGGCAAAGGCGCGACCGATGCCGCGCGCCGATCCGGTGATCAGCGCACTTTTACCTTCAAGTCGTTTCATGGGGGCTTCCCGTCTCTATTTCGGATACCCGGCGCGTTTCATTTCGCGCTCGGTGGTGGATTGGGCTTCGAGCAGGGCCTGATCGACCGACATGCCACCGGTGAGTGCCGCCGAGAACAGCTTGCCGACCGACGTGCCGATGGCCTGGAATTCAGGAATGGTCACGTACTGGATACCCACATAGGGCACCGGTTGGGCGGAAGGATGCGCGGGGTCGGCGTGCTTCATCATTTCCAGGGTCACCTGGGCGAACGGCGCCGCTTTCAGGTACGCCTCGCTGTAGGTCGACTGGCGCGTGCCCGGCGGTACGTTGGTGATGCCGTCCTTGTCTGCGACCAGTTGGATGTAGTCCTTGGAGGTGGCCCAGGTGACAAAGGCCTTGGCGGCGTCCTTGTGCTTGGAGGTTGCCGGGATCGCCAGTGACCAGGCGTACAACCATGAGGACCCCTTGTCGGTAACTTCGGTGGGCGCCGCGGCAAACCCTACGCTGTCGGCGACCTTGCTTTGGCTTTTGTCGGTGGTGAACGAGCCGGCGACGCTGGCGTCGACCCAGATCGCGCATTTGCCGCTGTTGAACAGCGCCAGGGTTTCGTTGAAGCCGTTGCTGGAGACGCCGGGAGGGCCGGATTGCTTGAGGGTGTTGACGTAGAAGTTCGCCGCAGCGGTCCACTCGGGGCTGGTCAATTGTGGCTTCCACTGCTCGTCGAACCAACGTGCACCAAAGGCGTTGGCCATGGTGCTCAGCAATGCGATGTTTTCACCCCAGCCGGCCTTGCCGCGCAGGCACATGCCGTACTGGTCTTTGTCCTTGGCCGTGAGTTTGGCCGCGAACTCGCCGAGCTGGCTCCAGGTCGGGTGCGCGGGCATGCTCAGCCCGGCCTGCTGGAACAGGTCGGTGCGGTAGTAAGTAACGGTGCTCTCGCCATAGAACGGCAGCGCGTACAGGGTATTGTTGACCGACAGGCCCTGGCGCACGGCCGGGAAAATATCATCGGCGTCGTAGGCGGCCGGCAGTTGGGTCAGGGGTTCCAGCCAATGTTTGGCGCCCCACAGCGGGGTTTCGTAGGTGCCGATGGTGAGCACGTCGAACTGCCCGCCCTGGGTGGCGATGTCGGTGGTGAGGCGCTGGCGCAGCACGTTTTCTTCGAGCACCACCCAGTTGAGCTTGATGTCCGGGTGCTGCTCTTCGAACACCTTGGACAGGCGCTGCATGCGGATCATGTCGCTGTTGTTGACGGTGGCGATGGTGACGGTGTCGGCGGCGTGACTGGGCATGGCCAGGGCCAGTGCGCTGAGCAGGAACAACGCGTGCGGGAGCTTGGCTTTGCAGGTCTGGAGCATGGCGGTTTCCACCTGTTGTTTTTGTTGTCGAGCGCCGATTACAGCAGCTCTGCCGCCCCCTCACAAACGAATGGCGAATGCACGACTGGTACTTTTTTAACCGGTTCGCCAGGATCAAAAAAGTATCGGTCCCGAGCGAAACCGGGGGTAGCGCACACCGCGTCCACGCGCGTATTTTGACGCGATACAGACCCACAAGAGGCATCGCCATGCCCGTCAGCCGTACCACCCTGTTCGAACATCGCCCCGCCGAACTGGAAGTGATCCTGCCCGAGCCGGACCACTGTTTTCGCTGGTTCGAACACGATTACCCCTACGACCTGGCGCGCTGGAACCACCATCCCGAGTTCGAGATTCACCTGATCCGCCAGGGCAGCGGCAAACTGGTGGCGGGCGACTATATCGGTGCGTTCAGTGCCGGGCATGTGGCGCTGATCGGTCCCGACCTGCCCCACGACTGGATCGGCGAACTGGCCCCCGGCGAGTACCTGACGGGCCGCGACGTGGTGCTGCAATTCGACGGCGCCGCCCTGCTCGCCCTGCGCAAGACCTTGCCGGAGCTGGGCGACCTGCAACAGCTGTTCGAACGCGCGCGGCGCGGCCTGGAGTTCAGCGGCGACACCGCCGTGCAGGCGGCGAGCCTGATGGAGGCCATCGGCAAAGCCCAGGGCTTGCAGCGACTGATCCTGTTCCTGAAACTGCTCGATACGCTGAAAAACGCCCCCAGCCATCATGTTCAGGCCCTCGCCAGCCCGTGCTACGCCCCTACACTGGACGCGCGCAGCGCCGAGCGCATCAACAAGGCCTTCGATTACCTGATGCGCGAACTGACCGGCGATGTGCGCCTGTCGGTGATCGCACAGCAACTGGAGATGAGCGAGCCGGGTTTTTCGCGCTTCTTCAAGCGCAACACCGGCCACGGTTTTATCGACCTGATGCGCAAGTTCCGCGTGCAACGTGCCTGTCGGTTACTGCTGCAAAGCGATATGTCAGTGGCCGATATCTGTTTTGAAGTGGGCTACGCCAACCTGTCCAACTTCAACCGGCACTTTCGCATCGAGATGAACCAGACGCCGAGCGACTATCGTCGCGAAACCGCAATGCACCTGTTCAATCGCATTGAAAAAATGACACCCAGTCAATTCTGATCAAAAGGTCGATTAATTCCGGTTTTTCCCCTTTTATTCAAGCCATTGAGCGAAGTTGGTACAACCCGTGCAAACGTTTGCGGAATGAACTTGACCGCCAGGTTCGCCACCACCCGAAGAATCGGGTTCAAACCGCGTACGAATAGGGATTTTCAATGCACTCCACCGCCAGGCGTCCTGCCTCCTTTGGTGTTTCCTTGCTACTGGCCGCCGTTACGGGAGTACTCAGTACACCCATTTTGGCGCAACAACCTGCCGTCGATGAGTCAGCACAGGGCGAAACCCTGAGCCCGGAAGCCAGCCCGCCGAAACAAGGCGCCTACTTTTCCGACTGGTTCAACCAGGACCTCACGCTCATCGGCAGCAAAGACATCAGCTTCGGGCCCAAACCCCAGGATGACGTCTACCTGGAGTACGAATACTTCGGTCGCAAGGGACCCTTCGAGTTGTACGGTTATATCGACGTGCCGAAGATTCTCACCATCGGCAACAGCAATGACAAAGGCGTGTGGGACCATGGCTCGCCGGTATTCATGGAGCACGAACCACGGATTTCCATCGATTACCTGGCGGGGCGCAGCCTGGCCATCGGCCCCTTCAAGGAATGGTACGTGGCGTTCGACTGGATCTACGACCACGGCAGCAACAAGGCCAACCGTGCCAATACGCTGTACAGCGGCCTGGGCACCGACATCGATACCCATTCGCGGGTCAACCTGTCGGCCAACTTCTACGGGCGCTACCAGTGGGAAAACTATGGCGCCAGCAATGAATATTCCTGGGACGGTTACCGCGCACAGATGAAATACATCGTGCCGATCAGCAGCTTCGACAACGGCGCCTCACTGACCTACATCGGTTTCACCAACTACGATTTCGGCTCGAACCTGCACAAAGACAACCCCGCGCGCACCGCCAACGCAGTGGTGGCCACCAACGTGCTGTTGTATTCCTTCACCCATCTGCGCTTCACTCTGGTCGGCCGCTACTTCCACAACGGCGGCAACTGGGAAGACGGCAGCGAGCTGAATTTCGGCGAAGGCAACTTCCGCGCCCGCTCCGACGGCTGGGGTTACTACGCCGGCGTGGGCTACCAATTCTGATCAAGGAGCACTCGATGAAAACGTTGACCCGTCTCTCTATCGCTGTCGGCCTGGCCGTGCTGCCCCACATGGTGCTGGCCGATACGCCTGCGCCGATCAAACCCAAGGTGATGCTGATCACCATGTTCGCCCCCGAGGCGCAAACCTGGATCGATCGCCTGGAACTCAAGCAGGAAGTGCGCGTACCGGGGCTGTCCGCCGAATACCCGGTGATCCGCTGCAACACCCAGGATGTGTGCCTGCTGGTGACCGGCATGGGCCAGACCAACGCCGCCGCCTCCACCCTGGCGCTGGCCCTGTCGCCCAGGTTCGACTTGCGCCAGAGCTACTTCCTGATCGCCGGGATCGCCGGCATCAGCCCCAAGCACGGCACCATCGGTACCACCGCGTGGGCACATTACCTGGTGGAGTTCGGCACCCAGTGGGAGCTGGACTCGCGGGATGCGCCCAAGGATTGGCCGACCGGCTACATCGGCATCAACACCAAAGGGCCCAACGAAAAACCACCGCTGGACTACAAAACCGAAGTGTTCGAGCTGAACCCCAAATTGCAGGCCAAGGCCTTCGCCCTGTCGCAAAAAGTGGAACTGACTGAAAGCAAGGAGTCCAGCGCCTGGCGCAAACACTACCCTGCCGCGCCAGCCAACCAGCCGCCGCAAGTCACCCGGTGCGACACCGTGGCGGGCAACACCTGGTTCTCCGGCACACGCCTGAGCGAGCGCGCCGAAGTCTGGACCAGGCTGCTGACCGACAACAAAGGCGAATACTGCACCACTCAACAGGAAGACAACTCCACCTATGAAGCGCTGCTGCGCGCCAGCCGTGAAGGTTTGGTGGACATGCAGCGCCTGGCGGTGGTGCGCGCAGGTTCGGACTTCGACCGTCCTTACCCGGGCTACAGCGAGGTGGATAACCTGCTGAAATACGCGGACCAGGGCGGGTTCGTACCGGCGCTGGAAAACCTGTACCGCACGGGCAACCCGCTGGTGCAGGCGATCCTGAAGAACTGGTCGGCCTGGGAAAAAGGTGTTCCTGAGGCGTGAAGCATGATCGTTCCCACGCTCCGCGTGTGCTTTAGCGTCGTGACGCGCTGCGTGGGAACGATCGGATAGCGGGGTATCAGGGCAGGAAGATGATTTTGTCTGCGCTACCGCTGTTCACTTCCTCATAGCACTGCACGCCATCGGCCAGCGCCACTTCGCGCAGGCCGGTGGGCAGTGGCAGCGAGCCCTCATCGAAGAAGCGTCCAAACTGCTCCAGCATCACTGCGCACTGTTCACAGTTGTAAAGCAGTGAATTGATGCCCACCACCGAACCGCCCTTGCGGTACAACGCCAGGGCGGGCAACTGCACAAGGCCGTCAACCGGCGCGGCGATAATCGCGATCCGCCCGAACGGCGCCAGCGCCGCCACCGCCGCCGGCAGCCAGAAACCCGTGGTATCGAAGATCACGTCGGCACCGCCCTTGAACACGGCATTCACCTGCACACCCAGCTCCTCGGGCTTGCCCAGGACGATGGCTTCGACGCCTTGGGCCTGCAGCACCTCCACCTGTTCAGGTCGACGCACGGCGGCCAGCACCTGGGCACCGCGAATCTTTGCCAGGGCCAGGGTCGCACTGCCCACCGCACCGTTGGCTCCGATCACCAGCAGCCGCGTGCCTTGGCCGACACCGCTGCGCTCCAGTGCGTCCCAGGCAGTGGTGTACGGCACGCCAAGGCTGGCGGCCTGGGCAAAACTCAGGTGGGCAGGTTTATGCGCCACGCCCTTGGCCGATACGCTGAGGTACTGCGCGTGGGAGCCGTCGGCGAAGAACCCCAGGTCGCGCCCCGTGCCCCAGACCTCCTGGCCCACCAACGCCTGCGGGCCTTGCACCACCACACCGGCAAAATCACGCCCGGCAATGCGCGGCAGCGTGGTGTAGGGGAAACGGCCAAGCACGTTTTTCACATCGCTGGGGTTGAGGCCCGCCGCCTTGACCTGCACCAGCACTTCACCCTCGGCGGGTACCGGTGTGGCGACGTCGACGAAACGAAGGGCGGACAGGTCGCCAGTGGCGGAAAATTGCAGTGCTTTCATGACAGGTATCCATCGAAGAGAAAGAGAGGCATCAGGACCACCAGGCGCTGATCAGTTGCCGGCCCATGGGCCAGAGCTTTTCACCAAGCAGCATGCCCATCAGGCCCACCAGCGCGATGGCGGGTGGAGCGGGCGAACGGAAGTCCAGGGCGCCGTAGATCACGCCGACCAACAGGCCGATGGCAAGGGAAATCAGATAACTCATGGGGGCTGCGCCTGGTAGGTTGATGGGCGCAGTGTAGAGGTCCTGTTCCTGAAGCATCGGCCAAGTGCTTCAGGATTTCGGCCAAGCCTTCAACCGCGGAACTGCGAAGGAGCAATCCCCAGTTCGCGACGAAACATGTCGCTGAAACTGCTCGGCGAATAGCCCAGGGAGCGCGCGATAGCGCTGACCGACTGGCCCTGGATCAACTCCGCCACCGCCGTGGCCAGTTGTACCTGGCGCCGCCATTCGGCGAACCCCATGCCCAGGTTGTTCTGGAACAACCGCGCCAGGGTGCGCACGCTGGCACCCGCCGTTTCGGCGTGGTGTTCGAACGGAATCTCCAGGGACGGCGCGGCCATCACCGCCTGACAAGCGCTGACCAGGCGGCGGTCGGCCTCTACCGGCATGGCGATGCGGATCTGCGAGCGGCGGGCCCGTTGCAGTTCCAGCAGGGCCAGGCCGACCACGGCGTCGTAGTAGGCCGCATCGCCCTGATCGCCCTCGTCCACCAGGGTGACGATCAGTTCGCGCAACAGCCCACCCACTTCGATCACCTGCACCTGGCTGTCCAGCGTCGCCGCCAGTGCCGGGCGCAGATAAATATTGCGCATCTGCAGGTCCGAGACCACGCGGATCCCGTGTTCGACTCCCGGCGGCAGCCACACCGCACGCTGGGGCGGCACCACCAGCGCTTCGCGTGGCGTCTCGACCCACATCACCCCGCTCATGGCATAGAGCAACTGGCCCCAATCATGACTGTGGGGCTCCACGAACAATCCACGGGGGTAGGTGCGTGCCAACGGTTGCACGGGAACGGCGTGATCACTGAGGTCGGGGGGCGCGGCCAGGGCCATGGAGCACACATCAATCAAGGGTGAGGCGCCATGGTAATCACCACCGTTCGACAATCCGAGTGAATTTTCGCAGCCCCCCAGGATCACTTGCCTACACTCAACCCCATATCGGGCCGCCAGGATGCGCGTGCCCAGGCTGGATCAAGGAGCCCCCCATGGATTGCCCCATCCCCATCAACGGCAAGGCGCGGATCGATTACACCCAGGACACACTCTTCGGGCCGTTGGCCAGGCATGTCGAATGCCAGGTCAGCGTGCAGCAGCAACCCGGCTGGATGGTGCTGAAGGTGTTTCAACCCCTGCCCAATGACCTGCACGCGGCGCAAACCGTGGTATTTGCCCTGGAGGGCCGGCGCACCAGCGGCGTGGTCAAGGACAGCCAGCGGCTGTCCGATTACAGCCTGCGGCTGGAGTTGGAAGTCGGTTAATCGACCTGTCGGGCATTGCTGCGGTACATGAACACCAGTGCCAGCGCCAGGCACAGCATCGCGACGATACGGTTGCCCGACAGCTCGATGGCCGGGTTGCCCAGCCAGCCGAAGTTGTCGATCAGCATGCCCATGCCCAGTTGCCCGACGATCACCGCCACCGTCGCCACCGCCGTGCCCACCACCGGCACCGCGCCAACCATCACCATCATGTACACCACCCCGAACAGCGCCCCGGTGAGTTGCCATTTCGGCACGTCCAGCAGGCTCACGGCATGGGCCGGCTCAAAGAACAGAATCAATAGACCGGTGCTGATCGCCCCCACTGAAAACGTCAGCAGGCTGCTGCGCAGCACGCCCACGGTCTGGCCCAGACGCCCGTTGATCGCCGCCTGCACACTCAACACCGCGCCGGCGGCAATCACCACTACCAATAACAGAATCAGATTCATCGCCTTAACCTCGAGCAATCAAAACCAGTGCAACCACAATCAGCACCAGGGCCATCCAGCGCTCACCATTGACCCGCTTGCGTGCAGCGCCGAACCAGCCGAAATGGTCGATCAGCACACTTTTGCCGACCTGGCCCGACAGGATCGCAATCATGGTCATGGCAATGCCGATATGCGGCGTGGCCAGGGTCAATACCACCACGTACATCGGCCCCAGGAACCCACCGATCAACTGCCAGCGTGGCAGCTCGGTCAGCGCCGGGCCCTTTTGCGGGCCGCTGAACAGCAGCAACAGAAACAGAATCGCCGAGCCCACGCCGAAGATGCTCAACGTGGCCCATAAATGCCCCACCTGCACACCCAGCGGCCCGAGCAGGCCCGCCTCCACCGACAGGCCCATGCCGGCCAGGATCACCAACGGCAGCAACAGCCATCGCAACCGGTTTTTTTCCGGCATGGCCTGGGCCACACCCTCTATGGAACGTGCCTGCATACATCACCTGCGCTTCAGGAAAGGAACATGGCGCACATTATCCGGTGGCCCTTCTGTGCGATAAATGGGAGCATGCGTACAACACTTTTGCGCAATACGCACAGCCTGGAGCCACCATGCAGGGCTTGAATGAATTGAGTTTCAAGGCACTGCGCCTGTTCGTCGCGGTGCTGGACCACGGCAGCTTTTCCGAAGTCGCCCGCCGCGAAAATCTGGCGCCCTCCTCCATCTCCCGGCAGATCCAGTTGATGGAACAGGCCATCGGCCAGCAATTGCTGTACCGCCACACCCGCGCGGTCAGCCCCACTGAAGCCGGGCGCCTGCTCGGGCGCCACGCGCGCCTGATGCTGGAACAACTGGAAAGCGCCGGCCAGGCCTTGCAGGAACAGGACAGCGAACCCAGTGGGCTGGTACGCATCAACGCCCCCATGGTGTTTGGCCAGCGTCACCTGTCACCGTGGCTGGGAGCGCTCTGCCAGCGCTATCCCAAGCTGCAACTGGATATCCAGCAAACCGATACCTACGTCGACCCGCTGCAAGATGGCACCGACCTGTTGTTTCGCATCGGCGTGCTCAACGACTCCAGCATGCAGGCGCGGATCTTCGCCCCCCAACGCTTTCGCATCGCTGCAAGCCCGGCCTATCTGGCCCGCCATGGCACGCCCGAGCACCCGGACGAACTGCTCAGGCATCAATGCCTGGCCTACAAAGGCATCACCGGTCAGCAGCGCTGGTTCTTTCGCCGTAACGGCGGCGACTGGACGCCCTACAGCGTCAAGGGCCCGATTACCGGCAACCATGCCGACACCCTGACCCACGCCGCCGAGCAAGGCCTGGGGTTGGTGGTATTTCCCTCCTGGCTGATCGGCGAAGCTTTACGCGCAGGCACGCTGCAAGCGGTGCTGACGGACTATGACGTCGCAACGACCCTGGAACCTCAGCAGATCGCGGCGCTATGGCCGGGCAGCCGGCGGTTGTCGCTGAAGGTGCGCACGGTGATCGATTACTTTGTGGAATGTTTTGGCACGGTGCCGTATTGGGATCGCTGAGCGTTGCAGGTGGCAAAACGCTGAGTGGATGAGGAACTTTCCTAGACGCCGAAGTAGTCCCGCTCTGAATTTACGGGCCACTATTTTTTGCACTTGGCAGGCTGCGGCAGACTTTGGCGAAATCGGTTTGGAGAGTCTCCATGGAGTTCATGTACCGGAAACAGTCGCGCGCCGAGCGCGCAGCATTAACCAGCGGTCGCCCCGTTTTGGATAGCTCACCCAGTTTTGGCTATATTTGGCCAAAATCGGGAGAGACTGACATGGTTACCATCCCTTTGGGTGAGGCAAAAAACAACTTGTCGAAGCTGGTCGATGAAGCCGCCGCCGGCAAGGTCATCACGATTGCAAAGCATGGACGTGCAATGGCGCAGTTGGTGCCTGTGGGAAAATCCAAAGGCCGTCGAATAGGTGCCATGAAAGGAAAGCTCGTCATTCCCGCAGACTTCGACGCACCCCTGCCGGATGACGTGCTGGATGCCTTCGAAGGCAGCCATTCATGAGGGTGTTGCTGGATACCCACATCCTGCTTTGGGCGTTGAATGATGACCCGAAGTTATCCAGCAAAGCTCGAAAACTCATTGAGAATGCAGCAGAAATCTACGTGAGCGCGGCAACGTTCTGGGAGATGGCGATCAAGGTCGGCCTGGGCAAGCTGGATATCGATCTGGATGAAATTCGTGAATACAGCCTGGACAGTGGTTTTGTCGAACTGCCCATCACATTGGAACATGCCCTGTCGGTGAGCGACCTTGAGCATTACCACAAGGACCCTTTTGACCGGCTCCTCGTTGCCACCGCCATGAGCGAGCCCATGAGGTTATTGACCGCAGACCCACAGATCGCCCAGTACACCTCCCTGGCCATCCTGGTCTAGGTCATCACCGTCACGAACGTTCACATCAAAACAGCCACTGGCCGATCAACCATGCATTCGCCCCGCTGATCACCGTAAACAGAAACCACGCCAGTATGCGGGTGGGCATTCGATTGACGAATGGACCCATCAACTGTTTGTCGCCAGTCATGCGGATCAAGGGGTACAGCGCAAAGGGCAATTGCAGGCTGAGGACTACCTGGCTGAGGATCAGCAGCTTGCCGATGGCATCGTCGCCCATCAGCCACACCCCAAGGAACGCCGGGATCAGCGCCAGCCCACGGGTGATCAAACGGCGTTGCCAGCACGGGATACGCAGGTTGAGGTAGCCCTCCATGATCACCTGCCCGGCGATGGTGCCGGTAAACGTCGAGCTTTGCCCCGAGGCCAGCAAGGCGATGCCGAACAGGATACTGGCAAAGACGCCACCGACCAGGGGGTCAAGCAAGTGGTAGGCGTCCTGGATTTCCACCACATCACTGTGGCCGGTCTTGTGGAAGGCCGCCGCGGCCAGCACCAGGATCGCGGCATTGACCAACAACGCCAGGGCCAGGGAGCCGATGGTGTCGATACGTGCCAGCTTGACCGCATCCTGTTTGCTCGCGAGGTCCTTGCCGATCAGGCGCGTCTGCACGATGGAGGTGTGCAGGTAAAGGTTATGGGGCATCACCGTGGCGCCGAGGATGCCAATGGCCAGGTACAGCGGAGCCGCGTCGCTGAGGGCCGACAATGAGGGGGTGAAGCCGCTCAACACTTCCGGCCAGTAGGGTTTGATCAGCACCAGCTCGATGAAGAAACACACGCCGATGGTTGCCACCAGCGCCAGCATGATCGCTTCCAGACGTCGGAAACCACGGTTTTGCAGGGCCAGGATCAGCAATGTGTCGAACGCGGTAATGACAATGCCGGTGGTCAGCGATACACCCAGCATCAGATGAAACGCCAGGGCGCAGCCGAGCACTTCGGCAAGGTCGGTCGCCACAATCGAGATTTCCGCCAGCACCCACTGAGTGCGCGCCGAACGTTTGCTGTAGCGTTCACGGCACAGTTGCGCCAGGTCTTTGCCGGTGGCGATCCCCAGTCGCGAGCACAGGCACTGCACCGCCATCCCGGCAAGACTGGCCAGCAGCACCACGAACAACAGGCTGTAACCGTAGCGCGACCCTGCCTCGATGGCGGTGGCCCAGTTGCCCGGGTCCATGTAACCAATCGAAATCAACAAACCGGGGCCGGCGAACATGAGGATGCGTTTGAAGAATGAGGCCTTGGGATCAACGGCGACGGAGCCGGCCACTTCCGGCGGGCAGAACGGGGCGGTAGCGATTTTCGGCAGGCTGAATTTCACGCGGTATCCCAGGCAAACACACTTAGACAGGGGCGCAGCTTATCAGTCGGACCCAACCGTGCGCACCACTGTTTCCCGGGGCAGATCAAACGCCTCCACCACCTGTACCACCAAATCCATTTCCTGGTTGAGGGCTTCACGTTCCATGCGCTGACGAATCAAACCGACCACCAGCACCGCCAGGGTGGTGATCGAATAGGCCGGCCCGGAAAAAGCGCGCACGCCGCTCACCAACAGCATCGCCGCCGCCAGCGCCTGGCCCACCACCGGGACCGCCGTGGCCGCTCCACGCCGCAGCATGAACCCGGTGAGCCCAGCCAGGGCCGTGCCACTCAATGCCGTGGTGGCCGAGCGGCCGACAGTGAAACGGCTGAACAGGCCTTGTTCCTTTTGCGCAGCCGCCGTGAGCTCGGCGTCGAACACCTGACGGTCGGTGCTGCTGAGTTTGTCCTTGTACTGCTCGATGAGTGTTTCGGCGACCTGGGCTTCCAGGGTCGCCAGCGCCACCGTTTCGAGCGGTTCGTCGAAGCGGATCCCCAAGCGCTGCACCACGTCCTCGGCAATCTGCCGATAACTCACACCATGGCCTCGGGCAATGTTCATGAACGTATCTCCGCCCATGCGCTGCAACTCGATCGCCAACTTGAGCGGCTCGCGTACCGACGCATCGATCGAAGCGCTGCGCTTTTGCGCCATCAACTCGGCCAGAAACTTCAATTCATCGGGTCGCGCCTGCACCAGCGCCGGGAACAATTCCACGTCCTCCTCGGCAAAGCGCACTTCGCTGCTGCGCTGATCCGCGCGGATCATGCCGCGCCGCTCCTGTAACAGATCGGTGTACTGCACCACCGTCTGTAACTGCGGCCAATACGAGGCGTGATCGAAAGTGGCCAGGTGCACATTGGTCACCTTGGCCTTGAGCGCCGGCGTCAACGGAATGGCGTAGCGCCCGATGCAACGCTCGGTGTCCGGTTTCAAGGCCAGGGCCCAGTCCCGACTGGAGTGGCAGTTGATCACACGCCCCTTGAGGGGTGCCGACACTGCGTCCCAGGGGCTGGAAGTACAGATTGCGCCCCCCATCAGCAACAAGTGATTGAGCGGCAATTCGCGAGCGATCTCGGGGCTGGCCAGCAGGCTCTTGACCAGAATCCGTGCGCCCAGCGAATGCCCGATCAAGTTGATCCGCTCTACCGCCAGTGATTCGGCGTGCAGATAGCGGACAAGCTCCGGCAGCAGGCTGCCGGCCACTTCATCGACCCGGGCTTCGACGCTCTTGTAGTGGTCGAGAAAATACGCAATCGCCTTGCCTACCCCGACCGTCGCGGCCCCGAGGCCACCGCCCAGCATCGAGGTGATCACATCCTTGAACGGCGCAAACAGGTTTTCCAGGAAATGCCCCGCTGGCCAGAACAGCATCAGGTTGGTCGAACCTTCGATGCCCGCCAACTGCTGGGTGAAATTGCCCAGTTGTTGCGGGTTGAAGAATGCCGAGTAACCGTGCACGTAGAGATTGAGCACCTCTCCCTTGGGTTCTCCACATAACAGAAACGTGGGCTTGCGGGTGCGGTGCATTTCATCCCACGGGTGTTGCATGGGGCGATGACTCCTGGTGACAAAGGGACAGCGATAGTAACAAAGCGGGATCCACAGCGAGGTGAATCCTGACCGCCACAAGCGCGGCGGATTATGCATAACAGTGAACAGTCATGCCAAAAAACCGGGATTTTGTTCGCTCATTTCATCCTCTAGCATCCGCCATGTCTTGAACTGAACCGAGGAAATACCATGAGCAATGTCGAGTTTTTCGTCACCCCGGGCTACGGCGATTACCTGCGTGAACACCTGCATTACTCACAGGCAGTCAAAGTCGGTAACCGGGTGGAAACCTCCGGCCAAGGGGGATGGGACGACGCGCTCCAGATTCCCGCCGACCTGGCGGAAGAAATCGCCCAGGCGTTTCACAACCTGGACCGCACCCTGGCGGCAGCCGGCGCGGGTTGGGAGCACGTGATTCATGTCAACTCCTACCACGTGGGCGGCTTTCCGCCCGAGGTCAACGAGGCGATGGTCAAGCAATACCGCCGCTACATGCCCGACCATGCGCCCATCTGGACGCAGGTTGGCGTCGAAGCCCTCGGCTTGCCGACCATGCGCGTGGAAGTCCGCGTGACCGCGATCATTCCCTGATCCCGAACGTGCGCATCACCCACTCGGTGAACACCTTGAGCCGCGCGCTCTGATGGCGATTGGGTGGGTAAAGCAAGTGCAGCGGCGTGGCCGGGCGTGACCACTGCGGCAACACCTGCACCAGTTGGCCGGTGTCCACGTAATACTGCACGATCGCCTTGAAATGCTGCCCGACGCCCAGCCCGGCGAGCAGCATTTCCTTGAGACCGTTGCCTTCGTTGGTGGAATAGGCACAGTCGTTCACTTCGATGCGCCGCCCACCCTGCTCGAAAATCAGCGGCTCCGGCTTGCCTGAGCCGGTAAAAAAGTAACCGGCCTTGAGGTGATTGCGCGCCAGGTCTTCCGGGGAAGTCGGGATACCGTTGCGTTCCAGGTAGGCGGGCGCGGCGCAAGTGAGGTATTCCAGGTCTGCCACCTTGCGGCCGATCATGGCCATGTCATCGAGCTTGCCGGCGCGAATCACACAGTCCACACCCTCCCCCACGATATTCACCGCACGGTCGCTGATGCCCAGGGCCACGGTGATATCGGGGTATTCCCGATGAAAGTCCACCAGGGCCGGAATCAGCAGGCAATTGGCAAACGAAGCCGGCGCATCCACACGCAAGTGCCCGCGCGGCTTGAGAACCTGGCCGCGCGCGGCACTGTCGACTTCGTCCAGTTCGGCTACCAGCCGCCGGGCATGCTGGTAATACTCCAGCCCCTCGGAGGTCGGCGCCAGGGCTCGGGTGGTGCGGTGCATCAGTTTGATGCCCAGGTGCTTTTCCAGATCGGTGATCAGCTTGCTGACGGTAGAACGTGGCAACGCCAACTGATCGGACGCCCGACTGAATGAGCCCGTGTCGACAACACGGACAAAGGCGCGCATGGCGAGAAGTTGATTCACAAGGGCGACCTATAGCAGAGGGAAACCGGGCTCATTGTCCATCAACCTGCACAATGGGGACAGAGAATAACAAGCCGTTATTCAAGCGATACCTCTCCGAAACCGGAGACATCGTTTACACATTGAAACTTCGACGCGCTCCAAAGAAGCGTAAAAAAACCGCCCTTTCGGGCGGTTCAAGGGACTCGGGCCTGATCAGAGCCCGAGGGAGAAATCGTGGGTCAGCGAGTGGTCGTTGTCAGTACGCGGCAGTTGGCCGCCGTCATCCTGCTCTTCGCATCCACCCGTATCGAACACGGAATGACCACAACCGATCCCGTGTGCCAAAACGTTAGTAGACCCGCGGAAAAGTCATTGAATTAAATGGTATTAATACTTTTGTAAGTGCGTCGTCAGAGCGGGCTGACAGTCAACGTCCCGCGCCCCGCGCAGCAAAAATACAATTTTCAAAATGTAAAAAGCGCTCTAATACGCCCTGTTGATTCGCTTTGAAGACCCTGGAGTTCGCAATGCCCCATGAAGGCAACCTGTTACAAGCAGCCGTGGTGTTTCTGTTCGCCGCCGTGTTGACCGTGCCCCTGGCCAAGCGCCTGCAACTGGGCGCGGTGCTGGGCTATCTGTTCGCCGGCGTGATCATTGGCCCGTCGGTACTCGGCCTGGTGGGCAATCCGCAGAGCGTCGCGCAGTTTTCCGAACTGGGGGTGGTGTTGTTGCTGTTCATCATTGGCCTGGAGCTGTCGCCCAAGCGTTTATGGGTAATGCGCAGAGCCGTGTTTGGCGTGGGGCTGGCCCAGGTGCTGCTCACCGGGCTGGTGATGGGCGTAGTGGCGCTTTGGCTGTTTGGCCAGGCGTGGAACAGTGCCATCGTGCTCGGTCTGGGCCTGGCGTTGTCGTCCACCGCCTTCGGCCTGCAAAGCCTGGCCGAGCGCAAGGAGCTGAACCAGCCCCACGGTCGCCTGGCGTTCGCGATTCTGCTGTTCCAGGACATTGCGGCGATCCCGCTGATCGCCCTCGTACCGCTGCTGGCCGGTAGCGACCACCCGGCCACCGAAGCCCAGGGCGTGCAGCATGTGTTGCAGATCCTCGGCAGCATCGCCGTGGTGATCATCGGCGGACGCTACCTGTTGCGACCGGTGTTTCGCATCGTCGCCAAGACCGGGCTGCGTGAAGTGTCCACCGCCACCGCGCTGCTGGTGGTGATCGGCACGGCCTGGCTTATGGAGCTGGTGGGCGTGTCCATGGCCCTCGGCGCGTTTCTCGCCGGCCTGCTGCTGGCGGACTCGGAATACCGCCACGAGCTGGAATCCCAGATCGAACCGTTCAAGGGCCTGCTGCTGGGCCTGTTCTTTATCAGTGTGGGCATGGGCGCCAACCTGAGCCTGCTGCTCAGCTCGCCGTTGGTGGTGATTGGCCTGACCCTGTTGCTGATCGGCCTCAAACTGCCGCTGCTGTATGCCGTTGGCCGACTGGCGGGCGACCTCAACCGCGAGAGCGCACTGCGCCTGGGTGTGGTGTTGGCGGCGGGCGGTGAATTTGCCTTCGTGGTGTTCAAGATCGGTCGCGACCAGGGCCTCTTCGAGGCCGGGCTCCATGATGTGCTGGTGCTGACCATCACCCTGTCCATGGCGGTCACACCGTTGCTGTTGCTGGTATGCCCGAAGCTGTTCAAGCCCAAGGCCAAGCCGGTGGACGTGCCGGAGGAATACCGCACCATCGAAAGCGACGCGCCGCGCGTGGTCATCGCCGGCATGGGCCGTATGGGCCAGATCGTCGCGCGGATCCTGCGGGCGCAGAACATCTCGTTCATTGCGCTGGACACCTCGGTGGAAACCATCGAACTGACCCGCAGCTTCGGCGGCATGCCGGTGTTCTACGGTGACCCGCAGCGCCCAGAGATCCTGCATGCGGCCAAGGTCGATCGAGCGGAGTTCTTCGTGATTGCCATGGACGACCCGGAGATCAACATCAAGACCGCCGCGCTGGTGCGCAACCTCTACCCACACATGAAGATCATCGCCCGCGCGCGCAACCGCCAGCACGTGCACCGGCTGGTGGACCTGGACGCTTCACCGGTTCGCGAGACCTTCTACTCCAGCCTGGAGATGAGCCGCCGTACCCTGGTCGGACTGGGTTTGACCGAGGTCCAGGCCGATGCGCGCATCACCCGTTTCAAGAACCACGACCTGCAAGTACTCGCCGCCCAGCATGCGGTATACGACGACGCGGCCAAGGTGATGCAGACCGCCCAGGAAGCCCGCACGGAGCTGGCGCGGCTGTTTGAGATGGATCGACTAGAGGAAGAGTCCGACAAGGTGTGAGGCGGCTGGTGAACGATATTGCGATTTTTCTGACAGAATACGCCGCAATTTCGTTCACCTCTGGAGTGCTTCATGGCCACCTTCACCAAGACCGCAGCCTTGCTGGCCCTGGCGCTCACCGCCGGTAGCGTGTTTGCCGCAAGCAAGCCGGCCACGCAGACCATCGCCACCCTGGGCGGCAAGTTCACCTTCAACCTGCCCAAGGCCTATGTGGCCGACACCCTGCCTGCGGGCAAGGCCGAAGATGGCACCGGCGACACCCAAGGCACGCTGTACGCCAACCAGACCACAAAAAGTGTGGTGATCGTCGCCGAAACCGTGCGCAACGATGGGGTCACCATTCAGGACAATGACCCGCAGTTCCTCGACGGTGCCGTCGCGGGGTTCGTCAAGGACCAGAGCGCCGCCCTGCCCGATTTCAAGAAACAGGCCGAGAAGAAGCTGACGTTCAAGGGCCTCGGCCTGCGCCAGGTCGACAGCACCGCCACCCAGGGCGGCGGCAAGACCCTGAACTCGACCTTCCTCGGTGGCTCGGGCAACCGCCTGCTGGTGATCCAGGCGATCTCCCGGGCTGATGATGTGAAGGGGCATGCGGAGCTGGTGAAGCAAATCACCGGCGGGAAATAACCCGACCCCGAACAACCCAGACTAATGTGGAGCAAGCTGTCGAGCCCCGGCGAGGCTGCGAAGGCGGTGGGTCAGGTGGCATCTGTG
>NZ_JBSVWB010000049.1:0-50542 GCF_054071795.1 Pseudomonas sp. SDO5271_S396
AGCTGGCTTATTTGTCACTGATACACCGCCATCGCAGGCAAGCCAGCTCCCACAGGGGATCTCAGTACACGCTGCCTGCGTCGTTGGCCTCGCAAGCTCCTTTGAATTTCCCGGCCAGCGCCTGCAACCCGCGCATCAACACTGTGGTGTCCACGCCCACCGCGACAAAGGTCGCACCCAACTCGATAGAGCGCCGCGCGAGGCTTTCATCGGCACTGAGAATCCCCGCTGCCTTGCCCGACTGCACGATGCGTTGTATCGCGTCTTCAATCGCCGCCTGCACCTCAGGGTGCCCGGGGTTGCCACGGTGGCCCATCGACGCACTCAAGTCCGCCGGGCCGATGAACACGCCGTCCACACCCTCGACGGCGGCAATCTCATCCAGGTTAGCCAGGCCTTCAAGGTTTTCGATCTGCACCAGCAGGCACATCTGTTCATCCGCCAAATCGAGGTAACCGGGGATGCTGTTCCAGCGCGAAGCCCGCGCCAATGCACTGCCCACACCCCGGATCCCTCGGGGCGGGTAGCGCAGGGCGCGCACCAGCTCGCGGGCCTGGGCGGCGCTTTCGACCATGGGCACCAGCAGGGTCTGGGCGCCGATGTCCAGCAGTTGCTTGATCAGCGCACTGTCGCCGATCACCGGACGGATCAACGCCTGGCTGGGGTAGGGCGCCACCGCCTGCAACTGGCCGAGCATGCCTTGCAGGTGATTGGGCGCGTGTTCGCCGTCGATCAGCAGCCAGTCGAAGCCGGCGTTGGCGGCCAGCTCCGCGCAGTACGCGTCGGCCAGGCCGAGCCACAGACCGATCTGTACGTCGCCGTTGCACAGGCGTTGTTTGAAGCGGTTGACGGGCATGTCCATGACAGTTCTCCAGGGTCAGACGAAGCGGCAGGCGATCGACCCCAGCAGGTCGTAGTCGACATGGAAGGTGTCGCCCGGGCTGGCGGCGACCGGGCGAGTGAACGAGCCGCCGAGGATGATCTGGCCCGGCAGCAGGGTCACGTCATAGGGCGCCAGTTTGTTGGCCAGCCAGGCCACGCCCTTGGCCGGATGGTTGAGCACCGCAGCCGAGACGCCGGACTCCTCGATCACGCCGTTGCGATACAGCACCGCCGGCACTTTGCGCAGGTCGATATCCGCAGGGCGCACGGCACGGCCACCGAGCACTACGCCAGCGTTGGCGGCGTTGTCGGAGATGGTGTCAAACACCTTGCGGGTCGCGTTTGTCTGCGGATCGATCTGCTGGATGCGCGCGTCGATGATTTCCAGCGCCGGGATCACCCACTCGGTGGCGTCGAGTACATCGAACACCGTGCAGTTCGGCCCCTTGAGTGGTTTGCCGAGAATGAACGCCAGCTCCACTTCCACCCGCGGCACGATGAAACGTTCGAAGGGAATGTCGCTGCCCTCGTCGAAAAACATGTCATCGAGCAACGCGCCGTAATCCGGTTCGGTGATGTTCGACGACACCTGCATGGCCCGCGAGGTGAGGCCGATCTTGTGGCCCTTCAACGTGCGGCCATCCTGGATCTTCTGCGCAACCCAGGCACGCTGGATCGCATAGGCGTCCTCGATGGTGATGCCCGGGTAGTCGAGGGAAAACTGGCGTACCTGTTCGCGGTTGCGTTCGGCGCGGTCGAGGCTGGCAGCGGCTGCGAGGATTTGCTGGGAGTCGAGCATGGCGACGGTCCTTAGTGCGGGTTGACGATGGTGGCGTGGGTGCGCAGCACCAGCAGGCCACCGAGGGCGATAAACAGGGCGAGTACGTACAGCGCCAGGCTGGCGCTCTGGGTGGCGTCGCGCATCCAGCCGATCAGGTAGGGCGCGAGGAACGCGGCGACGCTGCCGAACGAACTGATCATGGCGATGCCGGCGGCCTGGGTGGTGTGGGAGAGGAACGCCGGCGGCAGTTGCCAGAACATCGGCAGGGCCGCGCTGGCGCCCATGCCGGCAACCACCAGGCCGCCCATCACCAGCAGCGGGTTGTCCGGCGCCAGGCCGGCCACGGCGATGCCGACGGCGGCCATCAGCAATGGCACGCACAGGTGCCAGCGGCGTTCGCGGTGACGGTCGGACGAACGCCCGCAGCCGAGCATGAAAAAACAGCCGGCCAGATAGGGTACGGCGCTGAGCAGGCCGACCTGGCTGTCGCGACCGATGCCGGCGCCGTGGATCAGTGTCGGCATCCAGAACGCCAGGGTGTTCACCGCCAGCATCACCGCGAAATACACCGCCACCAGCAACCACACGTGCGGGTCACGCAGGATGCCGCCGAACGAGGTGATGGTCTTGCGTTGTTCTTCGCTGCGTAACTGGTCGCCGAGCTGCTGCTTTTGCTCGGTGGTCAGCCAGTGCACCGACTCGAAACTGTCCGGCAAGCCTCTGAGCACCACCAGGCCCAGCAACACCACCGGCAGCCCTTCGATCAGGAACATCCACTGCCAGCCGCGCAAGCCGCCAACGGCGTGGAAATGTTCGAGGATCGCCCCGGACAACGGCCCGCCCAGCACGCCGGCCATGGGCACGGCGATGGCGAACAGCGCCGTGACCTGGGCCCGCCGTCGCGCCGGGTACCAGCGGTTGAGGTACACCAGGATCCCCGGAAAAAACCCGGCCTCGGCCACCCCCAGCAAAAAGCGCAGCACGTAGAAACCCCGGGCGCTTTCCACCCACAGCATGCCGGTGGACAACAGCCCCCACACCACCATCAGGCTGGCGATCCAGCGCCGTGGTCCGACGCGGTCCAGCGCCAGGTTGCTGGGTACCCCGAACAAGGCGTAGGCGATGAAAAACAGTCCGGCGCCGAAGCCGTACACCGTGTCGCTGAAGTGCAGGTCGCTGCTCATCTGCACCTTGGCAAAACCGATGTTGATGCGGTCCAGATGGGCGAACAGGTAGCACACCAACAACAGTGGCATCAGGCGCCAGGTCACCAAACGATGGGTGCGGTCGTGCTCGACCAGCGTGCGGCTGGCCGTGGAATGGGCTGTGCTCATGGTCTTGTACTTTTTGTCTGAGTGGCCGTGGATATAAGCCCCTGCAGGAGCTGGCAAGCCAGCTCCTACAGGGAGGTGTGTTGACTCAGGAAGTCATGCACGTTGTTCTGCTTGAAATTCAATTGCGGGTGCAGTTCGACCATCTCGAACGACAGCGCCAGCAAGCGTTGCGCCTGCAACTCGGCAAAGTGCGCGGTGATCACCGCGAACACCGCTTCGGCCACCGCCTGGCGCGTGGCCAGGTCACGGCCATGGCCGACCTTGAGGGTCATGTGCACGAAGGCGTAGTCGTGTTGGCCATCGGCCATGCGCCAGGTGTCGAGGCGTACCGCCCGGCTGCGGATGCCGCCCAGGGGGAACACGCCACTGTCCCCCAATACGCGGTGGATCTTCTCGAACAGGCCGGGCAGGTCCGCCTGTGCTTCGAGGTTGTCGGTGTACTCGGCGATAAAGTGCGGCATGGGTTTCTCCCGTTTCTACAGTGGGAAAATCGCGTTGACCTGACCGGTGCCCGAACTGCCGAACGGCGGCGTGATGATCTCCGCCGGCTTGGCATAGTCCGGCCCGCCGAGCAGCCCCAGGAGCATGGCAGTGTCATGCATCTTGCCTTCGCCGAAGCAATGTTCGGCGTAGTCCGGCAGCATCGCGCAGAACTCCTTGAAGCGGGCCTGCTTCCACAGCTCCACCACGTGCAGGTCCACTTGTTTGTCGAACTCGCGGGTCCAGTTGTGGATATTGGCTTCGGCCTGGCGGTCGTCCGAGAAACGGTGGGACAACGAACCCGACGCCAGCACCAGCACCTTGCGGTCGCTCTTCTCGATGGCCCGGCGCACGGCGGCGCCAAACGCAAAGCTGTCTTCCAGGCGATGCCAGGCGCACCAGGCGGCGATGGAGATGACCTTGAATTTCTCGTCCTCCGGCACGCCCATGTGCATGTAGCGCATGGGCACCAGCGTGCCGTACTCCAGCTCCAGGCTCGGGATGTTGTGGGCCATGCTGCGCACCCCGGCTTCGTTGGCCTCGGCGGCGATCAGTTCGCCCAGCCCGGGGCAGCCGGGGTAGGCGTACTCCATGTTCTTGATGAAGTGCGGCAGCTCGTTGCTTGTGTAGGTGCCCTGGAATCGCTCGCCACAGTTGACGTGGTAACCGCTGTTGACCAGCCAGTGCACGTCGAACACCACCGCCGTGTCGGCGCCAAGCTCGCGGGCACGCCGACCGATCTCCTTGTGCCCGGCAATCGCCGCTTCGCGACAGCCGTGATGTTTGCCGGGCAACTCCGACAGGTACATCGACGGTACGTGGCAGATCTTCGCTGCCAGGACCACTTCGCCCATGATGATTCTCCTGAATACTTGTTCTTGTAAGGCCAGCGCGATCCTTGTGGGAGCAGGGCTTGCCCGGCTCCCACAGGAGAGTGTTTTTGCTTTGGAACTACACACCCCACCGCGGGATGTGGTGGCTGCCCATGGAAATGCACACGTTCTTGATCTCGGCAAACACTTCGAAGCTGTACTGGCCGCCCTCGCGCCCGGTGCCGGAGCCTTTGACCCCGCCGAATGGCTGGCGCAGGTCGCGCACATTCTGGCTGTTGATAAATACCATGCCGGCTTCGATTCCGCGCGCCAGACGATGGGCCTTGCCGATGTCCTGGGTCCAGATGTAGGAGGCCAGGCCGTATTCGGTGTCGTTGGCCAGTTGCAGGGCCTCGGCTTCGTCCTTGAACGGGATCAGGCACACCACCGGGCCGAAGATTTCTTCCTGGGCGATGCGCATCTTGTTGTTCACATCGGCAAACACTGTCGGCTGGATGAACTGGCCACGGCTCAGGTGCGCCGGCAGATTGGCCGGGCGTTCCAGGCCACCGGCGAGCAGGGTGGCGCCTTCTTCCAGGCCGATCTTGATGTAGCCGGTGACCTTGTCGTAATGGGCCTGGGTGATCATCGAGCCGACCTGGGTTTTCGGGTCTTGCGGGTCACCGACGATCAAGCGTTTGGCGCGCGCCGCAAATTCGGCGACGAACTGCGGGTACACGCTTTCCTGGATAAAGATCCGGCTGCCGGCGGTGCAGCGTTCGCCGTTGAGGGAAAAGATGGTGAACAGGGCGGCGTCGAGGGCACGTTCGAGGTCGGCATCCTCGAAGATCAGCACCGGCGATTTGCCGCCCAGCTCCATGGAGTACTTTTTCAGGCCGGCGGTCTGCATGATCTTCTTGCCGGTGGCGGTGCCGCCGGTAAAGGAAATCGCCCGCACGTCCGGGTGGCGAACCAGCGCATCGCCGGCGGTGGC
The DNA here is from genome assembly GCF_054071795.1 of Pseudomonas sp. SDO5271_S396. Lineage (NCBI taxonomy): Bacteria > Pseudomonadati > Pseudomonadota > Gammaproteobacteria > Pseudomonadales > Pseudomonadaceae > Pseudomonas > Pseudomonas sp. SDO5271_S396. The sequence continues at coordinate 5,284 of NZ_JBSVWB010000049.1, forward strand.
GCCGTAGCCCTGGATCACGTTGAGCACGCCGTTGGGAATCCCGGCTTCCACCGCCAGGCGCCCCAGTTCATTGGCGGTCAGCGGCGACAGTTCCGACATCTTCAACACCGCCGTATTGCCCAGGGCCAGGCACGGCGCGGTCTTCCAGGTGGCGGTCATGAACGGCACGTTCCACGGCGACACCAACCCGCACACACCCACCGGCTGGTACAGGGTGTAGTTGAGCATCTGGTCGTCCACCGGGTAACTGTGGCCGTCCATGCGCGTGCAGACTTCGGCGAAGAAATCGAAGTTGTGGGACGCGCGGGGGATCAGCACGTTTTTGGTCTGGTGGATCGGCAAGCCGGTGTCGAGGGTTTCCAGTTCGGCCAGGCGCGGCACGTTCTGTTCGATCAGCTCACCGAGCTTGCGCATCAGGCGCGCACGCTCCTTGGCCGGGGTGTTGGCCCACTTGGGGAACGCTTCTTTTGCCGCGGCGACCGCCTGGGCGACTTCTTGCGCGCCGCCGCTGGCCACTTCGCCAATGGCCTCGCCGGTGGCCGGGTTGTAATTGACGAATACGTCTTTGCTCTCGACCTCACGGCCATCGATCCAGTGTTTGATCATGCTGCTTACGCCTCTTTCCGGGCGGAGAAAAAGTCCGCCTCGCTGACAATTCGGTTGACCAGGCGGCCCACGCCTTCGACTTCCACCACCACTTCATCGCCGGGCACCACGTCGGCCAGGCCCTCGGGCGTGCCGGTGGCGATCATGTCGCCGGGTTGCAGGGTCATGAAGCTCGACAGGTATTCGATGAGGTAGGGGATATCGAAAATCATGTCGCGGGTGCTGCCTGCCTGGCGCAGCTCACCGTTGATCCAGGTGCGCAGGGTGAGGTTGGCCGGGTCCGGCACGTCGGCCACGTCGACGATCCACGGGCCGACCGGGGTGGTGGCGTCGCGGTTTTTCACGCGCAGGTTGGGGCGGTAGTAGTTTTCCAGGTAGTCGCGGATCGCGTAGTCGTTGCACACCGTGTAGCCGGCCAGATAGTCCAGGGCGTCGGCGCGCTTGACGTTGCGCGCAGTCTTGCCGATGACTGCCACCAGCTCGCACTCGTAGTGCATGTAGGCGACGTTGTCCGGGCGCCAGGTGACCTGGCGGTGGCCGGTGTAGGTGCCCACGGACTTGATGAAGGCCAGCGGCTCGGTCGGTGGCGTGAAGGCCAGTTCGGCGGCGTGGTCGGCGTAGTTCAAGCCCAGGGCGAACATGCTGCCGGTGGCCGGTGGCAGCCACTCGACCTGGTCCTCGGCGAGCAGGCGGCCGTCGCTCAGGCGCACGGCGTTGTCGGCCTCGACCGTCACGGCGTGGATTTCATTTTCATAGCGGATGCGGGCGTGTTTCATGCTGGGGTCTCCGCTTGGATCTGATTGGTCAGGCGACCTACGCCGCTGATCTCCACTTCAACCCTGTCGCCTGGCACTACATCCACGCGGCCTTCGGGCGTGCCGGTGATCAGCACGTCGCCAGGGTGCAGGGTCATGAACTCGCTGATTTCGGCGATCAACTGCGGGATGTCTCGCACCCAATTCGCGGTGGAGTTTTCCTGGCGCAGTTCACCGTTGACCCACAGTTTCAGGCTCAACTGATTGGCGTTTGCCACCTGATCGCGTGGAACCAGTTGCGGCCCCAGCGCGCAGAACCCATCGCGGCATTTGGCTTTGACGGCAGGGCGGTAGTAGCTGTCTTCCGGCAGGCTGAATTCGTTGACCACCACATAGCCGGCCACATGTTCCATGGCGGTGTCCGCGCTGACACGGCTCGCGCGCTGGCTGATCACCACACCCAGCGCCGGGCCGGGTTGCAGGCGCTCGCCCTGTGGTTGCAACACCACGCCACCGTGTTCGTTGCGGGTATTCGGCGTCTTGATGAACAGCACCGGCTTGCTCGGCGGCTTCTGGTAGGGCGCCTGCTGGAAGGTGGCGAGATGCCGATCCAGCAGGCCCTGGTAGTTCAGCGCGACGCCGAACAGGGTGCCGCTGGCAACATCATGCTGGGTACGGCTCATGCGTTTCTCCTGACGGTGGGACGACTGCTGGGGTAGTTCGTTAATGTGTTAACGTTATAATTAATATGTTAACTACCGTCAAGCGTGGCAAAATCCTCCGGCATTCAAATAACAACAAGGGGGCAGCGTGAAGCCGATTCCCAATATCAACATCGGACAGGTCTACGACCAGCGCTACAGCGACGCCGAGGTGCATTACGACAAGCTTGGCAACCTGGCGGGTTTTTTCGGGCGCAACATGCCCGTGCACCGGCATGACCGGTTCTTCCAGGTGCATTACGTGAAGAGCGGCGCGGTGCGGGTGTATCTGGATGACCGCCAGTTCGTGGAGTCGGGCCCGATGTTTTTCCTCACGCCACCCACGGTGCCCCACGCGTTTGTCACTGAAGCCGATGCGGATGGGCATGTGCTGACGGTGCGCCAGCAATTGGTGTGGGCCTTGATCGACGCCGACCCCAGCCTGGCCTCCGGCGCCGCATGCGTGGCGCTCGGGTCACAGGCTCAGGCGCTCGATCCGTTGTTCGATGCGCTGTGCGACGAAATCAACGCCGAACGGGCAGGGCGCGCCGCCGCCCTGGACAGCCTCACGCGGGTGATCATGATTCGCCTGCTGCGGCTGTGCGCGCACTCGCTGCCATCGCGCCCGACCCGCCACGAAGACCTGCGCATCTTCCATCGTTTCAACGAACTGATCGAAGCCCACTACCTGGAACACTGGCCGCTGGCGCGCTATGCCGAGGGGATTGGCGTGACCGGGGCACGGCTCAACGAAGTCTGCCGACGCATGGCCGACCTGCCGTCCAAGCGCCTGATCCTCGAACGGGTGATGCAGGAGGCCAAGCGCCTGTTGCTGTTCACCGGCAGCTCGGCGAACGAAATCTGCTACCAACTGGGCTTCAAGGACCCGGCGTATTTCAGCCGCTTTTTCCTGCGTTATGCGCAGATGACGCCGGGGGAGTACCGGCTGCGGCAGTCGGGTTTGGGTTGACCGCCAATCAGCCGTTGTCTCGTACGCTTTGAAAGTCCGACGTGGTGTTACCTTGGGGGAATAACACATATCAGAAATGTTCCCTTGCATTTATTTGCCCGTGAAGTCTGTTGATACAAGACAGGTATCAACGAGCAGGAACCTCTCGACTTTCGCAACCACTGATTAATCGCACTGGCGCCTATCGTTAGTGTGTTGTTGTTTATAAAATATTAATAATTTGTGGTCGAGGTTATATGTTGGGTTCATTAGCACAACACAATAATTTATTGAGTGCTCGAGCGTTTTCGGCGGATTATTTAGTGGGGGCGAGCAATACGCATACGAATCGCATCACCGATATGCCGCGTGCTGAAGGGCGAATGGATCCATATCCTGCGCCGTGGGCGAATGATGTTGTTGAGTCTCCGGGAGATAGGGGGGAGGCGAGTGTTCTCCTTGAAAAGCTGTTGAGTACATTAAAGAATGTTTTTGAAACATTATCCTCCCTTCGGCAGTCTGTGCCCGGTGAAAGGTCAACGAATGCATTATCATCCTCAGTAACCGTCAAGCCTGTGATACCGGCTTCCACAGGTCCCGGGAATGACCCGTCAGATGTACCCGAAACGGTCACCGAAGCGGTCTCTCCGGATGAAGACGAACTTGATCCCTTTGATGAACTTATTCCGGTTGATGGCACCCCGAGTGAAGAAGCTGTCAAGCCACTTGAATATGCACTTGATCCCTTTGATGACTTTATGAGACCGCTTGGTCCGCATCGGGGAGCAGGTATCAGTTTGATTGATTATGAACGCAAGCGCATAGGCAGTAGGGCAGTGGAGTTTGACGTGGCTGACTTACCGCTTTCAAATAAACCTAAAGGTGAGAAACCGAGCGATATGAAGCATGGCCTTGTTGCCATCCACATACCTTTCCCATGGCTGGGGAAGGACAAGCGCACGCCGTATGTGGAAGTTATAAAGATGGCCATGGAGAAATTCGGTCAAAGTGCAGAGAGTGTTTTTGATGAGGTGACAGCAACAGCGACGGGTTACAACGTCACGATGAAAGATGGATTTAAATTGCACATTACCAACCAAGAATTACGACTGGCCCGAAAGGCCAGCAGGTTTGGAGGTGCAGATGAGGGAATGTTGGGGGATGCTTATTTCATGTTCGGTGTAATGTGCAAGCGCCAGCAAATTAATCAAAATGATTATGCCGCCGGTGTCCAAGCCCGTGAAGCTGAATTTGAAAAGCAATACCCTAATATCCCTGTTTATAGTCGGATAACGTCCCTTGATTATCTTGGCGTGTTGAGGAAAAGTTACGGGTTAGACAAGCCACGAGATCGTCTAGTCGGCTTGCTGGGATTGGGTGGGCATATGACCGAGGAAGAGATAAAGGCTGGAAAGTATGAGCCTTATGTCCATCAGCATGCAGGTGCCGGTATGAATGCGAGGGGCGAAGCCGTTGAGGTGGCTCCCTATTCCGGGCTGGGATTGTCTATCGACGATAAAGCCAGGCTCAACGCTTAAGGCTGATCTGATTAGTATTTGTCGATAAATAATAAAGTAGAAAGGTTGTCATGACAGTGTTCTCCGTTAAAGATGCATTATCCAGCGCTCATTACGACGTCAGGCCGTCGGAAGTTGAAACGTTGACTGCGCATAAATCATTAGCGCCAGTGCGCGCCGCGATTGCTACATCAAGACAAGGCAGTCTTCGGGCTCTTCCTGATGACCCTTCCCATTTATTCACGAGGCTTGGAAGCCTGGTTACGACATTGAGCGCTCTGGTCTCACGTTTGAACGATACGTCTGAACGCGGCGTGACTGTCGATAAAGAGAGCCGAGGGGCAACCCTTCCTCCGGTCACTCCCGCGAATTCAAGTCCCATAGCCACTATTCCGTCAGCCCTTGTTGAAGGAAATACTTCTGATTTCAAGGAACTACTGTTTCCTGCGGCCAATAGCGATGCCCGGACAGATAAGCTGGAGAATAACGATATATGGGGCGGGTTTAAGCAAGGTCCAACAGATAATTGCGTGACGGTAGCTGCTATAAAGGCGGCCATGGCCAAGTTTGGAACAAATCCCCGGGATATTTATAAAGAAGTCATCAGTGTGGGGGAAGGTTTTAAAGTGACGATGAGGGACGGTTTCCCCTTGATGATAACTAATGAAGAATTGGAAGAGGCTAAATATGGTGCTGGTTTTGAAACGGGTAATGATAAAGGCCGACTTTTTCTAAGTGCAGTATTTTTATTTGCAGTGAGTGCAAAGCGCGCTCAAATGGAAGACAACGATGGCATTGGCCATCACGGTTTTGAGACGGCCATGGGGACTTTGAATGATGGTGAAAGTGCCGGCGAGGGCCTGCTTCGTCTTGGGCTCAAAAATCACATGGTTAAAACCAATGTCAGGGAACTCATGCAGGGCGCGATTGGCACGATCGCAACTGATTCACATGATATGGCTGTGGTGGATGGTTATTTGGAGTCTTATGGCGTTAGAGGACGGCTGACAAGGGGCCTACATTGGAAGCGCGGAGTCAAGCTTGTATAGCGCTTTTCCAACGGCGAACTGACCGGCAAAATAGATTGAATAGAGAATATTATATGGATGTTTCCAGAACGAACTCAGATACCTCCGGAGGATGGGGCAATGCGCAGCTTACCCCCATTGGGTTGCGCACAGAAGTGCCGGAGAAATTTGAAAAAATAAACGGTCGTGCTCTTCATGAGCTCGCAGCGTTGGTTGATGAACTCCGGGTGTTATTGGAGACGTTTTCACCGCCGCTGCTGAAGTCCAGTTCAGCGGATGCGCATCAGCCGTTGAGGTCGGCAGCGGTAAATCCCAAGACACTCTCTAATCTGCAGTACAATAATTATTCTGAATATCCATTGCTTAAGTCAGATAAAGGAGATATGGGATTTATCGCTGGTGGGCCTGATGCTGCTGGTGTAAAACCCACTGATATTTTTACTGATTTCACCCAGGGCGGTCAGGGGCATTGCGCTGCGGTAGCCGCTATCAAGGCCGCGATGATGAGGTTTGGGCATAGCCCGTATGGCATATATAAGAACATTGAGGCCGTCGCCGATGGTTTCAATATTGTGATGCGCGATGGCTTCTCTCTTCACGTGACTCACGGCGAAATAAGGCATGCAACTACCATTGCCGACTTTAGGTGTGGTTCGCCGAACGATGTATTGACGAATGCCAATTTTTTATTTGCGGTGACCGCCAAGCGAATGCAGAAAGAACGCCTTTTTTTCGATAGTTTCACGACCTTTGAAGAGTGCGTTGGCTCGCTAAATTCAGGGGCCCATCCCGGTGACATTTTACGGCGTATGGGATTGGGTACGCGTATCGTGGGTGCATCGATGAAAGACCTCAGGAATGGGGCGATAGGCACTTTATGGACACTGGGTCATGTCGGTGTGGTTGCAGGTGGTTACTTGGATCATTACGGCAAGGTCAAACTTACTGATACTAATAGAGGCATCGCCGGTAACATCGGTATTAAATTGATTTAATGCCATTCGTTAACGAGTCGTGATGTAACCAGTGCCGTCCCAGGCGCCACCCAACGCCGTGTACAGGTTCACTTCCGCCACCAACTGCGCCAACCGGTCGACGATCAGCGCCTGCTGCGAGCTGAACAATGTCCGCTGGGCATCGAGGAACGTCAGGTTGCTGTCCACACCGCTGCGGTAACGGTGTTGCGCCAGGTTGTAATAAGTCTGGTTGGCGGCGACGAAGTCCCGTTGGGCATTGAGCTGGTCGGTGAAGGTCTGGCGCGCAGCGAGGCCGTTGGCGACTTCCTGGAAGGCGGTCTGGATGGATTTTTCGTAGTTGGCCACCGAGATGTCTTTTTGCAGCTTGGCGTAATCGAGACTGGCGCGCAGGCTGCCGGCGTTGAAGATCGGCAGGTTGATCTGCGGCTGGAAGGTCCAGGTGCCGGCACCGCCCTTGAACAGACCGGACAATTCGGTGCTGGTGCTGCCCGCGTTGGCGGTCAGGCTCACCGACGGAAAGAACGCGGCCCGCGCCGCGCCGATATTGGCGTTGGCGGCCCGCAACTGGTATTCGGCCTGGAGGATATCCGGGCGCCGTTGCAGCAGGTCGGAGGGCAAGCCGGCGGGCACGCGGGCCACCAGGTCGTCGGCCAGTGCGCGCGACGGCAGATTCTCGTCCACCGGGCCGCCGACCAACAGGGCCAGGCTGTTCAGGTCCTGGGCCACTTGGCGTTCGTAACGCGCCACGCTGGCGCGGGTGCTTTCGACGCTGGTGCGGGCTTGCACCACGTCCAGCGCCGAGGCCTTGCCGGCGTTTTTGCTGCCTTGGGTCAGGCGCAGGCTGTGGTCGTTGGCGTCCAGGGTCTGGCGGGCCAGGACCAGCAGTTCCTGGTCGGCGCGCCAGGTCAGGTAGGCATTGGCGACGTTGGCCACCAGGCTCAGTTGCGCACTGCGCCGGGCCTCTTCGGTGCCGAGGTAGTTGAGCATCGCCTGTTCGCTGAGGCTGCGCACGCGGCCGAACAGGTCCAGCTCATAGGCGCTGATACCCAGGGTCGCGGAATAACTGGAAGTGATCGCCGATTGTCCGGTGCCGGTCACACTGCCCGGCAGCCGCTGGCGTTTGCCGGCCCCGGTGGCGGAGACCGCCGGAAACAGGTCCGCGCGCTGGATACGGTACTGCGCCTGGAACGCCTCGACGTTCAGCACCGCCACCCGCAGGTCGCGGTTATTCAGCAGGGCCTCGCCGATCAGCTGACGCAGCGCCGGGTCGTGAAACAGCACTGCCCAGTCGCTGCCCGCATCCAGGCTGCCGGATTGCGCCAGGCGGTACACGCCGTCTTGGGGGTACTGGGCCGGCGTCGGTGCGGCGGGGCGCTGGTAGTCGGGGATCAGCGAGCAGCCGCCGAGCATCCAGGCCACCCCGAAGGTGGTGATCATCCGTGTGTTCATCAGGCGCCGACCATCCATTTGGCCAGGCCGTGGCGGCCACTCACGCCCAGCTTGGCGGCGGCACGCTTGAGGTAGGTTTCGATCGAGCTGTTTTTCACGCTGAGTTTTTCCGCCATTTGCGGCACGGTGCCGCCGGTCAACAGGCCCAGGCAGACTTCCTGCTCACGGGCCGAAAGGGTGATGTCGCCCAACGACAGGCGCTTGTAGAACTCACGCTGCAATTGCGATTGCTCCAGCAGCGTGTGGGCCGGTTCGACAGCGTCCTGAGGCGCCTGGCGCAGCAATTGCGCATGGCGCTCGATCAGCGGCAGCAGGGTGTCCGACAGGCTTTTGAGAAACGACAGTTCTGCCAGGGAAAACCCGCGCTGGGTCGGGGGCCGGTACAGGGAAATCACGCAGCGCCGGTTGGCCTGACGCGACACCAGGTTGCACTGGTGCGAGCTGCCACGGGGGTGGGCGCTGTTGGGCTTGGCCTTCATCTGGATCAGCAGCGGGTCTTGCATGCCGAGCATTTCGCGCAGCAGCGGGTGGTCGTGCGCCGGGTGCAGGGTCAGGGGCGCCAGGTCCTGTTTCTGGCCGGCGCTGCCCAGCAGCTTGATATCGAGCACGCGGTCGCGGGCTTCGTCCAGGGTCCATTCACTGAGGTCCACCAGGTGAATCGGCACCCATTTGTCCACCAGGTGCAGCATGGTCGAGGCAAAGTCTTCGTGGCCGCTGTTTGAAATCAACTCGCCCATTTCAGCGTAAAAATGTGGGCTTTCCGTGTTGCCAATGCTGCGCTTAAGACTCATAGCCATCTCATCCTTGATGTCGAAAACCGTCCTCCTTGAACGCAGGTCGGCGATCGAGAATTTATTTAGCCATAGGAATTTGTCCTACGTATGTAGCGGAAACGAGGGACACAACCTGCCATAAAAACAACGTCATTAAATCGACGTTTCTGACAATAAAATCAGCGTACGAAAAGTCGCACATCTGCTTTAGAGTTTTTTAACTATATGTTTTTAAAGGATTAAAAATTAATCTGGCGGTTTTTGTGAAAAATCGACAGCGGCAAGATATAGCCAATTTCCTACAGCTATTTAATCGTTTCAGCACTGAACCCTCAGCCAAGCCCGCACCGGTGTCCCGGATGTCCGGGTTTCGGGTGTCAGACGCGTCCTGGCGCGCATGCTCAAATCCGGCAATTTCGTCGCCATGGGCTAGCCTGCCTGGTCAGTGCCCCCCCATAAGAAGGATCTTATGAAGCTTTTTCCCCACTCCGCCCCGGGCGACGCTGTCGCGAAACAGGAAGCTTCCCTTCAGCCGGAAAGCTTGCCGCTCACTGCCGCCCAACAGGACATCTGGCTCGACCAACTGCGCCAGGGCACTTCACCGCTCTACAACATCGGCGGCTACGTCGACTTTGCCGGCGCGGTCGTGCCCGAACTGATCAGCCAGGCCGTCGAGCGGCTGGTGGCCAAGCACGATGCATTGCGCACCCAGTTGTTCAGCGATATCGACGGGATGCCGCGCCAGCGGTTCGCCCCGACGCTGGCGGTGCAGGTGCCGCTGCATGACGTTTCCTCCGACGCCGACCCGCAGGCCGCCTGCCAGGCGTTGATGCAGGCCCGGATGGCCCGGCCCTATGCGATGGAGGGCGAGCCGCTGTTCCGGTTTTTCCTGGTCAGGCTCGACGAGCAGCACTACCGCCTGGGCACCCAGGCCCACCACCTGATCCTCGACGGCTGGGGTTTCGGCCAGATGCTGCAATCCCTGGCGCGCCTGTACAGCGCTCTGGAGCAGGGCCGTCAACCCGAGGTGGTGGCACCGTCGTATCTCGACTTCATTCACGCCGACCAGCGTTACCATGCGTCGGCCCGTTATGCCCGTGACCGTGCCTATTGGCTGGATAAATACCAGGCGCTGCCGGAGCCACTGCTGACCGCACGCCACACCGCGCAACCGGCTTCGGCACCCAGCGCCACGCTGGCGCAACCTTTTGCGGTGTCATTGCTTGACCGCATGGAGCAAGTGGCCAACCGTTACCAGGCTTCGGCGTTCCATGTGCTGCTGGCGGCGATGTACGTGTACTTCACCCGCACCACTCAACGCGATGAATGGGTGGTCGGGCTGCCGATCCTCAACCGTTCCAACGCCGGGTTTCGCTCCACCGTCGGTCTGTTCACCCAGGTCAGCTCGGTGCGCCTGCAGTTTGACCGGCAACTGCCGTTCAGCGCCGTGGTACGTGGCGTGCGTGATCAGCTCAAGCAGGATTTCCGTCATCAGCGTTTCCCCTTGAGCGAAATGAACCGCGAGCTGGGCCTGCGGCGTGCGGATCGCGCGCAGTTGTTCGACCTGTCGGTGTCGTTCGAGCAGGACGACCATGACCTGCGCTTTGGCCAGGTTCAGGCGCGGGCGATCAAGGTGTCCAACCATCACGAGCCGTTGCCGCTGGCTATCCACCTGCGCAGCAACCGCTACCAGGACACGGCCTGCCTGCATTGCGTGTACAACCAGGCGTATTTCCGGCAGGACGAGGTGCAGGCGCTGGTGCAGCGTCTTACCTGGCTGCTGGAGCGAGGGGTGGAAAACACCGCGCTGAAGGTGCAGGAGCTGTCGCTGATCACCCCGGAAGAAGACGCGCAGTTGCAACGCTGGAACGCCACGACTCAGGCTTATGGCGCGCCGAAAACCCTGCATGAACGTATCGAGGCCCAGGCCGCCCGCACACCCGAGGCCGTGGCTGCGCTGTACCAGGGCCGTTCACTGAGCTATGCCCAGCTCAACCAGCAGGCCAACGCCCTGGCCCATCAGTTGCTGGAGCGCGGGGTCAAGCCGGATGACCGGGTGGCGATCGTGGCCCGACGCGGGCTGGACACCCTGGTGGGGCTGCTCGCGGTACTCAAGTCGGGGGCCTGCTACGTGCCGGTGGACCCGGCCCACCCCGCCGAGCGCCTGCACTACCTGCTGCACGACAGCGCCCCCGTGGTGGTGCTGACCCAGCATGACCTATTGCCGCGCCTGCCAGCGCTGGACGTTCCGGTGATCCAGCTCGACCGGCCCACCTTCCACCTGGGCACCAACCCGCGCGTGGCGGTCAGCGCCTCGAACCTGGCGTATGTGATCTACACCTCCGGCTCAACCGGCTTGCCCAAGGGCGTTATGGTCGAGCATCACACGGTCTCCAACCTGGTGGACTGGCATTGCCAGGCCTTCGACCTGCATGCCGGCAGCCACACCGCCAGCGTTGCCGGCTTCGGCTTTGACGCGATGGCGTGGGAAGTCTGGCCGGCGCTCTGCGTGGGCGCGACCCTGCATCTGCCACCGGCCCACGACGGTGCCGAAGATATCGATGCGCTGCTGGACTGGTGGCGCGCGCAGCCGCTGGACGTGTGCTTCCTGCCCACGCCGGTCGCCGAATACGCCTTCAGCCAGGGCCTGCCACACCCGACCCTGCGCACCTTGCTGATCGGCGGCGATCGCCTGCGTTCCTTCGCCCAGGCGCAGGGGTTCGCGGTGATCAATAACTACGGCCCCACCGAAGCCACGGTGGTCGCCACTTCCGGGCGTGTCGAGGTCGGCCGGCCGCTGCATATCGGCGGGCCCGTCGCCAATGCCACGGTGTACTTGCTGGATGAACAACAGCGCCGCGTGCCCATCGGCGTGGCGGGGGAGTTGTACGTCGGTGGCAAGGGCGTGGCGCGGGGCTACCTGAACCGTCCTGAACTGACCGCCGAGCGTTTTCTCGACGACCCGTTCAACGAAGGCCGCATGTACCGCACCGGCGACCTGGCGCGTTGGCTGCCCGACGGCAACCTGGAGTACCTGGGGCGCAACGACGACCAGGTCAAGATCCGTGGCGTGCGTATCGAGCTGGGGGAGATCGAATCTGCCCTGGCCGGGCATCCGGCGGTGCAGGAGGCTGTGGTGCAGTTTCGCGACGGGCAACTGCTGGCCTGGTTCGTACCGCGCGAGGCGGTGGCCATCGAAGCACTGCGTGCCCATCTGCAAGCATCGTTGCCGGACTACATGCTACCGGCGGCCTATGTGACGCTGGACACGCTGCCGCTGACCGCCAACGGCAAGCTTGATCGCAAGGCCCTGCCGGCACCTACCCAGGAGGCCTTTATCACCCGTGAATTCGAGGCGCCGCACGCCGGCGTGGAGACTACCCTGGCGCAGCTTTGGGCCGAGCTGTTGCAGGTGCAGCACGTCGGGCGACAGGACCACTTCTTCGAGCTGGGCGGGCATTCGCTGCTGGCGGTGCAACTGGTGCAACGCATGCGTCAGGCCGGCTTGCACGCGGATGTGCAAGTGCTGTTCGGCCAGCCGACCCTGGCGGCGCTGGCGGCGGCGAGCGAATACGCCGAAGTGGATGTCACCGACCTCGACGAACCGGACGCTGCCAGCCTGGCGCGCATCGTCGCAACCATTCCGGGCGGGGCGGCGAACGTGCAGGACATCTACCCCCTGGCACCCTTGCAGGAAGGCTTGCTCTATCACCACATCACCGACGCGCAGGACCCGTATCAGCAGCAGGCGCTGTTCAGCTTTGTCGGCCGCGAGCAACTGGACGCCTTCGCCCAGGCCCTGCAACAGGTGATCGACCGTCACGATATCTTGCGCACCAGCCTGGTGTGGGATGCCCTGGAACAACCGATGCAAGTGGTATGGCGCCATGCACCGTTGCCGGTCCAGCCCATGGGCGAAACCTGCCCGCCACTGGATCTGCGCCAGGCACCGCTGATGGCCCTGGACTATGCCGAACAGCCGCAAAACGCGCGCTGGGTCGCGCGGTTGCGCTTCCATCACCTGGTCAACGACGCCACCTCCACCACGATTCTGATGCAGGAAATCCGCGCCCATCTGCTTGGCCAGCAGGCTTTGCTGCCGGCGCCGGTGCCGTATCGCAACGTGGTGGCGCAGGCCCGCTCACCGGCCCGGCAAGTGGCGCACGAGGCGTTCTTCCGCGAGCGACTGGGGGATGTCGACGAGCCGACCCTGGCCTTCGGTTTGCAGGAGCGTCAGGCGGACCGGGCACAGACCGAAGAGGCCGAGCGGGCGCTCAACGACAACCTCAATCAACGCCTGCATAGCCAGGTGCGGGGCCTGGGCGTCAGCCTCGCCAGCCTGTTGCACCTGGCCTGGGCCCAGGTGCTGAGCCGCGTATCGGGACGCAATGACGTGGTGTTCGGCACCGTCCTGCTCGGACGTTTGCAGGCGGGCGAGGGCGCCGACCGCGCTCTGGGCATGTTCATCAACACCTTGCCGCTGCGCCTGCGCCTGGCCGGGCAGAGCGTGACGGAGGCGCTCAGCGATACCCATCTGCAACTCAGTGCGTTGCTTGCCCATGAACAAGCGTCCCTGGCGTTGGCCCAGCGTTGCAGCGCGGCATCGCCGCTGTTCAACAGCCTGCTCAACTACCGGCATACGGATGCCGAGCGCGACCTGAACCTGATCCCGGGCATCGCCTTGCTCAGCAGCGAAGACATCCTCAGCTACCCGCTGATGCTCACTGTGGACGACATCGGCAGCGGCCTGCGCCTCAAGGCCAAGGCACCGCGCAAGGTCGGCGCCGAGCGCCTGCTGGACTACCTCGAAACCGTACTGGTGCACCTGGCGGACGCGCTGGAACAGGCCCCGCAAACACCGCTGCATGACGTGCAGGTGCTACCGGCCAGCGAGCTGCAAACCCTGTTGGTGGAGCGCAACGATACCGTCATCGACTACCCCGACACCCTGACCGTGCAGGCGCTGTTCGAAGCCCATGCACGGCATACGCCCCATGCCGTGGCCGTGCAGGCCGGAGAGCGACAACTGACCTATTGCCAGCTCAATGAGCGTGCCAACCAGTTGGCCTACTACCTGCGTGAACGCGGTGTGCAGCCGGACACTCGGGTGGCGCTGTGCGTCGAGCGCGGGCTGGACCTGGTGGTGGGCCTGCTGGCCATCCTCAAGGCGGGTGGTGCCTACGTGCCGCTGGACCCGGGCTACCCGCGCGAGCGCCTGGCCTACATGCTGGAAGACAGCCAGCCGGTCGCGCTGCTGGTGCACGCCGCCACCCGCGATGTACCGGGGGAGGTGTCGATTCCGGTGATCGACTTCGACCACTGCGCCTGGAGCCAGGCGCCGACCGGCAACCCGCGAGTGCCGGGGCTCAGTGTCGCCAACCTGGCCTACGTGATGTACACCTCGGGTTCCACCGGCACGCCCAAGGGCGTGATGATCGAGCACCGTGGCCTGGGCAACCTGATGCACTGGGGCTCGCAACTGTGCCCGAACGCCGAAGGCGGCGCGCTGTTGCAGCGCGCGCCGTTCAGCTTCGACGGCTCGGTATGGGAACTGTTCTGGCCGCTCGCCAACGGCATGCGCCTGGTACTGGCGCGGCCCGATGGTCATCGCGAACCGGCCTACCTGGCCCAGGTGATTCGCGAGCAGCAGATCAGCGTGATCAAGTTCGTGCCGGCGATGTTGCAGCAGTTCCTCGAACTGGACGAGTCGGCGCTGTGCACCAGCCTCACCGATGTACTGTGCGGCGGTGGTGAACTTACCGAAGCCCTGGCCCGTGGCGTGCAGGCGCGCTTGCCGAACGTGCGCTTGCATAACGTCTACGGCCCCACCGAAGCCACGGTGGACAGCAGCGCCTGGACCCTGGAGCCTGGCGCGCCGGTGCCTGCGTTGCAACTGCCGATCGGTCGGGCGATCAACAACACGCGCCTGTACGTGCTGGATGAACACGACCGGCCCGTGCCGACGGGCGTCAGTGGCCAACTGCATATCGGCGGGGTTGGTGTGGCCCGGGGTTATCTGGGGTTGGCGCAGATGACGGCCGAGCGTTTTATCGACAGCCCGTTCGTGCCCGGGGACCGGTTGTATCGTACCGGCGACCTGGTGCGGTACTTGCCGGATGGCAACCTGGAGTTCCTCGGGCGCAACGACTTCCAGGTCAAGCTGCGGGGTGTGCGCCTGGAGCTGGGCGAGATCGAGTCCCGTTTGGCCGAGCATCCGGCGTTGCGCGAAGTGGCGGTGCTGATCCGCGATGAGCGCCTGGTGGCTTACTTCACGGTGCGTGGGCAAGCGCCGGGCCTGGAAGCCTTGCGCGCCCATGTGCTGGCGCAGCTACCGGAATACATGGTGCCGGCTGCCTTTGTGCAACTGGAGGCACTGCCCCTCAACCCTGCCGGCAAACTCGACCGCAAGGCCCTGCCGGAGCCGGGGTTGGAGGCGGTGGTCAGCCGGTCGTATGAAGCCCCGGTGGGCGAGGTGGAAACGCTGATGGCGGGTATCTGGGCCGAGGTCCTGAAACTGGAACGGGTCGGGCGGCACGACCATTTCTTCGAACTGGGCGGGCACTCCCTGCTGGCGGTGAACCTGGTGGCGCGCCTGCGCAAGGCCGGCCTGGAAGTGGACGCCCGCACCCTGTTCAGCCAGCCGACCCTGGCCCAACTGGCTACCTGCACCGTGACCCAGGTGCAGCGCGTGGAAGTCCCTCAGAGCGCCATCCCCCAACTCAACCGGCGGCGGCGAATCTGACCCTTGCGGAGTGCTTGAACTGCTCACCACAGTGAGTATTTCAGGCAGGCACCTTCTTTCAGGATCAAAGGTTTTTTTGTAGTGAGCGGGCTCGTCGAATCGTCGCACCGCCCGCGCCGGGCTGCGCAGCAGACCCAAAACCCTTCGATGCGGAGTGCCTGAACGTTTCAGGGATGCTTGCGCAGCAGTGGCAGCACCTCCGCCCCCACATGAATCGCCTCTTCCAGGTGTGGAAAGCCCGACAGGATAAAGCTGTCCACCCCCAACTGGTGATACTCCTCGATCCGCTCCGCCACCCGGGCATAGCTGCCCACCAGGGCGGTGCCGGCGCCGCCGCGTACCAGGCCCACCCCGGCCCACAGGTTGGCGGACACTTCCAGCTCCCGTGCGCCGCGGCCACGGCCTTGCATCAGTTGGGTCTGGCGGCTCTGGCCGACGGACTCATAGGTCGCCATCTGCCGTTGTGCCTGGTCGATGGCATCCTTGGGGATTTCTTCCAGCAGGCGCTCCACATGGGCCCAGGCCGCGTCATCGGTAGGCGCGGCGAACACATGCAGGCGCAGGCCGAAGCGCAGGCTGCGGCCCTGGGCGGCGGCGAGGTCGCGCATGCGCTGGATGCGTTCGGCGATCATCGCCGGCGGTTCGCACCACATCAGGTAGGTTTGCCCGTGGGCCGCGCCGACGCGTTCGGCGGCTTCGGAAGCGCCGCCAAAGTAGATGGGCGGCGCGATCGCTCCTGGCGCAATCGCGGTAGCGGCGCCGCTGCGGTAGTAACGACCCGGGTGCGACGACGGCTGGCCGGTCCACACGGCCTGAAATGCCTGGAGGAATTCGGCGGTGCGTGCATAGCGCTCGTCATGTTCCAGAAAATCACCCAGCGAGCGCTGTTCGAAACGGCTCGAACCGCTCACCACATGCAGCGCCAGGCGGTTCTCGCTGAGCAGTTGCAAGGTGGCGGCGCGGTGGGCGGTGTAGGCCGGCAGTTCGGTGCCGGGTCGCAGCGTGAGCAGGAATTTCAGGCGACGCACTTCCTGGGCCAGCACGGCGGTAATCAGCCACGGGTCTTCGAAACCGCTGGCCGTGGGTACGAGGATGCCATCGAAACCGGCCTGTTCGGTGGCGCGCACGATCTGGCGCAGGTAGTCCAGGGTCGGCGCGCGTTCGCCCTGCTGGAACAGCCCGACCTTGGGCAAGCCGCTGCTGGTGAGGTGGCGACCGTCGCCATTGGTGGGCAGGAACCAGTCCAGCTGGATCGGCGGGCGTGGATCGGCAGGCATGTTACGGGCGCTCCTTGCGCAAGAGAGGGACGACGTGCTCGCCAAAGCGCAGCACCTCACTGACGGCCGGGCCGCCTTCCACGATCAGATGGGTCAGGCCGAGGCCGTGCAGCTCCCGCAGGCGCGTGGCGACCTGCGGCGCAGTGCCCACCAGGATCAGCGGCTGCCCCGGCGCCAGTTGCAGCAGGTTCGGGTGCACCTCCCACTGACGCAACGGGTGGCGCGCGCGGGGCAGGGTAGCCAGCGGTTCGACGGGCATTGCCGGTACCGGTAACAGACTGGCGGCGGTTTCCCAGGCCAGGTCTTCGCTGTCGCCGAGGATCAGGCCGAAGGTACAAGCGAAATTCAACGCCGGTTGAATCGCTCGCCAGCGCTGTATTTCGGTGGCCAGCCACTGGGGATGGCCGGGCGCGAGCAGGCAGGTGCGAGCATGGGCAGCCACCAGCGCGTGGCTGTGGCTGTCGTCCAGCACCAGCGGTGGCGCGGGCAGTTCGCGGCGGGCGACGCCGGCGTTTTCCAGTTGGAAGTACAGGCCCTGGTAATCCAGCCCGCCGTCCTTGGGCGCAAGCAGTTGGCCGAGGATGTCCAGGTATTCGCCGATCCGCTCGCTGCGCTGGTCACGGTTGAGCCAATCACCGAAGGCACTGCGCTCGCTGTTGGGCAAGTGCACCTGCACGCGGTGGCCGCTGATCGATTGCAGGCTCTGCAAGGTAGTGGCCAATGCCGCCGGCAGCATCACTTCCGGCGGCACGCTCACCGACAGACGCACCCGCCGCGTGTGGGCGCACAAGGCCGCCGCCACTCCCAGGCTATCGGCGCACAGCGCACCGCCGGGGATCCACAGACCATCGAGCCCGGCGTACTCGACCGCCTGGGCCAACTGAATCCATTGCCCTGGCCGCGCCGCCCAGTCGGGGGTGCACAGGGGCATCAGCCAGCTGAATTCAAGGGGCATGCCCACACTCCGTTGTTGATCGTGGTTTCCAGCCCAGCGCCGGGGCGATGGTTTGCGCGAGGATTTCCAGGCGCTTGAGGATCTGCGCCTGGGTCGAGCTTTCGGCCTGGACCACGGCGATCAGGTGATCAGCATAAGGCAGCAGCGATGGGTCCTGTTGCAAGCTTTCGATCACTTCATCGGGATGGCCGTGGTGCACGTTCATCAGGCGCAGGTGCTCTTGCAGGTCCACGGCCTGATCGATCAGACCTTCGCGCTGCAGGCGCGGGATATGTCGCTCGATGTCCACCGCCAACTCAGCCTGGGCGCTGGCGCGGTCGGCGGCGGGGAACACCGCACGCACCACGCCGATGCGGGGTTTGCGATCCGTGTGGGCCCAGGCATGCAGGTACGCGTCGGCCAAGGGTTTCTGCACGGTCAACGGGTCGTGGGTGGCAGTGCCCAGCAACAGGCCGTTGCCCTGGCGCGCGGTATAGGCCGCGCCTTCGACACTGCCGTGTGAGTGCCACAAGCGTGTGCCCAGGCCCGGAGCCGGTGGTTGCAGGGTCAGTTCTCCGGTCAGCGGCCGGCCTTGCAACAGGTGTTGCAGATGTTGCTGGCGCTCGGCGAAATCGGCCTGGCGTTGGCTGGGGTCGCGATCGAAGGCGCTGAAGTTATCCAGGTTGGCGCCGCCGCTGCCCAGGCCCAATTGCACGCGTCCACCGCTCAAGGCATCCAGCACGCTGGCATCTTCGGCCAGGCGGATCGGGTCTTCGAACGGCAGCACGATCACCCCGGTGCCCAGTTCGATATGCCGCGTGCGTTCGGCCACCGCCGCCAGCAACACCAGCGGTGAGGGCAGGCGACCAAACCCGCCGCTGAGGTGATGCTGGGCAATCCAGCCGCTGTCGAAACCCAGGGCTTCGGCGACCTCGAACTGCTCGATCAGGTCACGGTAGACCTGCTGTGGATCATCGCCAAAGGCGTGGCTGAGAAAGCCCAGTTTGAAGGTCATGGTGCCGTTCCTGTGGGTTGCCAGCCGAGGGCCGGCGCAATGTGTTCACGGATGAATTCCAGGGTGCGGATCGCTTCGCGCAACGGTGTGCTGGTGGTCTGCACTTGCAAAATCAGGTGATCGTGGGGCGTGAGCGCCGGACCTTGCTGCAACTGCCCGATAATCTGCTGCGGCGAGCCGTGCAGCACGCCGAGACGCTGGAGCGTGGCGTTGAAGTCATCGCCCTGTGCCGCCTTGAGGATGCCGATGCGTTGCTGGCGCTGCACATAGGTTTGGATATCGCGGCGGGTGGCGTCGTCGGGGGAAGGCAGCAGCGCCTGTACCCGGGCCACGCGGGCGGGCGTACCGTTGTCGCCGGTCCAGGCGTTGCGGTAGCTGTTCACCAGCTCGACACCGGCCTCGGCAGGCAGCTGCGGGTTGGGCGCCATGACCAGGCCATGACCGCGCTCGGCAACGGATTCCACCCGCGAAGTGGCTTCCCATAGCCGATGGTTCAAGCCGCTGGCCCGTGGCGACAGGCGCGCGCCGCTGTCGGTCAAGGGCGCGTTGCCCAGGGCATTGATCAGTTGGCGCAGGTGCTGTTCGTAATCCCGGTGGCGAGCGTCGGGGTCACGGCCGAAGGCCAGGAAGGTCTCGGGGTCGAACCCCGCGCCCAGGCCCAGTTCCAGACGGCCATTGCTCAGCAGGTCGAGCACCGCCGCATCCTCGGCCAGGCGCAGGGGCGCTTCCTGGGGCAGCACGATAATCCCGGTGCCCAGGCGAATGCGCTGGGTGCGCTGGGCCACCGCAGCCAGCAGTACCAGCGGGGCGGGCAGGCGCCCCTGTTCACTGGCGAAGTGGTGTTGCGCCACCCAGCCGCTGTCGAAGCCCAGCGCCTCGGCGACCCGGAACAGCTCCTGGGTGTCGCGATAGACCTGGGGGGCAAAGCCCGGGCTGTAGACCCGGCTCAGAAACCCCAGGGAAAAACCTGCGCTCATGGTTGCACCTCGCGGGCCAGTTGCCGTTGCAGCGCGACGCTGGCGTCGATGGATTCCGGCACACCGCTGAACGGGCTGATGGTCAGGTAGCCCTTGTTCAGCCACACCGCTTCATCGTGCTGTTGCGCAGCGGTGGCGGCGGGGCTGTACTGGAAGCCGATGCCGGGTTTGCCGGGCAGGTTGAATGGCTTGAGATCGTCGGTGTACAGCGCTTGGAAACCCACGTAACTGCCCACGCGGGTGAATTTCACGCCTTTGATCGCAGTGGCCTTGGGCAGGTTGATATTCAGGCCCAGGCCCGGGGGCAGCAGTGCGCCGTCGGCCTGTCGATGCCGGTCGAGGGCGTGGACCAGTTTGGCGACCAACAGCGCGGCGCGCTGGGGATCCGTCTCTTTCAAATCCGTACTCACCGCCCGCGCCGGAATGCCCGCTTGCAGGGCCACGCTCGCGGCATTGAAGGTGCCGGACGCCATGTTGATCGCCCCCAGGTTGTTGCCGGGGTTGGGCCCGACGATGACCAGGTCGGGATGCGGCAACACCTTGTTCAGCCCCATCAACACGGCCATCACCGGCGTGCCGCTGATTTCTATCTGCACCTGTTTGCCGACGCAGTCGGCGCTCTGGCACAGGCCTTTTTCGGTGGTGCTGATGAAATAGCTGTCGGGGTAGGCGGGGTCGCTGTCGTGGCCCACCGTGACTTCACGCCCGAAGAAAAACGCCCCGCCCCGCGCACTTTGATCGCTTTGCGGCGCGGCGATCTTCACGCTGTGCCCCTGGGCTTTGAGTGCGGTGTAGAGCGCGCGGATATTCGGGTGCTGATAGCCGTCGTCGTTGCTCAGCAGAATGTTCAAGGCCAACGCCTTGGGCGCCAGCAGGCCGGTGCAGGCGAGCATCCAGGCGCGGCGTTTCATGCCGTGGCTCCCGCGCTGAAGCGGTTGACCGGGCGCGGCAGACCGAGGCTATCGCGCAAGGTGGTGCCTTCGTAGTCGAGGCGAAACAGCCCACGCGCCTGCAACAGCGGGATCACCCGGTCGACGAACAGGTCGATGGCGCCGGGGAAGTACGGGAAGAACACGTTGAACCCGTCGCAGGCACGGGCCTGGAACCAGGCGTCGAAGTGATCGGCCACATCCTCGGCGGTGCCGATCACCGGGTTGCCGCCGGCCAGGCGCAGGTACAGTTGGCGAATGCTCAGGTTTTCGCTGCGCGCCAGTTCCAGCACTTTGTCGCGGCGGCTGCCCCGTTGACCGATCGGGGTGTCGGGCAACGGGCCGTCGAGGTCATGCCCGGACAGGTCAATGTCATCCCCCAGGGTGTCGGCCAGCAGGCGCAGGCCCAGCACCGGGTCGATCAAGGCCTGGAACGCGTCGAACAGCGCCTGGGCTTCTTCGCGGGTGTCGGCAATGAACGGGGTGACACCGGGCAGGATCTTGACGTGGTCCGGGTCACGCCCGAAGGCGGCGGCGCGGGCCTTGATGTCCTGGTAGAACGCCTGGGCGCCTTGCACCGAGTGCGAGTGCGCGAAGATCAGTTCGGCCACCCGGGCGGCAAGGTTTTTACCGGGCTCCGAAGCGCCGGCCTGCACCAGCACCGGATGGCCCTGGGGCGGGCGCGCCACGTTGAGCGGGCCGCGCACGCTGAAGTGTTCGCCGTGATGGTTGAGCGTGTGCAATTTGCTCGCGTCGAAGTACTCGCCAGTGGCCTTGTCGCGGGTGAAGGCGTCGTCGTCCCAGCTGTCCCACAGGCCCTTGACCACGTCGTGGAATTCCTCGGCGCGCTGGTAGCGGTCGCCATGGTCCACATGGTGTTCGCGGCCGAAATTCCAGGCCTCGTCGGAAACCACCGAGGTCACCAGGTTCCACGCCGCGCGGCCTCTGGACAGATGGTCGAGGGACGCGAACTTGCGCGCGAGGTGGTACGGCTCGTTGTAAGTGGTGGTGGCGGTGGCGATCAGGCCGATGCGGCTCGTGACGGCAGCCAGGGCCGACATCAGGGTCAGCGGTTCGAAGTGTTCGGCCCGCGCAGTGCGGCTCAAGGCATCGTGATGATGCCCCCACAGCGCTACCACATCGGCGATGAACAGCGCGTCGAACTTGCCGCGCTCGGCGGTCTGGGCGATGTGTTTGAAATGCTCGAAATCCAGGCTGGCGTCAGCCTGGGCCAGCGGATGGCGCCAAGCGGCGACATGGTGACCGCTGTTGGCCAGGAAGGCCCCCAGTTTGAGTTGATCGGTGCGGCGGGTCATGAACAGGCTCCCATCGAAATCAGGCACGGAACCGGCGAACCGGCTCCGTGCATCGGGTCAGAAGTTGTAGGTCACGCCGGTGTACCAGTAGCCGCCGGTGGTGCCGTAGGGCGAGAAGTTGCCGTAGGGGAAGGCGCCCGAACTGCTCGGCAGGCCGGTGCGTTCCGGGTACTTGTTGAACAGGTTGTTGGCGCCCGCATTCAGGGTGATCGCCGGGGTCAGGTGGTAGTCGATGTTCACATCGGTGATCCACGCCGGCGAGAAGGTGCGGTCGAAGGCTTCGGCGGTGCCGTATTGGGTGTACTCGCCGTAGCGGGTCAGGTTCAGGCCGACTTCGAGTTTTTCGTAGGTCCAGGTGGTGCCCAGCAGCAACTTGGACTGCGGCAGGCCGTACTTGAGGTTGCCCTGGCGCTGACGGTCGTAGCCACCGTCCGGGCCCAGGGTCTGGGCGGCGATGGCGGAGGCGTGGATGTCATCGATCTGGGTGGTGTTCCAGTTGAAGCCCGCGGAGTATTTCAGGTTGCCCCAGGCACCCACGTCCTGGCGAAACTCGCCCACCAGGTCGACGCCCCGGGTAGTGGTGTCGAGGGCGTTGGTGAAGTAGGTGACGGCCTGGTTCGGGTTGAGCCCGGCGGCGGCGAGAATCGCGTTGATCTGGGCCGTGCCGCCGAGGTAGCCGGTTTGCGCGATGCGGTCCTTGATTTTGATCTGGTAGGCATCGAGGGTGATGCTGGTGGCGTCGGTGGGTTGCAGGGTGAAGCCGAGGCTGAAGTTGGTCGACTTCTCGGGCTTCAGGTTGCTGGCGCCGAGGGCCTTGGCCACGTCGGAATTGACCGCCACGTTGCGGTAGTCGAACAACTGGCCGTTGACGCTGGTCTGCGACGTGGAGCTGTAGATCTGCTGGGCCAGGGACGGCGCGCGGAACCCGGTGCTGACGGTGCCGCGCACGGCGAGGATCGGCGTCAGTTGGTAGCGGGTGGAGAATTTGCCGTTGGTGGTGGTGCCCGAGCCGTCGTTGTAATGCTCGTAGCGACCGGCCAGGTCCACGTGCCATTTATCGGTGAAGTCCTGGCCGATCTCGCCGTAGCCGGCCAGGCTGATACGGCTTTTCTCGGTGGCGTCGGCGGGGGTGGTACCGGCTCCGGAAATTGTTCCCGGCGGGATCAGCGCACCGTTGGCGCCGGTGGTGAACGGCCCGCTGGCATAGGAAGCGAGGTCGCCCTTGCCGATCTTGTAGTTTTCGTAGCGCTGTTCCAGGCCCCAGGAAATCTGCGTCGGCTTGTACAGGCCCAGGTCGAAGGCGCGGGTCAGGTCGAGGTTGTTGGTCCACTGGCTGAAAGTCTTGACGCCGGTGTCCACCGAGGTCGGCGAGTTGGGGCCGTAGCTCAGGTTGTAGGTGTCGGTGAGCGTCGCGCGCGCGTGGTCCTGGCCGAAGGTGCTGGACAGGTCGTAGTCCCAGCCGGCGGCCTTGCCCTTGCCGCCGAAGGCGACCTGGAAGTCATCCTCGATAAACCGCAGGTTGTCTTCGATGCCTTCCGGGTACGGCGTCTGGATGCCGTTGAAGCTCGAAGGCTGGTGGAACGCCAGGGGTTTTTCCGAGTTGCGATGGGTGTAGGTGGAGAACGAATACAAGGTCAGCGCGTCATCGACCGGCAACTCGGCGTTGTAACCCAGGCTGAAGTTCTTCGCTTCGGGCAGGCCGGTGCCGTAGTAGGTGTGCCGCTGGCTGCTGTTGCCGGCGGAGTCGGTGTACGGCGCGTTGTCGGAGCGGTCGGAGACGTTCTGCTTTTTCACGTCCAGGGCCAGGTTGATAAAGCCGTCGTTG
This sequence comes from Pseudomonas sp. SDO5271_S396, assembly GCF_054071795.1. Lineage (NCBI taxonomy): Bacteria > Pseudomonadati > Pseudomonadota > Gammaproteobacteria > Pseudomonadales > Pseudomonadaceae > Pseudomonas > Pseudomonas sp. SDO5271_S396. Next base: position 29,054 of record NZ_JBSVWB010000049.1, read on the forward strand.
GGCAGGGCCAGGCCGACGTTGCCGGTCTGGCGCACGGTTTCGCCGTCGCCGTTTTCATAGTTCTGGCCGTAGCTGGTGGACAGGCTGCCGCCGTGGTCGGTCTGCTTGAGCACCACGTTGACCACGCCGCCGATGGCGTCCGAACCGTACTGGGCCGAAGCGCCGTCGCGCAGCACTTCGACGTGATCCACCAGGGCGGTGGGGATCATGTCCAGGTCCACCGGCTGCGAGCCGGAGTTGAGGTAGGTGCCGTTGTTCAGCAGTGCGCTGTTGTGCCGGCGCTTGCCGTTGACCAGCACCAGCACCTGGTCGCCGTTGAGGCCGCGCAGGCTGATGGGACGCACCACCGAGGTAGAGCCGAAACCCGAGGACGCCGGTTGGTTCAGTGACGGCAGTACCTTGCTCAGGGCGCGGGTCAGGTCGCCTTGCCCGGTGGCCAGCAGTTGCTTGGACGAAATCACATCCACCGGTGCCGGGCTTTCGGCCAGGGTGCGCGCCTGGCCACGGTTGCCGATCACTACCACGGTATCCAACGGGTTGTCGCTGGCCGGGGCGTCGGCGGCGAGGGCCAGGCTGCTGTAGCTGGCCGCTTCGCACAGGGCGACGAACAACAGGGTATGGGCGAAGGCCTTGCCGGGTTGGCGGCCTGCGGTGCGTGTTGCATTCATGATGGGAAACACTCCAATGGGTGAGGCGTTGGGCCTGGGTCGAGGGCGGCTTGTTGGGTTCAAGCTCTGGTGGAAGGCTGGAGAGCAAGGCCTGTGCCATCTGTAAAATATGTTTTAAAACAGAGGCTTATTGATTGGTTCGGGCAAGGGTTGGTGTTTTTCTAACAGGCCCCAAGGCAGGGTGTTGGTTTTTGTGCAGAGGGTTTGGTCACGTGGCCAGCGGCATTCCGTCGCGATGGGGGGTTGGGGCTTGGCACAGCCCTTGCTCACCCCCAGGCCATACCTGAACCCAAGGAAGTTTTATCCGTATGCCCAGACCTGGCCCGCGCAACGCCCTTACCGATATTCCCGGCCTCACGGTCGGCCACGCCACGGACCTGCACGCCGACACCGGCGTCACGGTGATCCGCCCCGAGGGTTTCTGGACCGCCAGCATCGACATTCGCGGCGGCGGCCCCGGCGGGCGCGAAACCGCCGCCCTGGAGCCGGAAAACATGGTCGGCCAACTGCACGCCCTGGTGTTTTCCGGCGGCTCGGTGTTCGGCCTGGGCGCAGCGGACGGGGTGGCGGCGAAGCTGTCCCACGACGACGTGGGCCTGCATTTGAAGCCCGGCGCCCCGGCGATTCCCATCGTGCCGGCGGCGGTGCTGCATGACCTGGCCAACGGTGGCGACAAGGCCTGGGGCCTCGACCCGCCTTATCGACGCTTGGGCATCCAAGCACTGGAGAATGCCAGCCAGGCGTTCGCACTGGGCGCGGTGGGCGCCGGGCGCGGCGCCATGGCCGGGGTGCTCAAGGGCGGGCTGGGCAGCGCCTCCCTCGACCTGGGCGAGGGGTTGATCGTGGCCGCGCTGGTGGTCGCCAACCCCATCGGCTCGGTGTACATGCCCGATGGCAAAACCTTCTGGGCCTGGCCTTGGGAAGTGGCAGGGGAGTTCGGCGGCCAGCGCCCGCAAGGTGATATGGATTGCAGCGACCCGATGCCCGAATTGTCACGGCTGGACTCCATGGGCCGCCTGCAAGCCGGCGCCAACACCACGCTGGTGGCGGTCGCCAGCACGGCGCGCATGACGGTTGCCGAGTGCAAGCGCGTGGCGATCATGGCCCAGGACGGCATCGCACGGGCGGTGCGTCCGGCGCACCTGCCCTATGACGGCGACACGGTGTTCGCCCTGGCGTCGGCGGCGGTGGCCTTGACCGACGGGCCACGACGCCAGGTGGAGATCGGCAGGATCGGCGCGGCAGCGGCGGATTGTGTGGCAAGAGCGATTGCGCGAGGCGTTTTTGCGGCCACGCAAAGCAGCCATGGGCAGGCTTGACCTGAGCGGGCTTGCAGGGGGAGCGGGCCTACTGTGATGAACAGAACTTATTGTGGTGAGCAGGCTTGTCCTGCGCTGGGGCGCGAAGCGGCCCCAAAAGCGGCTGCTTCAATCTGCCTGGAAACACGCGGGATCCTTGTTGGGTCTGCTGCGCAGACCAGCGCGGGCGGTGCGACGATTCGACAAGCCCGCTCACTACAAAAGTTGCGTTTGATTCTGAAAGCAAAGTGGGTCAGGTGAATCGTGAGACGCGTGCCTGGGCTTTCGCTGCTTGCTCCGGCAATCCCAACGCCTCGTACACCTGCACCAGGCTGCGATTGGTCGGCACGTCCCAGCCGTCATAACGACGCCGCAATTCCAGGGTTTGCTGGGCGGTGAACCAGTCGCCCGTTTGCAGCCGGGCATCCAGTTCCACCTGGGCGAAGAGGTCGCGCTGGGCATGGCTGCCGCCGATTTCGTTCAGGCGTGGCAGGGCGATGTTCAGCTGTTCCAATGCCTGCTGCCAATCACCCCGTGCATGGGCCAGCAAGCCGTTGGCCAGCGGCAGGGTCACTTCGCCCCATACCGGGCGCGCATCGACGCTGTGGTGGCGCAGGGCCGACAACAGCACATCCGCTTCGGGTTTGCCGGCCCGCGCCAGGCCGTACAGATATTGCACGCTGAGAAACGGCTGCACGGTGTCGTCCACCCGTCGTTGCAGGTAGGGCGCCAGCGCCTGCCAACGCTCGTCCACGTCGATGCCGGCCAGTTCCAGGCGCGCGAGCAATGACACCGCGCCCACCTGGTCCTGGGAGTATTCCGGCAGGATGCCCCACACGTGGCGGTCATAGATTTCCAGCACCCGTCGGTCCTCTCCGCGCGCCAGGTGGAACAGCGCCAGGTGCCACCAATTGTGGGTGTACATGAACGAGTTCAGCCCCTCCCAGTGATGGGAAACTCCCTCGAGAAACGCGATGCCTTCTTCGATACGCCCCTGGGTCAGCATCACATGGGCCAGGGCATGCTGGGCCCAGGGTTCGGAGGGTTGCAGGCGCAGGGCTTCGCGGGCGCTGGCCTCGGCCTCGTCGAGCAGGTGACATTGCTCGTAGGCGAAGGCCAGCAGGCCGTGACTGTGGGCGATATCCGGGGCGCCCGCGGTGGCCTTGAGACCGATGCGCAGCAGCGCCGGCCAGTTGCCGCGGTTGAACTCCAGGTACTGGCTGAGCTTGGCGGCGAACAGGTCGCGGGGGTAGCGGTCGAGCAGGCTTTCGCTCAACTGCAGGACTCGATCAAGGTCGTCGTTGATCCAGGCCTGCAGCACATCAAGGTAGAGCTGCGCGCGCGGGTGATCGGCGTGTGCCGCACGCTGCCGGTATTTCTCCGCCAGTGCCGGGCCTTCGGGTGACTCGATGAACATCAGCAGCAAACCGGCGAAGGCATTGGCCAGTGCCGATTCGGGGTCGGCATCGGCGACGGCCAGGATGCGTTCGGCGCGCGGCTGGTAGCCGAGGAAGCCGCCGATGAAGTCGTCCAGTCCCTGGCGGGTGGACGGGTCGAGGGTGTCGATGGGGTTGCCGAGGTAGTCCAGTGACATGGGATAGAGGCTCGTGGGGGCGGATCAGGATCACAGGGCAAACCCTGTGCCATCTGAACACCCCAGGCCTCTTGTGGGAGCGGGCTTGCTCGCGAATGCGCTTGCTGATTGTTCCCACGCTCCGCGTGGGAATGCCGCCCTGGACGCTCCGCGTCCGCTTTTGAAGTCGTGACGCGGAGCGTCACAGGATGCGTTTCCACGCAGAGCGTGGGAACGATCGGGCACTGACCCACCGCGTTCGCGAACAAGCCCGCTCCCACATTGGATGTGAGGTGCTGTTGCTTTTTGCACACTCGCGCAGGCCGCTGTGGTTTTTTCATCACACGGACGGCAACCAGCACCCGCAATTGCGCCGAAAACCCCATGGCACAGCCCTTGCAAAATCCCTCCCAGAACCTTTCCATTCGAGGAGCTTCCATGCGCCCATTCTCTTTGCGTCGTGCCCTGTCGTCCGTGGCGCTGTGCACCGCGTTGCTGGCCGGCCAGGTCCAGGCACAACCCCGGGACGGCGGGGTGCTGAACCTGGTGGCCCAGCCCGAGCCGCCGTCGCTGATGCACGGGGTGGTCAGCCATGTGTCCACCCAGTATGTGAGCGGCAAGGTGCTGCAAGGCCTGCTGACCTTCGACACCGACCTCAAGCCCAAACCGGTGTTGGCCAAGGCCTGGACCATTTCCCCCGACGGCCTCACCTACACCTTCGACCTGCAGGACGGCGTGCAATGGCACGACGGCCCGGCCTTCACCGCCGATGACGTGGTCTTCAGCTTCCAGACCTTTTACCCCGACGTGGACAAGCGCCTCGGCGGGATCATCACCGAGTACGTCGACAGCATCACCGCCAAGGGGCCGTTGCAGGTGGTGTTCCACTTGAAGAAACCTTTCGCGCCGTTGCTCTCGGCCCTGGGCAGCGGCCTGCGCCCGGTGGTGCCCAAGCACCTCTACGAAAACACCGATTTTCGCAACAACCCGTACAACCTCAAGCCGGTGGGCACCGGGCCGTTCGTGTTCGTGGAGTGGAAGCGCGGCGCCTACATCAAGCTGGCCCGCAACCCCCATTACTGGAAGCCTGGCCTGCCGCACCTCGACAGCATCATCTTCCACGTGATTCCGGACGGCTCGTCCCGCGCGGCGGCGTTCGAGCGCAACGACGTGCAGGTGCTGCGCAGCGGCGATGCCGACTACTCCGACCTCAAGCGCCTCAGCGCGCTGCCGGATGTACAGGCCTCGGAGAAAGGTTGGGAGCTGTACGCCGGCCTGGCGTTCCTGCAAATCAACACGCGCAAGCCGCCGCTGGACAACCCCAAGGTGCGCCAGGCGATCCTCTATGCGCTGAACCGTCAGTTCATCGTCGACAACATTTTCTTCGGCTCGGGCAAGGTCGCCCAGGGCGAGTTCGTGTCGACCACGCCGTACCACGATCCGCAGTTGCCGCAGTACGCCTATGACCCCAAAAAGGCCAAGGCGCTGATTGCCGAGTCTGGTGTGGACGTTGGGGCGGTGCGCATCCGCCTGCTCAATGGCGAAAAGGGCGGCGCCTGGGAGCGTCTGGCCGAATACACCAAGCAGGCGCTGCAACCTCTTGGTTTCAAGGTGCAGGTGGTGACGTCCGACGCGGCAACCTGGTTCCAGCGCGTCAGCGACTGGGACTTCGACCTGACCTACAACTTTATCTTCCAGATTGGCGACCCGTACCTGACCAGCGCCTACCTGTTCCGCTCCGACTACATTCTCAAGACTTCGCCGTTCGCCAACGTCAGTGGCTACAACAGCCCCGAGGCGGACGCGTTGTGGCGCAAGCTCGCCGATACCCCGGAAGGCCCTGAGCGCACCCGGCTCTACAGCCAGTTGGAAAACCTGTTGAACACCGACCTGCCCATTGCGCCGATCTTCGAAATGCGCAACCAGACGCTGTTTCACACGCAGGTGAAAAACCTGCTGCAAACCGCTACCAGCCTCAATGAAGACTACGAAAGCGTCTACCTCGACGCCCCGGCACCATGACCGCGCTCGGGTATCTGGGCGGGCGGCTGTTCAAGGCGCTGCTGATGGTGCTGGCGGTGCTGGTGCTGGGCTTCATGCTGATCCATCTGGCGCCGGGGGATCCGGCGTTGCTGCTGGCCGGCGAGGCGGGGGTGGACGATGCACAGTTCATCGCGCAGTTGCGCCAGACCCTCGGCCTGGACAAACCGTTGTGGCAGCAGCTGCTGATTTACCTGGGCCATATCGCCCACCTGGACCTGGGTTATTCCTATCGCAACCAGACATCGGTGTGGGCGCTGATTGCCGAGCGTTTGCCGGCGACCCTGGCGTTGATGGGCTCGGCATTTGTCGTGTCGTCGCTGCTGGGGGTGAGCCTCGGGGTGCTGGCGGCGCGGGCGAAACAGAAGCGGCACTGGCTCGACGGGGTGATTTCCCAGGGGGCCTTGTTGCTGTATGCGCTGCCATCGTTCTGGCTGGCGATGCTGTTGATTCTGCTGTTCTCCGTCAGCCTGGACTGGCTGCCGGCCTTCGGCATGGAAACCGTCGGCCAGGACTTCTCGCTGCTCGACCGCCTCAAGCATTTGCTGTTGCCGTGCATGTCCCTCAGCGTGCTGTTCCTCGCCCTGTATATCCACCTGACCCGCGCCGCGGTACTCGATGCGTTCGGTCAGGAATACGTGCGCACCGCCCACGCCAAAGGCCTGCACCCGCGTCGGGTGCTGTATGGGCATGTGCTGCGCAATGCGCTGTTGCCGGTGGTGACTTTTGCCGGTCTGCAATTGGGCCAACTGGCCAGCGGTGCCTTGCTGGTGGAAGTAGTCTATTCGTGGCCCGGTATCGGCCGCTTGATGTACGACGCCCTGGCCCAGCGCGATTACGGCGTGCTGATGGGCGGCTTTCTGGTGATCTCCTTGCTGGTGGTGGGCTTCAACGTGTTGACCGATCTGCTGTGCCGTTTTCTCGACCCCCGTATCGGCGCGGGAGGGCAGGGCTGATGGCTGTTCTCGGACGTTTCGTGCGCCAGCCTGCGGCGCTGGCCGGTGCGCTGTTCCTTGTGGTGTTGGCAGTGCTCGCGCTGGCGGCGCCCTGGCTCACCCACAGTTCGCCGTGGGAGATGAACACCGCGCCGATGCTGGCGCCGTTCCATGACCCGGCCCACTGGCTGGGCAGCGACCTGCTCGGGCGTGACCTGGGCAGCGGCTTGTTGTATGGCGCCCGTGTGTCCCTGTCGGTTGCGGCACTGGCCACCCTCGCGACCCTGCTGGTGGGCCTGTTGGTCGGTGCCGTCGCCGGGTACTTCGGCGGCTGGGTCGATGGCGTGCTGATGCGTATCGCCGAGTTTTTCCAGATCATTCCGCAACTGGTGCTGGCGGTGATCCTGGTGGCGGTGCTGGAGCCGTCCCTGGGCACCATCGTGCTGGCCATTGCCCTGGTGGCGTGGCCGGGGGTGGCGCGCCTGGTGCGCAGCGAATTCCTCACCCTGCGTCAGCGCGAATTCGTGCAGGCGGCGCGGGTGCTGGGCCAGTCACCGCTGGGGATCATCCGCGAACAGATTCTGCCGAATGCGCTGGCGCCGTTGCTGGTGGTCATGACCTTTGTGATGGCGACCTCGATCCTCACCGAGGCGGCGTTGGCGTTCCTGGGTCTCAGCGATCCGGAGGCCATGAGCTGGGGCTATATGATCAATGCGTCCCGGGGCCTGTTGCGCGATGCCTGGTGGATGAGCTTTTTGCCAGGGCTGGCAATCATGCTCTGCGTGCTGGCGGTGAACCGTGTGGGTGAAGGCCTGCGCGTGGCGTTCGAACCGGGGAGGTCGCTATGACACTGTTGAGTGTGCAGAACCTGCGTATCGCCTTGCCGGTAGGCGCCGACCGCAGTCATGCGCTGTATGACCTGTCGTTGCAGCTGGCGCGTGGCGAATGCCTGTGTGTGGTGGGGGAGTCCGGCTCGGGCAAGTCGATGTTGGCCAAGGCGTTGTTGCGCCAGTTGCCGGACCCGTTGCGGGTGCAGAGCGGGCGTGTGGTGTTTCGCGAACAGGACCTGGCGAGCCTCAGCGAAACCGCCATGCGCCAACTACGCGGGCGCGATATCAGCATGGTGTTCCAAGAGCCCATGAGCGCGCTCAACCCGCTGTTGCGCGTGGGCGAACAGATCGATGAAACCTTGCGGGCCCATGGTGTGAAGTCTGCCGATGAACGCCGTCGGCGGGTGCTGGACCTGCTGGGTTACGTGGGCCTGCCCGACCCGCCGCGCCTGCGTCTGGCCTATCCGTTCGAGCTCTCCGGCGGCCAGCGCCAACGGGTGGTGATCGCCATGGCCCTGGCGTTCGATCCGGCGTTGTTGATCGCCGACGAGCCAACCTCGGCCCTGGACGTGACCACCCAGGCGCAGATTCTCGACCTGCTGCGCAAGATCCAGCGGGACAAGGGCATGGCCCTGTTGTTCATCACCCATGATTTCGCCGTGGTCGAGGCGATTGCCGACCGCGTGCTGGTCCTGGAAAAGGGCCGATTGGTCGAGCAGGGCAACGCTCGCCAGGTGTTGCGCGAACCCCTTGCCGCCTACACCCGGCAGTTGCTCGCGGCGGTGTCGGCACAACCCCTGGCGCCGCGCGGCGCAGTGGCGGGCTCGGTGGTGCTCGAGGCCGAGCAGTTGGGCAAGGTGTTCAGTGCGCGCAGCGGCTGGTTTGGGCGGCGCACCACCCGCGCGTTGGACGCGGTGCAGGTGCAACTGCGCGAAGGCGAAACCCTGGGGATCGTCGGCGAGTCCGGCTCCGGCAAGTCCACCCTGGGGCGCTGCCTGGTCAGGCTGTTGCGTGCCGACAGCGGGCAGGTGCACTGGCTCGGCCAGGCCGTGGACACCTTGCCCGAGCGGCGTTTGCGCGGGCTGCGCAGTCAGGTGCAGATGATCTTTCAGGACCCGTTCGCCTCCCTCAACCCACGCCAGAGCGTTGGCCGGATCATCATGACCGGCCCTTTGGTGCAGGGGCATTCCAGCACCGAGGCCGAGCGGCGCGCGCGGCAAATGCTGGAGCTGGTAGGCCTGCCGGCCACGGCGTTCGAGCGTTACCCCCATGAATTTTCCGGCGGCCAGCGCCAGCGCATTGGCATTGCCCGTGCGCTGGCAGTGGAACCCAGGGTGTTGATTGCTGACGAATGTGTGTCGGCCCTCGACGCGTTGATCCAGGTGCAGATCCTGGAATTGCTGGAGGCCCTGCAACGACGGTTGAAATTGAGCATCGTCTTTATCACTCACGATCTGCGGGTGGCGGCGCGCTTGTGCGACCGCATCGCCGTGATGCAGAACGGGCGGGTGGTGGAGCAGGGCGAGACGGCGGCCTTGTTTGCCGACGCGCGACATCCCTATACCCGCACGCTGTTGCAATGTGTGCCGCAGACCGGTCTCAACCCCAAGGAATATGCGCTCCATGACTGATCAGAACCTGAAGGTAGTGCGTGGCGAACGGCAGGAGATCCGTCCTGGTCGCCACCTGAGCATCGCTCACCACCGGGGCAGCACCCAGCCCGATACCGTGGTGTTTTTCTGCCACGGCGCGGGTGGCAACAAAGACCAATGGCGCCTGCAATGGCAAGCGCTCAAGGCCGAAGGCTACAGCCTGGTGGCCTGGGACCTGCTGGGCCACGGTGACAGTGCCACGCCACGCAAGGCCACGGCCTACGCCTGGGACGAACTGGTGGCGGACTACGGGGCGATCCTGCACCGCTACGCCGGTGCGCGTAACCTGATCGTCGCCCATTCCTTCGGCACCGGCCTGAGCCTCAGCGCCTTGCTGACCCAGCCTGCGGTGCCCGTCGAAGCGGCGTTGCTGCTGGGCACCCAGCTGTATCGGCCGGTCAGCGGCGGCGGGTTGATGGCGTTGCCGGCGTGGCTCCTCGAATGGCTGCGCCCGCTATTGGCCAAGGGCTTTCGCGAGCGTGCCTGGCATGCCAGTGCGGACCCGGCGCTGGTGGCCTACGAAGAAAAGCTCACCGAGCGCAACCGCCTGTTCATGTTCAAGGCCTTGATGAAACACGCCCAATGGCCGCCCGCCGAGTTGATCCCCGGCCTGACGCTGCCGGTGAGTGTGCTGGCCGGCGACAGCGACGGCCTGACCCCGGCCAGCGGTGGCCAGGCACTGGCGGCGCAACTGCCCGATGCGACGTTTCAGGTGCTGGAAGACTGTGGTCATCAACTGATGCTGGAGAAGCCCGACGCGGTGCTGCAAGCCTTTCATCAGCTCATCGACAGGCGCTTATAACTCAAAAAACTTTCGCTATACGATTCAGCTATTGGATTGTTCATAAGGTAATGCATTTAATTCGGGACCTAACTCATTGTTGCACGGAATAAATCAGCGCTCTTATGCGTTGTAATGAGTCATCAGTTCCGCCTTAGAGATTAGCCATGAGCAACCCTGTTGCCTTTGCCCCCGAGCCGTTGCTGCGGGTGCGTGACCTGTGCAAGACCTTTGGCGCCCGGCGGGCGCTGGATCAGGTCAGCCTGGATATTTATCCGGGCGAAGGCGTGGCGTTGCTGGGGGGCAACGGCGCGGGCAAGTCGACGCTGGTGAAAATCCTCGGCGGCAGCCTGGTGCCGGACAGCGGCGAAGTGTGGGTCGAGGGTGCGCGGCAGCGTTTCGTGTCGCCGCTGTCGGCGCGCCGGGTGGGGATTGTCGCGGTGCATCAACGCCCCGACGACGCCATCGCCCCGGGCCTGAGCGTGGCCGAGAACCTGTTGCTCGATGAGCTGGGGCTGCCCGGTGCAGACTTTATGCTCAACCGCAAAAGCCTGCTGCAACGCGCCGAAACCATCGCCGCCGGGCTCGGCCTGGACCTGCCGCTGCAACACCCGGTGGAGCGCCTGGGACCGGCGGACCGTCAATTGCTGGTATTGGCCCGCGCGTTTGTCTTGCAGCCCAAACTGCTGATCCTCGACGAACCCACCGCGGCCCTCTCGGAAGCGGACGCCGAGCGCCTGCTCGGGCTGATCGACAGCCAGCGCAGCCGCGGCGTGGCGATTCTCTATATCTCCCAGCGCCTGTCCGACCTGCAACGGGTGACCAACCGGGCCATTGTCTTGCAGGAAGGTCGTTTGACCTGCGACCTCAATACCCGTCATCTGTCGTCGGTGGCCTATACCCTGTTTGGCGACACCACGGAAAACCCCAGCCTGGCGCCCGACAAAAGTGTGCCCGTGCCGTTCCTGGAGCGCTTTACCCGCGCCGGGTTTATCCGCAATCGCGCCGAAGGACGGGCAGTGCAGGAGCAGGTGGCGGGGCTGGCCGGCAACCTGGCCACGGTCGATGTGCTGAATGGCGGCAAGCCTCACACACCCTGATCCGCACTGTTTGGGTCAGGGCAACGCCGGGTAAATGATGAGCTCCAACTGCCCTCGGTGATACCGCGTTCCCCCCGGCGGCAATTGCCCGACTTCGCGCATTTCACTGGTGCTGCTGACGCGCAGCAGCACGCCCACCGGGCCATGTTGCCGGGCATTTTTCAGCCAGCCCTGAACCTGTTCGAGGTCGACCTTACGCGGGACTGAATCGGCGTATTGCAGGCCGTAGCGCAGTTCACTCTGGGTGTCGTAGAACGTCACGTCCGGGCGTTTCAGGCGCCACGACAGTGCGGCGGCCGTTTCCAGCCCGTTGCTCAGCAGGGCGCGGGTTTCCTGCAGTTCTTCCAGGTGATCGAGCACGAACTGATCGGGCATTTCGTTATCCGCGACCAGCGCCGGCATGCCCGCCGGCAACAGAATCACCAGCAAGCCAATGCCCAGCGCCGGCATGGCCCACAGCGTCAGCGGGCGAAAGGCTTGCAGCAGGTTGGCGAGGATCCAGCCCAGCAGCACGATGAATGCCAGGGACAGGCTGAACATCTCGGCATGGCTGTTGCCATACAGCGGCCGCGCGATTTGCAGGTAGATCAGGGTCACCATCGCGACCATGCCGATGGCGAAGTTGAGCAGGCCGTTGAGGCAGATCGCGCGGGGTTTGTGTTGCGCCAACTGGTCGACCAGGGCATGCCCCATCAGCAGGGCCAGGGGCAGCAGGCACGGCATGATGTAGGTCGGCAGCTTGCCGTTGCTCAGGCTGAAAAAGCCCAGGGGCAGCAGCAGCCACAGCGCGAGAAAAACGATGGCTGGCTGACGTTTTTGCTGCCAGGTCTTGAGCAGGGTGGTGGGTAGCAGCCCGGCCCACGGCAGACACGACACCGCGATGATCGGCAGGAAGAACCACCAGGGCCGCACGTGCTGTGCGTTATCGGCGCTGAAGCGACGGATATGTTCGTTCCAGAAAAAGAAGCGCCAGAAGTCCGGCTCCTGCAGGTGGATCGCCACTGCCCAGGGCAGGCACGCCAGCACCGCCACGCCGACTGCCAGCGGGCCATAGCGCAGCAGTTCGCCCAGGCGCCGTTGCCAGAGCATGTAGGGCACGGCGATCAGCACCGGCAGCACCCAGGCCAGAAAACCCTTGGTCATGAAACCCATGGCGCAGGCCAACCCTACGCATGTCCAGGCCAACAGGCGACTCTTGAGGGTCGAGCTGTCGAGGGCAAACCACAGCGCCACCAGGCTGAGGTTGACCCACAGGGTGAATTGCGGATCGAGGTTGGCGTACCCCGCCTGACCGGCCACCAGACCGAAACTCAGGTAGAGCAGGGCGCAGGCGAAGCTTTTACGCGGTTCGTTCCACAGGCGGCGGGCGATCAGGTAAGCCAGCAGCACACTCAGGCCGGTGGTGAGTGCCGACGCGATGCGCGCACCGAACAGGTTCTGGCCGAAGACCGCCTGGCCGAGGGCAATCAACCAGTAGCCGGCGGCAGGTTTTTCGAAATAACGCACACCCATGTAGTGCGGCGCGACCCAGTTGCCACTCAGCAGCATTTCCTGGCTGATCTGCGCGTAACGGGTCTCGTCCGGTATCCACAGACCGTGCAGCCCCAGGGGCAGTAAATAAAACGCAGCGAGGGCCAGCAACAACAACGGCAGGGGGTTTAAGCGGGTCATGAAAACGTCGCTCCTTGACGTTTGAAAACCGGGTATGGAAGTAGTAGTTCAATTGCGAAAGAAGTCACAGCATTCACTAAATAGCAGGGGATATTCATGACGTCCTTAGTTCAAGGGCGCAACTAAACATGCCAGACAACGGCTGTCTTTTTGCTGAACATGGGCGGTAGTGGCCGGGCAGGGATGACCAGGCTCTTTACGAAAAACCTTGATGCTGCGTTGAAAGCCGACCCTAACGCTGCTTGAGCGCCGCCGGCCAATCGGGGTTGTTCATGATGCCCAGGGGCTTGAATTTGCCGTTCGCCAACACCTGCACGAACAACGCGCTGCCGTACTCCGGAAACGACGCGTGGGGGAAGCCCAGGGCCTTTTCGAAATCGGCGATGCAGCCGCTATGGGTGACGAACACCAGGTTGTGACCGGGGGTTTTATGGGCGAGCAATTCTTCGCCCATCGCCGTACCGCAGATGGCTTGCTGGCCCGAGGTCAGTTCGTTTTTGCCGAACATGAAACGCAGGGTCTGGGCCGTACGAATCAGCGGGCTGGCAAGCACGTCGCTGCCTTCCATGCCCAGGGTATAAAAGGCTCTGCCCAGTTGTTCGGCATGTTGGCTGCCATTGATCGTCAGGCCTTCGTTGGGCCCCAGGCAGGGGTTTTTCGAGCGGTCGCAGCGTTCTTCATGGCGCACCAGCACGATCAGGTCACCGTCGCGCCAGGCCGGCAATACCTGGGAGGTCAGCAGGCGATCGCCGACGCCCAGGTCACGCGGCGAGAGGGGCCAGAGCAGGCTGGCGCCGAGCAGCAGCGCCACGACCACCATGCCCAGCCACCGGGGTTGCAGGCGCTTGAACACCGCCCGGCGCGAGCGCGGTTTGGTCAGGGTAAGGTCAACCACTTCATTCACCATGGGCACTGTTGGCAATGTTGTATTTAGTTAGGCGCAACTTCTTGGCGAATGCCCGTAGTGAGGCAGGAGACTGTCACAGGGCTGCTGTCTTTTCGCTGAACATGTTGCGGTAAAAAGTTGTCAGGCATGGCAACTAACAAGTTGCCGACCGGTGACACTTGGCGGGCAATTTAAAGGGGCGCGGGTGGGTAACCGGTGAAATCCATGTGAAAAATTTGCAGGGTTCCAAGGCTTAGCCGTTATGCTCGTTTTCAGTCCCCCCAGGTGAGTGTTTTTATGTTGCAGGTACAGGGCGTTGTCAAAAGCTATGCCACCCCGCAGGGCCCGTTGCCGGTACTGGCGGGTGTCGACTTGCAGCTGACCGGGCGCAGCAGCCTGGCGTTGATGGGGGAGTCGGGCAGCGGCAAGAGCACCCTGCTGCACCTGGTGGCCGGGCTCGACCGCGTGGACAGCGGCTTCATTCAAGTGGGCGAGCAGCGCCTCGATCAACTGAGCGAGGCACAACTGGCGCGCTGGCGGCGCACCGATATCGGCCTGGTGTTCCAGCAGTTCAACCTGATCGGCAGCCTGCGTGTCGACGACAACCTGGCTTTCCAGGCGCGCCTGGCGGGGCGCTATGACCCGCAATGGCAGGCGCAGTTGGTGGAGCGTCTGGGCCTGGGCGATCTGCTCAAGCGCTATCCCGAGCAACTCTCCGGCGGCCAGCAGCAACGGGTAGCGGTAGGGCGCGCCCTGGCCTCGCGTCCCAGCTTGTTGTTGGCCGACGAGCCCACCGGCAACCTCGACGAAGCCACCAGTGATGAAGTGCTGCAACTGCTGCTCGACCTGCTGCGCGACAGTCCCACCAGCCTGTTGATGGTTACCCACAGCCCGCGCATCGCCGCACGGCTCGACCGCCAGGTGGTGCTGCATCGCGGTCGAGTGCAGCCGGCGGACGGGCGCTGAAATGGCGGTGTTCCATTGGGCGTTGCGCGCGCTGCTCAGCCATTGGCGGCGTCATCCGGTGCAATTTTTCAGCGTGCTCACCGGGCTGTGGCTGGCCACCGCGCTGTTGACCGGTGTGCAAGCGCTCAACAGCCAGGCGCGCGACAGCTATGCGCGTGCCAGCCAATTGATCGGCGGTGAACCCCAGGCCAGCCTCGCGATGCCCGACGGAGCGAGCTTTCCCCAGGCACGCTTTGCCGAGCTGCGCCGGGCTGGATGGCCGGTGTCGCCGGTGGTACAGGGCCGGGTCACGCTCAAGGGACATGAAGCGCAACGCCTGCAATTGATGGGCATCGACCCGGTGTCGTTGCCCGGCAGCGGCGCGGTGGCCGGGCAGCGCTTGAGTCAGGCGCAGATGGCGGCGTTCTTCAGCCCGCCGGGGCGTATCTGGATCGCCGCGTCGACCTTGCAGGAACTGGGGTTGCACGAAGGCGATCAGCCGTTGACCAGCGGCGGCCAGGCCCTGCCACCGTTGCAGGTTCGGCAGGACATGGCCCCCGGGTTGTTGCTGACCGACATCGGGTTTGCCCAACCGCTGCTGGAGATGCCCGAGCGTCTGTCGCGGCTGTGGCTCGACAAGGCATTCGCCGCCACCCAGCCTGTGCCGCCCGCCGGTTTGCAGCTCAAGCGTGCGCAAGACAACAACCTCGCACGCCTCACCGAGAGTTTTCACCTGAACCTGGATGCGCTGGGTTTTCTGTCTTTTCTGGTCGGCCTGTTTATCGTGCACGCGGCGATTGGCTTGGCGCTGGAACAACGCCGTGGGCTGCTGCGCACCTTGCGCGCCTGCGGGGTGAGCGCGCGACTGTTGATTGTCAGCCTGGGCGTCGAGTTGGGGGTGCTGTCGCTGCTCGGCGGTGTGCTGGGTGTGGTCAGTGGCTACGGGCTGGCCAGTCTGTTGCTGCCGGATGTGGCGGTGAGCCTGCGCGGCTTGTATGGCGCGGAGGTGGCGGGGCAGTTGAGCCTGAACCCTGGCTGGTGGCTGGCCGGGTTGGGCCTGAGCCTGGTCGGCGCGCTGCTGGCCGGTGCCAGCAGCCTGTGGCGTGCGGCGCGTTTGCCGTTGCTGGCACTGGCCGATGCCCAAGCCTGGCATGAAGCCCATGGGCGCTGGTTGCGGCGCCAGGGCGTGGTGGCGAGCGCGGCGTTGCTGATTGCACTGGTGGCCTTGCTAGGGGGCAACAGCCTGACCGCCGGATTCGTGCTGATGGCGGCGTTGTTGCTCGGCGCTGCCCTTGGCTTGCCGGTGGTGCTCAATGGGCTGTTGAAGGCCGTGTTGGGGCGCAGTCGCTCGGTGCTGGGCCAATGGTTTCTCGCCGACTGCCGCCAGCAATTGCCGGCCTTGAGCCTGGCGCTGATGGCGTTGCTTTTGGCGTTGGCGGCGAATATCGGCGCAGGCTCCATGACCTCGGGGTTTCGCCAGACCTTCAATCACTGGCTGGAGCAGCGCCTCACGGCCGAGCTGTACCTCAACCCGCAGAACCCGGTCCAGGCCGAGCAACTGAAGACGTGGCTGGCCCGGCAGCCGCTCGTGCAGAAAGTGCTGCCTGCCTGGCAAGTCACTGTGCAATTGCAGGGCTGGCCGGCGGAACTGTTTGGCGTGATCGATGACCTGACCTACCGCCAGCACTGGCCGCTGCTGGAGGCGGTGGGGCAACCGTGGGACCAGTTGCAGCAGGCCGACACCCTGATGCTCAGCGAGCAGTTGGCGCGACGCCTGAACGTGCGCCTGGGGGATACCGTCGAGATTCCCGTGCCGCAAGGGACATGGTCGCCCCGGCTGGTGGGGATCTACGCCGACTACGGCAACCCCAAGGGCCATCTGCTGGTGAATTCGAACCACCTGTTGGCCCATTGGCCGACGCTGGCGCCGGTGCGTTTCAACCTGCGGGTGGCACCGTCGGACGTGGCGTCCGTGGTGCGTGACGTGCAGCGTGAATTTGCTCTGGAAGATAGCCGTATCGTCGATCAACAGCAGCTCAAAGGCTGGTCGAGCCAGGTGTTCGAGCGCACCTTCGCCGCCACGGCCGCGCTGAACAGCCTGACCCTGGGCGTGGCCGGCGTGGCGCTGTTCATCAGCCTGTTGACCCAGAGCCAGAGCCGTCTGGGCCAGCTCGCGCCGTTGTGGGCGTTGGGGGTGACGCGTCGGCAACTGATGCTGCTCAACCTCGGGCAGACCTGGCTGTTGGCGGTGCTGACGCTGGTCATGGCCTTGCCCCTGGGCCTGCTGCTGGCGTGGTGCCTGGACGCGGTGATCAATGTGCAAGCCTTTGGTTGGCGTCTGCCGTTGCAGGTGTTCCCGTGGCAGTTGGCGCAGTTGCTGGGCCTGGCGCTGTTGGCCACGTGGCTCGCCTCGGCGTGGCCGCTGTGGCAGTTGTACCGCAGCCGACCGGCGGATTTGCTGAGGACTTTTGCCCATGAAGAGTAAGTGCCTGCTGTGGGCTGTTGTCGTGCTGTTGACCGCGTGTGACCAGGCGCCTGAGCCGACGCAAAGTTTCGCCGGGCTGGGCAGTGAGGCTGCCGATTTCGCCCAGGTGGTGCCGGGCAAGGTGTTCAGCTTTCCGCAAGACCACGGCCCGCATCCGGGCTTTCGCATCGAATGGTGGTACGTCACCGCCAACCTCACGGATGCCGAGGGGCATCGGTTCGGTGTGCAATGGACGCTGTTTCGCAACGCCCTGAAGGCCGGCCCGGTGCAGGCGGGCTGGCACGACTCGACGGTCTGGCTCGGCCACGCCGCCGTCACGTCCGCCACCCGGCACTATGCCGCCGAGCGTTATGCCCGGGGCGGTGTCGGCCAGGCCGGGGCCCAGGCTGAGCCGTTCAATGCGTGGATCGACGACTGGAATTTCGCCACATTGCCGGGCGCCGCGAGCCCGCTGGCCGACCTGCAACTCAAGGCCGCCGGCGCGCAATTCGCCTACGACCTGCGCCTGACTTCCAGCCGCCCGTTGGTGTTGCAGGGTGACAACGGCTACAGCCGCAAGTCCGATCAGGGCCAGGCCTCGTATTACTACAGCCAGCCATTCTTCAGGGCCAGCGGCAGCGTCAGCCTCGATGGCAAGACCTATCAGGTGAGTGGCCCGGCGTGGCTGGATCGCGAATGGAGCAGCCAGCCCCTGGCCGCCAGCCAGACCGGCTGGGACTGGTTCTCCCTGCACCTGGACCGGGGCGAACAACTGATGCTGTTTCGGGTACGGCAAACGGATGGGCCGGGTTATCTCACCGGTACCTGGATCGACCACGAGGGCCGCACGCAGACCCTGCACAACGCCGATATCCAGCTGACACCGTTGGCCACAACCACGGTCGAAGGCCGCGCGATGCCTACGCGCTGGTCACTGAAAGTCCCCGGCAAACAGCTGGATATCACTGTCGATGCGGTCAATCCGAATGCGTGGATGAACCTGAGCATTCCCTACTGGGAAGGCCCGGTGCGGTTCGACGGCGGGGTGGGGTATCTGGAGATGACCGGCTACTAGGCTAAACAATTCGTTTAAAAAATACTGGACATGCATTCAGTATTTATCTAGATTCCATCCCAGGTGACCGGATGTCACCTGAGCTTCACTTTTTAACTATGGATGGATAAAAAATGAAATCGAAAAAAGCGTTTATGCTGGGCGCGGCCGTAGCGGCCTCCTGCTTCGTTTCGGCCTTTGCCCTGGCCGAGCAAACCCCTCCAACCCTCAGCGCGCAAGCGGTCAAACAGGCGGCGCAGAAGGCGCTGAAACCGGGTGGCAAGGTCGATACCGCCAAGGTCTCGGCGACCCTCAAGCAAAAGCTGCAGGCGGCGAAAACCGGTCAGTCCCGAGCGGTGACCAAGGCGGCGAGCAGCGCACCGTTCGACAGCACGGTCGGCGAGCTGAAAAAACCGGCCCAGGCCGACCTGAAAAACGCCGCCGTCGCCGCTTTTGAACCGTTGTTTCCCACCCTGGATATCAACACCCTCTACACCATCAGTGGCGTGAGTCAGGGCGAGGAGTTCGCCTATCACTTCAATCTGGCGCAGAACGCTCGGGTCCAGGTGCAACTGGTGAACCAGAGCGCTGGCACCGACATGTCGCTGACCCTGTTCCAGGATGACGGCCAGGGCAACCTCAGCGTGGTGGGTTCCTCCGACGCCGCCGGCAATGCCGACGAATACCTCAACGGCGTGCTGCCGGCGGGTGACTACTACTGGTACATGGTGGCCAAGGTCGCCAGCAACTCGCAGTTCAGTTTCGGTGTCGCGGTGGACAGCAACATCGATGCCTACGAGCCCAATGACACCCCGCAGACCGCCTTCGTGCTGCCGGACTCGATGAACAAGGTCACCGGCAACCTCGATAACGCCAACGATGTCGATTACTTCGACTTCAAGGCGGTGCGTGGCCAGAGCGTGAGCATGTACCTGGCGGGCGATGCGAGCGGCAGCCGCAACCAGTGGATCTTCGACCGCTTCGACGGCGTCAACTGGGTGACCATCCCTGCCGGTTCCACCTCCACGTATCCCAGCGTCACGCCGGGCACCACGGTGAAGGTACGCGTACGCGCCAACCCGGCGGTGGTACAGGACCCGAGCAAGAAGTATCAATTGAGCCTGGGCTCCACGCCGCGTCTGAATACGTCCAGCGTGAAGGGTGACAACATCGTGCGGGTACCGGTCTCGGTGTTCCCGTTGGCAACCCAGACGGCGCGGACGCTGAACTGGTCCACCCAGTGGTCCGACACTACTGGCGCGCCGTTGCTGGGCATTACTCCGGTACTGCGTGTCGACAAGCGTTTTGACGGGGCCGAGTTCCACTGGGCCGACTTCAAGACCACCACCAACAGCGCGGGTGCGTCGCTGGCCAGTGCCGGCATCGGCGACTGCTTCGGCGATTACCGCGTGGTGATCCCGGACAGCAGCACCGGCGTGGCGTACAACTGGGACACCACCTTCAACTTCGGCGGCTGGCGCATCGAGCTGGAGGAGTTCCCGGGGGTGGGCGTCGGCGGCGATAACGTGCCTTACGTGAGCCTGGGGCATATCTGCACCCAGGACATCGTTCACTGATCCCACGTTGCACATGAAAGAGGCAGCCTTTTGAGGCTGCCTTTTTTGCGTCTTGCTCAGTGCGCCAACGCGAGTGACAACGGCAGGCGCGCCATACTGCTGCTCTTGAGCGAGCCCAGGTACAGCCATTCGCCATACTCCCGGGCGGTGGTGATGGGCGAATAATTGCCCGCGCTGCCGTCCTGCAGGTTGGCGATGACGTTGCCGTCGGTGTCCAGCCCCAGGACGAAGGCCTTGCGCTCGATGGGCTTGGGTACCACCATCAGCGCCCGCACCATGACCTTGCGCAGCAAGGGGTAGCCGGCGAAGCCATCGAGCAATGGGTTACGGGGTGAGTACAGCGCCACCCAGAAACGGTCCTGGCCATTGAAACTGAGGTTGTCCGGCAGGCCGGGCAAGTTGTCGATGAACAGGTCGTGGCTGCCGACGCGCTCGCCCTTGAGCCAGTAGCGGCTGATGCGATAGGCGCCGGTTTCATTCACCAGCACGTAGTTTTCGTCGGGGCCGAGGGCGACGCCATTGGCGAATTGCAACTGGTCGAGCAAGACCTCGGTGGTGCCGCTGCTGAAGTCATAGCCCAGCAGACGCCCATCGCCGCCATGTTCGATCACCGCCTCGCCGTCCTGGCCATAACCCCAGCGGCTCGATGCATCGCTGAAATACGCATAGCGCCCGCGCGCGTCCACGGTCACATCATTGGTAAAGCCGAACGGCATACCGTTGGCGCTGGTGCTCAGGACACTGAGCTGGTGTTTTGCGTCCAGGGCCAGCAAACCCTTGATGCCATCGGCGATGATCAGACGCCCATCCGGGTGCAGCGCCAACCCCAGGGGCCGCCCGCCGGTGTCGGCCAGCACTTCCAGGCTGCGGCTGTCGGGCGAGGTGCGGATGATGCGCCCATCGTGCAGGCCGCTGATCAGATAACCCTGGGCGTCCAGCACCAGGGCTTCGGGGCCGGCGATGTCCTGGGCGCCGATTTTCTGGATACCCTTGAGGCGCTGGTTTTCGGCGAAGGGGCCGTCTTTCATCGAAGGCGCCTTGGGCGGCGCCCAGTTCACCGGTTGGACTTTAGTGGGCATCAGCAGCAGAAAAGCCACTACCGCCAGCATCAATACGAACAGCAGGTGGCGGAGTTTTTTGGGGCGGGTGTTCATGACGATTCCTGGTTGTCGTGGGGGGTCGGTTCCCAGTGCAGGGTGCCGAACAGGTAGTCCATCAGTGGCAGGACGATGTTGAAGTTGCGCCCTTGCATCAGCTCACGGCGGTGGTGCAGGGCGTGCAGGCGGTGCATCTGGCGCAGCCACGGCAGGCGCGCCACCGGGTGGTCGGCGGGCAGGTGTTCACAGGCATGGAAGACTTCGTAGAGCAGGTAGCCGAGGATCATGCAGCCGGCAAACAGCCCGGCGACATTGGGGCTCCACTGCTTGAGCAGCCACCAGACGGGCAGGGTGATAGCCAGGCTGTGCAGCACGATCAACCAGGCCGGAAAGAGGATTACGCGCCAATCCCGGGGGCTGTCGTAGGTCATGTGGCCGGGGGTGAAGAAACTGTGGTGATCGCCGGTATGCCGCGCGTAGAACAAGCGCGCCAGGGCGTGTTTGTGATGGCCGAGGTGGCGGTGCACGAGATAGATGCACAGGTTGAAGAACACCAGGGTCAAGGGCACGGTCAGCCATTGCAGCGGGGTGATGTGGTGGGTGGAGGTCCAGGCCAGGGTGATGCAGGTTGCGCCGTAGCCCAGCACGAAGCTTGCGTGTAGCCAGGGGTTGTAATGGCGGTGGATGTTGGCTCGGTATCGGGCGCGGAAGGTTTCGGTGGGGTGGGGCATGGCCAGGGCTCGGTGTTTTTTTGTTGGGGTGTGAGCTTAGTCGGTGGGGGGGATTGTGCTAGGTTTTCGGGGGGGGCGGGGTGTGCGGGGTGTGATGGGTGTATATCCGTTGCTGCGGTCACGGCGGCTTATGGTTCCGCTCTTACAGCGGGTCACTTTGGAAAAGCCGGAATGCCGGCCCAGCCCA